>JALZBO010000072.1 GCA_030863545.1 Actinomycetota bacterium
GACGTCGCCCGGCCGAAGGGGACCGATTGCTTCCAGCGCAGACTCCGCGTCATCGACTACTCTGACGTCCTCCATGCCGGCCTCGGTCGCGCCCGACGCTATTGGCCGCGCCCTTTCCCCCACAACGATGAGCTTCGACGCAAGTGATGCGGCCAGGGCGCCGACGCGGCGGTGTTCGGTGACCTCGAGCTCTCCCAGCTCCGCCATGTATCCGAGCACCGCAATGAGCCGCCCGCTCGATCCTGCGATCCCGGAGGACGTTGAAAGCGCCGAAGCCATCGACGTCGGGTTCGCGTTGTACGCGTCGTTCACGAACGTGACGCCTGCTTTGGTCCTGACCTCCATCCGCCAGGGCGATATGGCGGCGCTCTCCAGCCCCTCCCTGCAGTCCTCCACGGACAAACCCAGCGCGAGGGCGGCGGCGGATGCCGCGAGAGCGTTCGAGACCTGGTGTGCGCCGCTCGCCAAGAGCGTGACCCAAACCCCTTCGCGGCCGCGAACCATGCGCATCGTGGGGCGGCCTATACGATCGGTGCTGACGCTCTCGGCCCTCACCCACGCATCTGGGGACCGGCCAAACGTGAAAACCTCGGCATGGGTGGCGGATCCCATGCCCATGACGAGCGGATCATCGGCGTTGAGCACGGCGGCGCCGCCCTCCGGTAAAGACTGAACGAGCTCGGCCTTCGCGGCCGCAATCGCGTCCTGGGAGCCGAACTGCTCGAAGTGCGCGACCCCAACGTTCGTGACTATCCCGACCTGGGGGCGGGCGAGATCGCAGAGCAGCTTGATATGTCCCCTTCCTCGCGAGCCCATCTCGCAGATGACGAACCGCGTCTCGGTCTTCGAGGAGAGCAACGTCAAAGGAACTCCCAGGTCGTTGTTGAAGGACCTGGGTGACGCAACGGTCGGGGCCCGCCGGCTAAGGATCGAAAAGAGCAGGTCCTTGACCGAGGTCTTGCCGGTGGAACCCGTGATTCCCACGACGACCGGGTCCAGGACGTCCCGCACCCAGCCGGCCAGGACGCGGAGCCCCTCGGCCGGGTCCGGCAGGACGATTTGAGGCCCCCCAGCTCCTGGAATCTCTCGCCTAACCACAGCGGCTGCGGCTCCCCGGCGAAAGGAGTCACCCACGAAGTCGTGTCCGTCCCGCCACTCGCCCTCGAGGGCAAAGAACGCGTCGCCGGGTTTCACCTCACGCGAGTCGATCGCGGCCCCCCTGATCCGTGCAACCTCGCCTGCGGGAATCAAGGCGCCACCCATGACGCGCGCAGCCTCCACCAGCTTCAGATTCATTACGGCCCGAGCTCGCGCATCATTCCAAACCTCTTGCAACCGTTCGCCTCAACGCCGCCGCCGCGACGAGCCTGTCGTCAAAGGGGATCACCCTGTCGGCAAACTCCTGCCCAGTCTCATGGCCTTTCCCGGCGATTACGACGACGTCCCCGCTTCTAGCGCGGCCGACTGCCGCCTCGATGGCTTCGGCCCTGTCGGGGACGATCGAGTAGCCCTCGGAAGGCGCCGTCTTCCGAAGCCCGGCTTCGACCTCGGCAAGGATATCCCCGGGATCCTCGTTTCGAGGATTGTCGGACGTGGCGATCACGATGTCGGCGTGCGTTCCAGCCACCTCCCCCATCACCGGCCTCTTGGCCCTGTCGCGCGCGCCTCCACACCCGAACACCGCGATCACCCTACCGTCCGAAAGCCGCCGCGCGGCCGTCAGCACGTTTGCGAGGCTGTCGGGAGTGTGGGCGTAGTCGACCAGCACGAGAAAGTCCTGGCCCTCGTCCACCCGCTCGAACCGGCCCGGAACGGCCTCAAGAGCGGCGAGCCCCGCCAGGCACGACGCGGGAGGTACGCCCAACAGTGTCGCCGCGCCGATCGCTGCAAGTGAGTTGGAGACGTTGAAGCCGCCCGGCAGCCTCACGAACACGTCTTCGTCGAAGCCCCGCCCAGTGGCCCTGAAGTGGGATCCGTCGCGACTGATCCTTAGATCGGTGGCCCGGAGATCGGCGGAGGCGTCGAACCCATACGTCAGCACCTCGCCCTGCAGCTCCGCTCGAAGCCGGCGGCCGTAAGGGTCATCGATGTTCAGAACGGAATGAGAGGGCTTCGCCTCCACGAAGAGCTTTCGCTTTGCAAGGTAATAGCGATCCATCGTGCCGTGATGGTCGAGGTGGTCGTGGGTCAGGTTGGTGAAGACGGCGACGTCGAAATCGATGCCTTCCGTCCGGCCCTCCTCGAGCCCGATGGACGTCACTTCGACGGCACACCTGTTCACGCCCGCATCGACCATCTGTCGGAGGGTTCGCTGCAGGTCGATCGCCTCCGGCGTCGTTCGTCCGGCCGGAAACACCTTCCCGGCGATCCTCGTTTGAACCGTCCCTATCAGCCCGGCCTCGTCCCCCGCCCCCCTGAAAATCGCCTCGAGCATGAACGCGATCGTGGTCTTTCCGTTGGTCCCGGTGATGCCGACGACCTGAAGCTGCGAGCTGGGGTCGTCGAAGAACGGGGAAGCGAGACGGTTCATCGCGGCCCTCGAGTCGGGCACGACCAGCTGGGGTGCAGCAACATCGAGGAGCCTTTCGCACACGATGGCCGCTGCTCCTGCCTTTACCGCATCGCCTGCCCACGCGTGGCCGTCGTGAGAACGGCCACGAACGCAGAAGAACAACGCGCCAGGCACCACCTTTCTCGAGTCGTAGGCAAGGTCGGTGATGTCGAGGGCGGCCTCCCGTAAGGGAGGTGCCGCCCCGAGGACGGCCGCGATCTGTCCCAACTTCATCCCCGCAGCATCGCGCTTCGAGTGGCCCCCCGGGCCTACCGACCGGCCGGAGCCGCAAGCGCCGTCCCTGTCGGATTGACACGAGGCGCTGGCTCGATCCCCAAACGGCGCAGCGAGAACTGCATCACTTCCTTGAAGGTGACTGCAGCGGTCGCGCCGGCGAGGAAGGGCGCGGGGTCGTCCAAGACCACACCAACGACCAGCTTGGGATCCTCCGCGGGAGCAAATCCTACGAACGAGGAGGTGTATCCCGAGTATCCAGGTACTCCCTGCCGGGGCCTCTGTGCGGTTCCCGTCTTCCCCCCAACCCGGTACCCCGGAATCGCCGCGGCCGTGCCGGTCCCGTTCTTGTCCTCGGTCACCCCCACGAGGATCTGTTTCAGCTCTCGCGCGGTGTCTTCGCTGATCACGCGCCGCGTCCCTGCCGGTTCGGCCGGGCGCCGCTTCCCCGACCCGTCGACGGTCGCAGCTACGAGGCTTGGCTCCACCTCAACCCCGTCGTTTGCCACCGTCGCGTACGCCTTCACAAGTTGTAGCGGGGTGATCGAGAAAGCCTGCCCTATCGCAATCGCCCCCAACGACGTCCCCCACCAGTTCTCCGGCCGGGGGACGATGCCTGGCGACTCTCCGGGGAATCCGAGGCCTGTGTAGCTCCCGTACCCGAAGCGCCGGAGGTAGTCGTACAGGCGCTGCTTACCCAGCCGCTCCGCGACGCGGATCATCCCGATGTTGCTCGAGCGCTGGATTACCTGAGAGAACGACAGGGTTTGCGTCGGATGGGGGTGGGCGTCCTTGAACACCTTCGCTCCGATCTTCAGGCGGTCGGGCAAAGACATCAGATCGCTCGGCCGGATGACCCCCGACTCGAGCGCCGCGGCCGCCGTAACGAGCTTGTTCACGGACCCGAACTCGAAAACGTCCACAGCTGCACGGTTCTTCCTCGATTGAGCCGAGCTCCCTTTGATGTTGTTGGGGTTGAATGTCGGGGCGTTTGCCATCGCAAGAATGGAGCCACTCTCGGGGTTCATCACGATGATTGACCCGCCGGCGGCACCCCAGGCCTTCATCGCTCGCTTCAGCGCCGCCTCGGCCTCGAACTGGATGTCCTTTTCCAGGGTTAAGACGAGATCGTCCCCGGGGATGGGCTGCTTTACGTACGACTTACCGGACGGAATTCGCCGCCCAGTCGGATCCCGCTCCATCACCATCTTTCCGGGCGAGCCGTTGAGGACGCGGTCGTACCGGCTCTCGAGGCCGCTCAGGCCGCCATTGTCCGATCCGACAAACCCGACGACTTGGGCGGCCAGCTCCCCCGACGGATAGAAGCGCTTCGACTCGGAGAGCGCTGCGACGCCCGGAATCTTCAGCTCGGCCACCCGCCCGGCCAGCGCAGGATCCACGCGCCGGGCAACGTACACGAACCCCGAGCGCTTGCTGAGCTGAGCCCTCAGCCTGCCTTCATGGAGGCCAAGGATCGGGGCGATGGCTGCCGCCGCAGCCGCCGGATCGCGTATCGACCTGGGGCTGGCGTAGATGGTTTGCATGTCCATGGAGATCGCGAGCTCCGACCCGTCGCGAGCAAGAATGGATCCCCTCTGAGCGGGGAGGACGAGCATTCGCTCGCGTTGATCGGCTGCGAGCTCGTCGAAGCGGTTGGAGGCGACGATCTGTAGCCAGAACAGCCTTGCGCCCAAAGCGCCCGAAGCGGTGAGCATCGCAAGCAGCAGGCATGCCAGCCGCGCCGACGATCTGAGGGACTTGCGCATCGATCAGCCCGGTCTGCTATCCGCTCCGCCCGCCGGCGGCCGTGACCCTCTCCTCACGACCCCGAGAAAAAGCGACGCCTCCCTCGATGAACTCCTGCCTCTCGGGGGGAACCAAGCCGAGGTCCCTCGCCATCTTCGCCACCTTCTCGGGCGACTCGGCAGAGGCTAGCTCGAAGCGCAACCTCCGGTAAGCGGACTCTTGCTCCAGGGCCCGAGCCTGAAGGTCGGCGAGGCGAAAGGAGGCTTGAGCAACGTGGATGTTGAGCAGGACAAGGCCGAAGACAACCACGGCGCACGCGGCCAACGCGAGGGCGACCAAGGCGCGCCCCCGAAGCACGACGGGCTCTGCCCGCCGGACCGAGCGACGAGCCGGCCGAGAAGGGACCGGGTGAGCGGGGCTGGCCGCGGCCGGCGCGGAGGAAACCAGCCGCAGATGGGGACGGTCCTTCGGGGAGATCTGAGGAGCTCCAGACCTCCGCCTTGCCGGAAGGCGCTGAGGAGCGGAGGCCATCAGGCCGCCTCCGGGAGCTTCTCGGCAACCCTCATCTTTGCACTGTCGGCCCGGCGGTTGCGCGCGACCTCTTCGTCGGAAGGCCGCAGGGGGCGCCGCGTCAGGACTGCAACCTTCGGCTCGTAGCCGCAAGTGCAGACCGGCGCGTCGGGGGGGCAAACGCAACCGCGGGCCAAGCTTTGGAAAATCGTCTTTACGACGCGGTCTTCGAGCGAGTGGTAGCTGATGACCGCTATCCGGCCGCCGGGCTTGAGCGCATCGACGGCTTTGGGGAGGCTTGTCTCCAGCGACGTTAGCTCGTTGTTCGTCTCGATTCGAAGGGCCTGAAAGGTCCTCCGGGCGGGATGGGGGCCGGTCCTCCGGGTGGCGGCGGGAATCGCGGCCTTGACGACCTCGGCGAGGTCGCCGGCATCCGAGAACGGCTCCCGCTGACGCCGCGAGACGATCGCTCGCGCAATTCGGCGCGAGAACCTCTCCTCGCCATAGCGAGCAATGATCTCCGAGATCCGGCGCTCTGAATATTTATTCACTATCTCCGCAGCCGTGACCTGGTCGCCCTTGTTCATGCGCATGTCGAGCGGAAACCCCGTCCTGTAGCCGAAGCCGCGCCACGGTTGATCCAGCTGCATCGAGCTCACGCCGAGGTCATAGAGAATGGCTGCGACTTCTCCGTGCTCCGGGCCCAGCACCGTTTCCAGGTCGGCAAAGTTGGCCTTCACGAGCCTCACCCGGTCCCCGAAACGCTCCAGACGGGTGCGCGCAACCTCGAGGGCTTCCTCATCCCGGTCGATTCCGATGAGCGTGACATCGGGCATCGCCTCCAAAAACGCCATGGCGTGCCCTCCCGCGCCCAACGTGCAGTCGACGAGCCGTCCCCCACCCTCGAGAGCGGGCCCAAGCCAGTCAATCGCAGCCTCAACGAGGACGGGAACGTGGGCATCGCCTTCATCCATGGACACTCGAACCTCACTTCATCGCTCCGACGAAGAACAGGGCAAGGCCCAGATAGCCTGTGAGGGTCGAAGCAGCGATCATGAGAAGAAGAAACGTCTCCGAGACCTCTTTCAGCAAACCACGAGCCGGGAATCCGTCCATTTCGCTCCTTCCTGTATTCAACTCAGTCGAGCTGCTCCGCAATCTCCGCGTAATCGCTCTCGACGACTTGCTTGTAACGCGTCCACGCTTGCCGGTCCCAGATCTCGGCTCGATCCGAGAGGCCGATCACGACGACTTCCTTGTCCAGCCCCGCATACTCCCGGAGGCCGGCGGGCACGGACATCCGGCCCGCCTTGTCGATCGCCTCCTCAGACGCGGACGAGAAGAAGACCCGGTTGTGGTCCCGGGCCGCCTTGTGATTGGAGGAGAGCTGCTCGAGCTGAGCCGCCCTTTGCTCGAACCGCTCCTTCGTCATCACCAGGAGGCAGCGGTCCAGGCCGGCGGTGACCACGACCTCGGGCGCGAGCTCTTCCCTCCACTTCGCGGGCAGGAAGACCCGGCCCTTTGCATCCAAGGTGTGGTGAAACTCCCCTAACAGCACGCGCGCGCTCCCCTGATGAAAGATGCGGTCCTGGACTGAAGAAGCGAGCCCGGTCACGACTTTGCAGCCGGAGCTCGCTTCCCTGCGCCACTTTGCGCCACATTACGCCACTCCAATTCACCGAGTCAACGTTTCTGGCTCTCCACCGCGTAATTACACATCTGTAATTCAACGGTCGAGACTCATTCGGGTTTTTGGGAGGGAAGCGGCGCCAAACGCGCGTTCTCCCTCTAGCGGTGAGGGAGCGAACGAGGTTTAACTCGTCTTGCGGGAGCTAGCCGGCGGGAGCTACCACGAGGACTTCCCCATTCGACGGCGAGGTCTTTCCGAGGTCGAGGTAAGGCTCCCAGGCAGGGTGGAGCTTTCCGACCGCGGCAATAAGGAAGAGACTGTCCTTCGGGGCGTGCGGCGGGCGCCTAAGAGTCATCCCCACCTCCCAAGGGAGGCGGTTCTCTTTCCGCGCGTTGCAGGGGCGGCAGGAGGCGACGACGTTGTCCCATGTGTGGGTGCCACCCTTGGAGCGGGGCTTAATGTGATCGACGTTCTCGGCCGCGGACCCGCAATACTGGCACTTGAACTCGTCGCGGACGAAGACCGCCTTGCGGCTCAGCGAAGCCCTCGCCCTGTAGGGAACTTTGACGTAGTACTGAAGGCGCACAACCGACGGGACGGCAATCGTCATCTTCTCGGAGTGGAAGACCTGGCCGTCAGCAGCCTGCTCGATCACCGCCTTCGACTTGAGGACGAGGACCACGGCCCTTCTGACTGAAACCACACAAAGGGGCTCGTAGGAGGCGTTCAGGACGAGTGCTCTCCCCAAGCAAATGTCTCCTTGTAAGCGATAAGCCTTACCGGAAAACCAGCGGGCCGTGGATGCAACGCTGGTGGGACAAAGTATAAGTCGCGCGGTGTTCGCTGATAGGGCGGACGGGGGGCGGGGTTGGTGGTCCGGGTGCTAACGGCTGAGACGCGCACGCTCTTTGATGAGCGCGTCCTCCGCCCCCTTCAGCGCATGGACGAATTCCTCTCGGTCTCGAAGAAACTCGGCGACGCCCTGATCGAGGTTGCGCGTGATCTTGTCGATGGCCACGAAGAAGGCCATTTGCCCCTCCCGGAGTGCGTCGAGGATCTCTCCGTCGTCGCGAGCGACCCTGAAGATGCTTTGCCCGTCGGTGATCAGCTTTATCTCAGCGAGGTGCTTTTCGAGGCCTGCCTTCTTCCTCAGGTATTCATATGCCCGGCGAACCCTTTGCAGGGACATCCCCCCGTCCAAAAGGGCTTTAACCACCTTTAGAGCGACGAGGTCTCGAAAGGAGTACAGGCGCCGGACTCCGGGGCGGCCTCCCGTCGACTGAACACTTGGCTGGATCAGGCTGATCTGGTCCCAATAACGCAGCTGATGAGGCGTACAGCCCGTAAATCGACATGCCTGAAGGACAGTGAATCCCTCCAAAGGTGGCCCCTCCCGACGTTGAAGATAAGGTGGATTGTGAGAAGTAGTAGTGAGTTTTCTTGACAGCCTGAGTGTTCTAACAGCCCCCTGCGAAGCTGCGCAAGGTGGCCTCAACGAGTTTTTCCGCGCTCTAAGAAATACTTTCCCGCTCTCGCTGGAGACCTTTTCCAGAGGTGTTTTTGGAGGTTAGAGGGGTCAATAAGAGGGCCCTTTTTGAGGCCGGCGTGACCATTGCCAACCGCCGTCAAGGTGGGGCAGGAAGTGGCAAAGAAGAGGAAATCAAACCCTCAAGGGGAGGTTTAAGGCCGATTTCTGATGCGGCGGCGGGGAACGAGACAGGCGGACGGCTAGGGCGCGGCGGTCGAGGCGGTCGAACTAGCCGCCGTTTCCCCCGCGAGGCCCCATCTCGCCGAGTCGCGTCCTGATCTTTGCAAGCAACCCCGAGAGCGGAGCTTGAGACTTGAGTGCCCGGAGTTGCTCAGAACCAATCTTCCGGAGGTTGTCATAGGTGTATATGGCGCCCGCGAGCATCAGCAAAAAGGCAGTGACCCCGATCGCGAGCATCGGCCGGAAGAAGAAGGCCACAAGGACGACAAACCCGGTGACGAAAGCGGCGATACCACGCCGGATGTTCCTAAGCAGGTGCCCCTGCAAAGTTGTGGAGGACACTCCTCGCGCAAAGTCCGGGTCCTGCTCGTAGAGCTGGTTTTCGATTTCTCGGAGTATTTGCTGCTCTCGGTCTGACAAGGGCATTGTCGGTCCCTCTCAGCTCTAAGGACTGGCGGCTCACGCCCGCTCCACAAGATTATAGTCAAGGGCTCACCGGGAGGGCATCGAGAACGAGGCCCTCTCCCCGGTAGAAAGTTGGAACGAGCCTCGACAACGGAAGGGATGGGACGAGCAGCTTAGGATGAGGGAGGGCTGGGACGAGCCCCCGGAGGGAGCGCACGGAGATCCTAACCCCGGGTGCCCGTCCCATTCTGCAAACCCATTCTGCAAATCGAAGCGCCGCGTCCCGTCCACGCTCTGCAACCGGCCAATCTGTAGCGGACTCGCCCGCCGAAGCTGACGCCAAACCTGCTGCCGGATGACCTCCGTGGACGAGCAAGAAACTCACCCGACCTGGATTACGAACGTATGTTCGAAGATTACAGGGGGCTCGCTCGTCTGTCAATGTCGTTCGAGGCCCGCTCTCACAGTGCCTTCTTGTGCCTACTTGGGGAGACGATCTTGTGAGCCGGGCGGCCTGCTCCCACGCTCTCTATTTAAGTTCGGGCAGGCGGTACTATCGGACAGCAGGTTCTGGCTGGGGAGATGGTTGATGCACGAACCGTTCGTTGAGGCGCTGCCGGCGCTTGTAAGCGCAGCCTCGGCCGCAGGGGGTCTCGGTGGGATGGCGGCCCTAGCCCGCGCAAACCTCAGGAAGAGAAGGCAGAATCGCCGAGAACTGGATGCGCCAGCCCCCCCAAAACCATCTGGGGAAAACGCCTAAGGCGCCGGAGGAGCGGCCAGAAACCTTTCCCAACCATCCAGCAGGGATATCCGAGCTTCGCGCGACGCGTTTGGCGAAGCCACTTAACCCTGGCTACTGCGAGACGTCGATCGTCCAGTTCCCGCCGGTGGCCGTGACGTCTATGAGGTAGATGCCGTTCTCGGCGATGTTGACCTGCTTGGACCCGTTGAACCTCGCCAACTCGTTCGCCAGCAGGGTGACCGTCTGACCGTCGGCCCTGAGAAGGTTGGGAGCGAAGATGCCTTCGCCCTGGAAGCTCATCCTGAAGTTGGCCGGCCCGGCTCTGAGCCGGAAGAACGACGTTGCTCCCTGGCCCCTCCCTTCGAGCTCCTGCGGGGCAGAGGGGGCTGAGGTGGGACGCGGCTGCTCGACTTCCAGGGTCCAGGGGCCGCTAGCCGTCACGTCGACGGTGTAGTCGCCGGCCTCGAGCCCCATGGCCTTGGAGCCGTTGAACTCCCCCACCGCGTTCACGATCAACGTGCCGCCCGTAGCACCACCTCTGGAGAGCGTGAGGACGAAGTTCCGACGCCCCTCATGACTGAACCGGAAGATCGTCAACCCCCCGGCTCCCCGGAATCGAGGCGTCCCCCGACCAGATCCCTCGAAGGTCTGCTCGTCGATGTTCTCCTGCTCGCGCTGTTCCCCGCCACCGTCGCCTCCCGCCTGACCGGGCGCTGCCGCTTCGTCGGGCCGCCCTCGGTCTCTCCCCTGAAGGACGACGATGAGTGTGACCGCCACGACTACGAGGGCGACGGCCGCTCCGATTCCCCACCAAAGAAACTTCTTGACGTCCATGTGTCTCGACTTCCCCTCGCTCAGCTCCCGGTGGGTCTATACCTGAGCAAGATCTAGGCGAAACGAAGTAGATCCTTAGAAGTAGATCCTAGAAGAAGCCGAGAGCAGAGCGGGCGAACTCGCTCATCTTGTCCGGCCCCCACGGGGGCTGCATGGTCATCTCGGAAGTTACACTCGAGATTCCCTCTACGGACGCCACGGCCTCTCGTATCTCGCTTTCGATCTGGGCCCCAGCCGGACATCCCATGGATGTCAAAGTGAAGACGACGTGTGCGTGGCCGTCATCGCTGACGTCCACGTCGTAGACGAGTCCCAGGTCGATGATGTTTATCCCGATCTCTGGGTCCGTGACGACCTTGAGCGCTTCTATGACCTCGTCGGTTTTGGGCATACGCCATTTTATTGCAGGCACAGGGGTAGACCGGGGCGTTGGGCGTCGTGCCCCAGCCAGCCGTGGAACTGCGAGCCCTGCCGCCGCGAGTCCGGGCAGCTCCGCCCCAACTCTCGCATTGCTGCCACCTCCTTCGAGGAAAGTCCCGAAGGGCGTTGCTGCAACGTGGTAAACGAAGTGGGGTCAGCCCCGTTGCTGCTATCTATGAGAGAAGTCGCGTCGGTGCTCCGGCAGCCACTCTTATTTAAGATGCCGTCTCCGCCTATATATAAGGACATGGAAAGGCGGGTGCGGCCGGAATGGACTTCCCGGCCCCCCCGTTGCGAAAAGGGCTATGCGTCGGTAAGAAGAGATTTGAGCTTCCTCGCCTCGCTCGCCGGGTCGGCGGTCTGGGTGAGAGCGCGGAGAACGCACACTCTCCTCGCTCCCGCCTCCAGCACGAGTGGCAAAGTTTGCGAGTCGATGCCCCCGATAGCAAAGAAGGGGACGCCGCAGACCTGTTTCGCCTCGCCGATGAGATCGAGCCCTGTGGCGGCCCGCCCGGGCTTGGTGGGAGTCTCGTAAATCGGACCGACGGCTATGTAATCCACGCTCGTGCGGGTTGCCCTTATCACCTGATCGCGGGAGTGCGTCGACTGCCCTATTACGAAGTCCGCGCCCGTCTGCCTTCGCGCCAGCTCGATTGGAAGGTCATCCTGTCCGAGGTGCACCCCATCGGCGTCCGCCGCAAGCGCCACGTCAACCCGGTCGTTGACAATGAACAAAGCATCAAACTCGCGGGTCCTCCGTCTGGCCGTCTCGCAGAAGGGCATCAGCACGCCGGCCTCCATGTCCTTCTCGCGCAGCTGCACCATGTCGACTCCCGCCTCGAGCACCGAGGGGAGGAACTCTTCGAGGTCTCCCGCTGGTGGCCGGGCAGGAGTGATCAGATAGAGGTAGCAGGAGTGCAGCCGTCTTATGAGCTGGGCGGTCACGGGTGGGGTATGAAATCAGACAGCCACGCGAAAGGTCATCGAGTTTGCAATGATAGGCGTGCTTATCGAGGGAGGAGGTGAGTAGATGTTCGACGGGAAGCAGGTCATCGTGCTCGGCGAACGCGACGGAATCTCGGGCGGCGCCATATCGTCTTGCGTGGAAGCGGCAGGCGGCCAGGTCGCCTTCTCGGCCACGGAATGCTTCGTCTGAACGTCCTCGGGAGCCATGGACCTGCACCATCAGGAAGTGGTCCACCAACTCGCAAAGCAGCACGGTGCAGAGAATCTGCTCGTTCTGCTGGGCTCGCCGGATCCGGAGAGCGCAGAGCTCTCTGCGGAGACGGTGGTTCTGGGAGACCCCACCTATGCAGGTCCTCTGGCTGAGGTCCAGTTGGGCCTCGACGTCTACCACGTGCTCGAGGAAGAGGTAAGAAGCGCCATACCACCCGACGTCTGGGAAGAACAGATCGGCATGATGGCCGACGTTCTGGAAGCGGAAGCGATCGCGGACACCGTAAGCGCGATCAGGGCCAAGAAGCCGAGCTGAGCTACTAACGTCTCTTCCGGCACTAACGCCGGCACTACGAGGCGCGCCGTTATGCGACGACGGTGGGGCGGGCCGGTTGACATCTCGCCACTTTTAGTGACATCCTAATCACGCATCGTAGCAAGGGGAGGATGCGCGTTTTGACCTCTGTTCGTGTGAAAACGTCGCCGAAAGTGGTCAAAGCGGGCTCTAAATCACACCGATTTACTGGATTCGTCCGTTGGTCATCAATTAGCATGCTACGCGCACGCTTTCGGGCTGCACCGCGACTCGTTGATTTTTTTCAATTGATATTTAAGAGGAGCTGAACCCAATGGCGAGGAAATCCAAAAAGATGCATGCCTTCAGGTTCACCGCGCTGTTGGCGTTGGTAACCTCGGCCGCCCTTTTACCTTTGACTCCTGTGCGCGCGCAAGCGGCTGGTGTTCCATTCAAGCAGGCGGCGTTTTCAGCCTCGGGCACCGGCACGCTCCTGCACGCGGACCTGCTGCGTCTGCTCAACCTGCAGGTTTTGAACGCCGAGGTCGGCTTCTCGGGTGCGACCGCCAACTCAAGGGGCCTGAACGAGCGGGCCATCAACGAGATGCAGCAGGTGTATCAACCCGCCCTGGGCGGCAAGAACAGCTACGGGCGCGGCAGCGGCATCGAAGCCGGTGTGCTGACCCCGGTCCCCACCGAACAAAACACCCTGATATTGAGCGGCAAGGCCGAGGCCGCCGCCCCTCCCTCGACCGACCTCATCACGAGGCAGATCGGACCGATAAACCTTCCCCCCGTGGCGTCGGTTTCGCTCCTCAAGGGCCAGGCCCAGGCGAGATGGGACCCCAACATCTGCGTACTCGACAAGGACATGAGCTTCGGCCTCGGCCAGGTCGCAGACCTCCGGCTTCTCGGTGGACCGGCTGACGTCGTACAGGGGCTCCTTCAGGCGCTGCTCGCCACCTCGGCTTCCAACCCCGAGAGGGGCGTCGGGCAGTCGCTCTCGCGCACTCGCCTGGTGCCTCAGATCAACGCGGCAGGACAGGTGCTAGGGCCGAATGTCGGCGTCATGAGTGAGACGCGTCAGACGGTTGCGCCGATCACCTTGTTCAAGGGTGTCCCAGGAGCGGAGCTGACCATCGAGCTGCTCGGCGAGTGGGTCCTCAGGGCGGTCGCCACGGGAGTCCCCGGCGGTGCCTTCGTCCACTACGGCCCGGGAACAAGGAACCTGGAGACACCGATCGTCCGCATCACCCGAACCACAGTCGCTCCCCCCGCTGGGAGCGGGCTCACGGATACCGTTGCTGGGCTGCCCCTCGGAGTGGGCGAGACGCTTAGCCTGACCCTGCAGCAGGTTCTTGGGCCGCAGGGCCTCGTCCTCGACAACGTCCTCGGGCTTGTCGACGTCGCCATCGGTGAGGACCCGAGGGCCATCGGAGGTGGTGCGAACACGGCGCCCGAGCAGGCGGCCGACGGGACCAGGGCGTCCGGCGCGGTCGACGTGGTCCGGGTGCGGCTCCTGCCTCAGGGCAACAACATCCTGAGCGGGCTTCTCGGCAACCTCCTCGGCCAGCAGGGGCTCAACCTCAACCTGCAGCTGGCTGACGTGCGCCTTGGCCATATGGAGGTCGCCGCCCAGGTTCCGGCGGGCGGAATCTCCTGCCCGGGCGTCAACGTCACGAAGGTCTCCGACAAGAACGAGATCAACGTGGGTGAATCGTTCGTCTACACGATCGGGGCCACGAACCCATACGAGTGCGAGCTTCGCGACACCAGGGTGACCGACGGGATAGCCGTTCCTGCGAGCCTGAAGTACAGGATCACGGGGACTAACCCGGCTGCGTCCATCAGTCCAGCACAGGACGTGGTGACGTTCGAAGGGGTCGGGAATATCCCGCCGCTGGGGAGGATGAGAGATGTGACGATCAACATCCAAACCACGGATGGGGCCGGCCGCTTCATCGACAAGGCAGTTGTCGACACGTTCTGTCCGCTCGACAACCCCCAGACTGGCGGGAAGGTCAACGTGCCGCTGCGGGGCGAGGTGACCATCAACGTGCCGAACGTCATCGGCAAGAAGGCGCCTCCGCTTCCGGTGACCGGTGGACCATCCGACGCCTGGTTCATAGCCTGGGCAACCGCTCTCGCCGTCATCTCCGCAGGCTCCCTGTGGGCGTTTAGGAAGGTGAGGGCAGGACGGGCAAATACCTCGTAGGAGGCATCCGCAGGTCGTAGATCGGTGACCCGGACACCACTTGTCCGGGTCACCATCACTAAACGGCGAAACGCACGGGAATCATAGGCAGATGAGCTTGGGGCCCACAGGGCGACGCATCACAGCAATAAGCCTGGCGACGCTGGCGGTAGCCGCGGGATTGGGAGCCGTAGGCTTCTTCCTCTACCCGTTCTACACGGACTGGCACGCCGGACGGCAGCAGGCGTCCCTGCGGCAACAATTCCATTCGGACGCTCACAAGCAAGCGTACCGAGAGAAGAAGCTGGACGACGGAGCCGCGCTCACACGCATCATCGTCCCGGCGATGGGAACGGACGCCATGGTCGTCGAGGGAATCTCCACCAAGGCCTTGAACACAGGAGCGGGGCACTACCCGAACACCCCCCTGCCGGGCGAGCCCGGCAACATGGCCATCGCCGGCCATCGCACCACTTACGGAAAGCCTTTTGCCAGGCAGGAAGTGCTAAAGCAGGGGGACTTGATCTACCTCGTCACCCCGTTCGCCAAGCACACCTACGAGGTCGTGCCGCCATTCGACGGCCACGGTCCTACGTGGGTCGTCGCGGGCAACGACTGGAGTGTCGCAGCGCCGACCAAAGAGGCGATGTTGACCCTGACGACTTGTCACCCGAGGGGCAAAGCTACGCATAGACTGGTAACCCGGGCAAAGCTCATCAAGACGGAGCCGCTCACGGCATGATTAGGCGCTTTTCCTTCATCGCGGTAACGGTCCTGATGTGGGCCGTACTCGTCGCGGCTCCCGCTTGGGCCGCCGAAGTAAAGTTCGTCGAACCCACGCCCGCCTCTAACGCAACCGTCACGGGTACCCGGACCATCAGGGCACAGGCGACGCCATGCCTCGGCGAACAAGTCAATCAGATGACGATCAGAGTCGCGCCTCGTGCGGGAGTAGGCGGATCAGCCAGAGAGTGGCGAGGTCCTGGTTCTGACCTGACCGTTTCCTGGGAGACTCAGAATCTTCACAACGGGGCGTACGACTTCCACGCCTCCGCAACAACCTCCGCCTTGCTGGCATGCGGCTCGAATGGCGCCTCGATTAGCAACGTCAAGGTCAACAACCCGGCCTCCACACCGTCGGGGCTCAAGTGCTCTCGTGGAGAAGGCGGTGTCGGGTGCAGCTGGTCGCCGAACCCCGAACCGGACTTGGTGCATTACAAGGTCCTGAGGTCCGTAGGGGACGGTGGAGCAACGCAGTTGGCTACCGTGCAAGGCACCTCCTACAAGGATGCAGCGGCTCCACCCGACCAGCGCGTCAGCTACCGGATCGTCGCCGTCAGGCGAAGTGCTACTGGGGGGACTCTCGAATCCGGTCCCTCGGCCGCAGTTAACGTGGATCCTGGGGCAGCTCCACCGGCAACGCCAGCCCCCCCACCCCCAGGCAGCCCTGAGGCGCAAGCACCACCGGCGCCGGTGCCCGTCCCGGCCGCGGCAGCTCCGCCTCCCGCAAACTCCCCGGCCGCTCCGAAGTTTGGCAAGCCCCAGTTCAAGACGCTCACGGGTGGCGGCATCGGGGTCACGGAGAAGTTCGATCCCGTCCTGCCCTATTCGGCCCCCATTCCCGAGAACTTCGAGCCACCCGCCGTCGAGGGGCCCTCAATAGACGCTTCCGATCTGGAGGCGGACGCGGGGGTGAGTGGGACGCTAACTCAGGTTGACCCGGCAAGGTTCGTAGCGGCCGGCCTCCTCATGCTCGTGGTCTCGGCACACCTCGCACTTGCCTCGAGGCGCTTGATGAGGTCGGGCAGGCCTCCACGCAAGCCCAAGGGGGGCGCCGGTCCGGTATCTCCGCTGCACGCCTAGCTCTTCCAAGCTTAATTAATCACCCCCGGAGATAGACTGTAGCCATGGACGCTCTTCTCACTCCCGCCAAGACCGTGGGCCAGGAACTGAGAGACTCGTTCGGTCGTCCACTTCGGGACCTTCGCGTATCCGTGGCCGACCGCTGCAACTTCCGGTGCATCTACTGCATGCCGAAGGAGATCTTCGGGAGCGACTACGCTTTCCTCGACCGGAAGGAGCTCCTCACCTTCGAGGAGCTGGAGAGGCTCGCCCACATATTCGTTGCGCACGGCGTCCACAAGATTCGGTTGACGGGCGGGGAGCCGCTCGTGCGCCGCAACCTCGAGCATCTGATCGAGATGCTCTCCGCCATCCCGGACCTCGACCTCACGCTGACGACGAATGGGTCGATGTTGAAGCGCAAGGCCCAGGCTCTGAAGGATGCAGGACTGAAGCGAGTGACGGTCAGCCTCGATGCGCTGGACAACGAGACGTTCAAGGCCATGAACGATGTCGGCTTCCCAGTGGAGAAGGTGCTCGCGGGCATCGACGAGGCCGCCGCGGTGGGCCTCTCCCCCATCAAGATCAACATGGTCGTCAAGCGAGGGGTCAACGAGCACAGCATTCTCCCCATGGCCCGGTACTTCCGGGAGGCTGGCCACATCCTCCGCTTCATCGAGTACATGGACGTCGGACACAGCAACGGCTGGAAGCTGGACGACGTCGTACCGGCGGCGGAGATCTTGGAGATCATCAATGCCGAGATGCCCATCGAGCCTCTCGAGCCTAACTATCCCGGAGAGGTGGCGAACCGCTGGCGTTACAAGGGCAGCGACCAGGAAGTGGGGCTGATCGCCTCGGTCAGCCAGCCCTTCTGCGGCTCGTGCACGCGAGCACGCCTCTCGGCTGAGGGGAAGCTGTACACGTGCCTGTTTGCCGTGAAAGGTCAGGATCTGAGAGAGCTCCTCCGCGGTGGTGCGAGCGATGAGGAGATTTCGAACGCCATCGCCATGAACTGGCGCCTGAGGGACGATCGGTATTCGGAGATTCGCTCCTCCGAGACGCAGAATCTCCCCAAAGTGGAGATGTCTTACATCGGCGGCTGACCTTTAGCGCTTGGAAGTTGCCGAGTACCACCAGGTAACGAAGCACACCCCGGCTTCGGTCTATCTCTCCGGCCACACGCTCAATTGGGCGATCCAGCCCAACCCGTTCAAGCAGTATCCCGATCTCGAGCCCCTCCCCCTGCCGGAGCCATCGGCGTCAACCCAGCATCCCGCAACGATGGCAATCGCAGAGCAGCCCGGCGAGCCCCGGCCCCTCCACGCGAGGGAGCTTTCTAGGCTGCTCCGCCTGGCTGCAGGCGTCTCTCGAGTCTGGGAGGGTCCCGGAGGCCAGGTGCTGTTCTTCCGGACGTACGCCTGCGCGGGAGCGCTCTATCCAATAGAGGTTTACCTCGCGTGCGGTGGGATAGACGGGCTGGATCCCGGGCTGTACCACTTCCACCCTCTCGAGGCCGCTCTAAGAAAGCTCCGCGAAGGGGATCCCCGCCCGTACATCGTCAGGGCCACGGGTGAGCGTCCGAGCACCCAAGCCGCCCCTGTGAGCATCGTCCTTTCAGGAATCCCCTGGCGAACCACCTGGAAGTACCGCGCGCGCGGCTACCGGCATCTTTACTGGGACTCGGGGATGATCCTCGCCAACCTGCTGGCCCTGGCGACTTCCGGCGGGCATGCGGCGGAGGTGCTCCTCGGCTTTGCCGATCGGGAGATCGATCAACTGATCGGAGTCGACGGCAGGAGCGAGATGGCCCTCTGCATCGTTCCGGTGGGCTCCGACGACTCGCTGGTTGCACCCGCGGGAGCAGCGCCGGGACCCATCTCGCCGGTGGTCGCCCCCCTATCGCCGGCCGAGGTCACGTATCCCGAGGTAGGCGAAGCCCACGAGTCGTCGCAGCTCGACTCGCCTGAGGTCGCACGTGCCTGGCAGAATCCTCGAAGGCCCGACTCCGACTCGGGGCGGCGGCTCACCGACCTTTGCCCTCGAGCCGGGATAGAGAAGGTAATACTGCGAAGAGGTTCTAAGAGGGTCTTCGAGCACTCCCCCATCCCACTAGACCACCTGAAAGGGATTCTCGAGCGCTCGACGACCCACCTCAGCTGCGACTGGGGCCCGCAGTTGACACAAATTGCGCTGATCGCCAACAGCGTCGACGGACTGGAGCCGGGGGCATACGTCTTTTCGGATGACTTCGATCTCATACAAAGGGGCGGCCTCCGGCACGCCGCGCGATTCCTCTGCCTGGACCAGGACCTCGGCGGGGACGCTGCCGCGACCCTGTTCCTGCTCGCCGACCTCGAACACGCGTTCAACACGCTCGGTACCCGGGGGTATCGAGCGGCCCAGGTGGAAGCGGGCATCACCGCCGGACGCATCTATCTAGGCGCCTACGCGTGCCGCCTCGGCGCCACCGGACTTACCTTTTTCGACGACGAGGTCAGGAAGTTCTTCCGGACGGACGCGGAGCCGATGCTGGTGGTGGCAATCGGGCGCTAGGCCACGTGGCATGGGTTCGTCGAACCGGTCCAGATAGTCCTCGGCTAGTCCGTCACCGCGGGCGAACGTCGTGATGGCGCGAGGCAAGCACGGCCTAGTTCGGGGGCTGGCATATCATGGGTCGGGCGACTTGCCCGACGACGAAAACTCGCTCGATAAAGACAACACCGGGAGGAAAGTTGGACCTGACCGATTTGATGACGCGGATGGAAGACCTGATAGAGCACAACGCCGGCGGCGACATCCACAATTTTCGAAACTTGATGACGGCCGCCATCATCGCCGGCGAAGACGCCGTCAGGGCCGGAGTGGTCAGCGGCAAGCTGTGGGACGAATGTGGCGCCCACCTGCTCGCGGCTCACTTTGCCTACTTCAAGGGGGTATCAATCGGCACCTTCACCGCCCCTGCCTTCGGGGAGCAGCATAGCGACATGCACTCGCCTGCCGGCGCGCCTCACGTGTCCGGGCCGGCCGGTTGCGGGGTCGACGGCTGCTGCATGCAGCCGGAAGGCCACCCCCACGGCTGCGAATTTCACCACGAAGGCTAACTAGGGCTCCGGCCCTTCCCTTCGGCTGCTCTCCGCGCCGGCCAACAACTCCTCGGCCTTCCTCCTCGTTGCCGCCGTGTCCGAGCCGAGCATATGGCTTAGCTCGCCCACACGGCGGTCCCCGGTAAGCTCTGCGACTCTTGTGATCGTCCGCCCCCCGCGGCTCACCTTGCTCACCTGGAGGTGGGTGTCCGCGTAACAGGCGATCTGAGGCAGATGGGTGACTGCGATCACTTGATGACGCCGTCCCAGTGACCAGAGCCTTTGCCCCACGGTTTCCCCGATGCGGCCCCCAATTCCCGCATCGATCTCGTCGAAGACGAGCGTCGGCACGGGATCGGCCCGCGACAGAACGGTCTTTATGGCGAGCATCAGCCGGGCCGTTTCACCTCCCGATGCTACCTTCGCCAGTGGCCGGAGCGGCTCCCCCGAGTTGGCGCTGACGAGCAGCTCCACTCGGTCGACTCCCCTCGCATCGAACCTGAGCGGTTTCGTGCTGACCTCCCCGGACGGCCGCTCGGCGCCGGACTCGATCATCAAGGCTCCAACCTCGAATCCCTGCGCCCCGAGGGGCAACCCGTCGGCGTCTTCCTGGAACTCGAACGCCGCGCCCATCCTCGCACCTGCCATCCCGAGGCCCTGGAGCTCCTGCTCCACCTGCCCAATGAGGTCGGCAGTCGCCGCCCGTCGCCGCTCCGACAACTGGCCCGCCAGCCGCGCGGCTTGTCTCAACAGGGGTGCTTCGCGGGCCACCAGCTCGGCAACCGACATCTCAGGCGAGCGCAGCGCCTCCAGCTCCTCCGCGGCCTGCGCCCGGTACTCGAGAATTGCATCAATGCTCGGTCCATACTTCCTTTTGAGGGCCGAGATGGCGTCCAGCCGCTCCTGAACCTCCCCCAGGCGGTGGGGGTCGAACTCAATCGTGTCCCGGAAGCCGATGAGCTCGCGCTGGAGGTCCTGAAGTTGGAACGCGATGGATTCGGCCATGAGGCGCAGCTCAGAGAAACGCTCGTCGAGCTTCTCGAGAGCCTCAAGCGCCGACACCCCCTCCGACACGAGATCGGCGGCGCCACGACTGATGTGGCTGCCGTCGGGGTCGAGCGCTTCCAAAGCCGCTGCGAGCAGCTCCGCCGCACGTTCAGCGTTGACCAACAGGCTTCGCTCCTTGGTCAACGCCTCGTCCTCGCCCGGCTCCAGGCGAGCACTTTCGATCTCCCTGACCTGAAACGCAAGCAGCTCCAGCCGATCGGAGATAGCCGCCTCGTCCGCCCTGGTCCCGTCCAGGGCTTTCCTCACCTCCCAAAGTGACCTCACGACCGCCGCGAGCTCGTCAAGCAGGGGCGACACCCCGGCATACCGGTCTATCAGCTCGAGCTGCTCTGGGAGCCGTAGCAGGGAGAGGTGCGCCCCCTGCCCGTGCACGTCCACCAGCCTCATTCCGACCTCCGTAAGCTGGCGCAGCGTTACGGCTCTTCCGTTGATGCGGCAGACGCTCCGCCCGTTGGGTGCGACCTCCCGCGCGAGTATCAACGTAAGCTCGTCTCCGCCGGTCGTTTCGGGCAGCAGGGGGCGAAGGTGAGCGGAGATCGACTCGTCCAGTTCGAAGATCGCCTCGACAATTGCTCTGTCGGCTCCGGCGCGCACAACGCCAGCGTCGGCACGGTCTCCGAGGACGAAACCGAGCGCGCCGATGATGATCGACTTGCCCGCTCCCGTCTCCCCCGTCAGGACGTTGAACCCCCGTCCGAGAACCAGGCGAAGCTCCTCGATTACTGCATAATTGGCAATGTTTAATTCCGCTAACACCGGTCTGGAACGCTGGGGGCCGTTTCTTCAAGGTTCCCGGGGAAGTGAGCCTTATCGTAAGGCCTTTGTCTGACACTTCTCCTCCGAAAAGCCACCAGCTGCAAAATCAGGAGGTGCAATGGACAAGCCGGCCGCAAATGAGCAACAGTCGCAGCCCCTCGATTGCGGCGAATGGGATGCAACTCACGAGAGGAGGGCGGGTAAAGCGCCGATCCTCACGATCACCGGCGAGTGCCGGCTGCCCACGACCTACCGAGTGGTCCTCAAGCCCCACGAACCCCAGGAGGACCCCGACGTCCTTGTGCTCGACCTCGAGGCTTACGAGCCTCCTCGTTCCGACACCGAGATAGAGCACAGCGAGCCCTTCATCCAGCTCTACATGCCGAAGCCGGCGCCCATTTACGTCCACTACCGGACGCAGACGGAGCATGAGTACAAGACCGTGACGATCTTGAATGCTGTTACGGGAGACGTAATCAAGTCGGGTCTCAGGGTTAAGACACTCCGCGACCGCCCCCCTGAGAGCTGAGGGAGCCGCCATGCCGCAATTCCGGTGAGTAGACGTTGGGGCTGACTGCAAGGGACACTTTGTGGCAGAGACGAAGGAGGACCTCCTTCGTCAGGTCTCGGATCACCTCGTGAAGGTCCACGGTGTGAAGACGCCGAGCCAGACCATCATGAGCTACATCGAGAAGCAGTCCCGGTAGGAAGCCGGCCCCGGTCGGGGGCCACGAACCTTCGGCACCAGTCGGATTGCCCTCCGCGGCGAGTGACCGCCCGGAGTCCGGGCGCGGACGGCGGGCAGGGCTAACCGCGCTGCCGCCAGCGCTCCGCGAGTGCCAGCACGGGCTCGACGAGCAGGTCCGGCATTGTAAGAGTCCCCAGTAGGGAGTCGTCGAAGCGCTGCTCCGTCTCGGTAACTGCTGCCACCAACGCCTCATAGCGTGCGGGTCGATAGCCCAGCAATACCTCGCGGGCGGCGTTGGCCGGGAGCCTCTCCTTGAACCTGACGTGCAGAAGCGAAAGACCCGACGCTGTGTCGCCCTTTCGCTCGGGAACGAGGATCACGGGGCGACCGTCACTGCGTCCGATGGTCACCTCCACCTCACCTCTCTCCAGGGCGGCGCGCTTTGTCCCGCGAAGCGCGGGATCGGTCTCCGTCCTCGACCGGAGCTCAAGCGCCACTCCTCCCCGGTCGACGACGTGGATGGTTGCGTCTTTCGACGATACGTCTCCCGATACCGCATAACGGGTGAACCCCGTCACCTCAGCGATCGCAGGGTTGAGGGCTGCGAGCCTGCGCAGGGCGCGGTATCCCAGATCCTCGGCCCTCAGCCCCATCTTCATGACTTCCTTGACGAGCGGAACGTTGAACAGCTCGTCCTCCGACCGAGAGATCCCCACCGTGACGGTCTTGGCCTGATGCTTGACGGCGTCGATCGGCCTCGTGAGGTCGTCTATGACGGCCGTTAGCGCGGCGATGAGGTCGTTCAAGAACTCCGCAGGGCCCGCGCCCAACCCGCGTTCGAGCTCGTACGTCTCGAACGGCAGCTCCCCCGTGGCGCATCTCAGCAGGGTCGCAAGCTGCATCACCTGCCCCGCCTTGGCAACCCCGTCGCAGGCGCCGTCCGCGACGGCGTGAAGAAACGCGGTGGCAGGAGCCTCAATCGCCGAAGGGAGACTCGCAAGGATCGCGCCTGCGCTCAAACCGTCTGCGGCCAGACGCTGGACCTCTGACCTGATCTCCCTCAAGGGCCGCGCCTGGGCATCGATGGACAGGGCCGCCTCGTAGCCGAAAAGGTGGCCGGCCATGGCAGAGAGGATGAAGGCCAGCCGGGGATGGACGGAAGGGACGGTTACGACGTCGTCGTCTCCAAAGTAGTCGGGCCCTTCGGTTGCCACGACGACGGGCGCCGCCTTGTGGGCCCGGTATATCGAGACCTCCTTTGCCGCGTCCTCGGAGTTGGGTTCGGAGAGCCCGGCAGCGCACACGAAGATCAGAGGCTCCGCCGAGAGATCGATGTGTTTCTTGTCCTCCGTGGCATCGCAGGCGACGGACTTGTAGCAGAGCTCGGACAGCTTGATGCGTACCTCGGCAGCAGCAACGCGGTTGCGCCCGCTGCCGACGACCGCCCAATGGCGACGTCGAGGCGCGTGACGGCCTGCTATCTCCGAGATCCTCTCCCGCTCCCCCAACACCTTCTCCATCGCCGAGGGCATTTCACCGAGCGCGGAGAGCAGGAAGGCCGTACGCACCTCGTCGGCGCATCCTGACGCTTGTGCCAGGGCGACTGCGAGGAGGAAGCCGGCGGCAATCTGGGCGTAGAACGCCTTCGTCGAAGCCACGCTCATCTCGATGTCACGGCCGTCGGACGTGTAGATGACGCCGTGCGACTTCTCTCCGAGGTCGGTGTTGCGCCGGTTTATGACGGAGAGGACGGAAGCTCCCCGGGCTCTCGCCAGATCAACGGTACGGTTGGTGTCGGTCGTCGTCCCCGACTGGCTGATCGCGACCAAAAGGGTGTCGGACATGTCGTCCTCGAGGCCGAATCCGGAGAGCTCGGTGGCGGCAAGGGCACTCACCGCGACCCCAAGAGGTGCAAGGAACTCAGCCATCGCGTCGGCGACGGCCTGGCCGGCAACCGCCGCAGTTCCCTGTCCGACGACGATCACCCGCCGGAGCGCCCCTATTCGTAACCGCCGGGCGATGTCTGCCGGCACGGTTTGCTCGTCGAGGTTGACCGAGAGCTTGCCGTCTTGGTCTGCGACGCGTCCCCTGAGCGTCTTACGGAAGGACTCCGGAGACTCCGTGATCTCCTTCAAAAGGAAGTGGGGAAACCCGCGCCGGTCGATGTCCCGCGTGGTGATCTCCGCCTCCTGAAAATCCGTGGTCTCGACGGGAACGCTCCGCCCGTCATAGCTTCTTCGTTCGATACCCTCCAAGCTGCCCGCCATGTCGGCCGTCAGGAACACGATCCGTCCAGCCGACGCGTCGCCGTCGACGCGGAGGTAGCTGCGGGTGACCTCGATCACTCCGTAAGGCTCGCTCGCGACGATGTAGGCGTCATCCGACAACCCCACGTAGAGTCCCTGACCGCTTCCCCTCACCGCCAGGAAGAGACGGCCCGGCGCCTCGGCAGTTTGCACGGCTATCGCCATCGATCCTTCGAATGCTGCGACCGACCGGACGAAAGCGTCCTCCGGTGTCTCCCCCACCTTCATCCTCTGGGCCACCATCATGGGGATCACCTTCGCGTCGGTCGTGATCACGTGTGGGACAGCCAGCTCCTCACGCACCACGAGCTCGGCGTAATTGTCGATGTCGCCGTTCAGGACCGCGACGACGTGGGGACACCCCTCGGGATCCCCAGCCTCGAGCTCATCGAGAGGGTGGGCGTTCGCCTCCGAGATGGTACCGACGCTCGCCCATCTCGTGTGGGCGAGAACAGAAGCCCTGGCGGTCTCACTCTGCAGCGCCCGGGTGAGCAGTTCGTCCGCCATGATCGCTCGTCGAAGGGCCGCCACGTTGTCTCCCAGCTCGCCGATCTCGGCGGCGGCCTTGTATACGAAGCTGAGCGTGCCATTCGCCACCCGCAGCGCCCCCGACCGAAACAGTGGATCGGATTCCCGGCGCGCCACGATCTCCCCCAGGTCGGGATCCGAGAGGTCGAGGTCGTCGTTCCAAACGAAGATGCTAAGGCCTGCAGAGTCCCTGCCTCGAACCTCCAGGCGATCGAGCGCCGACAGGGCCGTCTGTATCGACAGGTAGCCGTCGATCGCTGCCTGCCCCGCCTCGGTTCCGACAAAGCGTCTGACCTCGTTCGCCGTGCGAAGACGATCGCGGCGGATCGACCAGAGCTGATCCTTTACTTCGATGAGCGTCGCATTCGTCCGCTCCAGCTCCCCCGCTTCCCTGAGTTCCAGACTGTCGAACACGGCCTCCTCGAGCGCTTCCAGCTCCTTCTCGGTTTCTTCGGCGTGCTCGTCGAGCCGCCGGGACGTACCTTCGTCGCGGACGAGGGCGGCGGCCCCGGCGGCCCCGCAAAGGGTCTCGTTGACTCCCCTAAGAAGACGGCTGACCTCGGAAAGCCGATCGACGAGGGCCTCCCCCTCGCCGGTGGCGAGGAGAGCTCGCTCCTTGACGAGGAGCTCCCGCGCGGCCGCAAGCTCTCCCAGTAAGCCGTCCAAAGCGGGGGGAGTCTGGCTAGTCGGCTTCCGAAGTACCGCCACTATTCCGCACATGGAATATAGATGCTCCTTTTTCCGGGCTTGGTGGCAACGAGGGGGATTCCTACCGTATCAGGTCACCCTCAAAGCTCCCCGAATTCTAGGTGTCGGGCACGAGAAAGAGCGTCAGCCGCGGAGAAATCGAGCTGCGTTGGTGAGGTCCTCGACGAGCACCCGCATTTGGGCCTCACGGTCCTCGTCGCTCTGGGCCCGCAGGATCGAAGACGGATGCATCGTCGCCATGACTTGGAAGTCTCCAGGCCCATCCAGGATTTGGCCGTGGCTCTCCGTCACGCGAAATGCCCTTCCGAGCAGCGCCTGGGCCGCCGTCGCCCCCAGGCAAACCACGAGCTCGGGGCCGATGAGGGCGATCTCTGCGTCGAGCCAGGGCCGGCAGGCCGCGATCTCTTCGGCGTTGGGCTTCTTGTGAAGCCTTTTCTTGCCCCTCGGCATCCACTTGAAGTGCTTGACGGCGTTCGTGACATAGACCTTGTCGCGTTCGATCCCTGCCTCCTCCAGCGCCCTGTCGAGCAGCTTTCCTGCGGGTCCGACGAAGGGATGGCCGGATAGGTCCTCACGGTCCCCGGGCTGCTCACCTACGAGCATGACCGTTGCTTCGGGTCCTCCCTCACCGAACACCGCCTGGGTCGCGTTTCTCCACAAATCGCACCCCTGGCACAGTTGAGCTGCTTCTCTCAGCGCCTCAACTGTCGGACTAGGCGGAATCAGGGCCTGCGGACGCCTATCGACTTCTTGCTCCGTCAATTCGCACCCCCAGAGCTAGTTTTCGCCGTTGCCCTCACTCCCCGCGCCCACTCCAAGAGCTTGTTGCGCGGCATGAAGTTGAGAACTTTCGAGAAAGAGATTCCCCCCTTTATCGCGGCTGCGAGCCCGTACTCGATGTATTCGAGCTGTCTGGGGTGATGGGAGTCGCTACCAATCGACACCCTGACCCCGTGCCTGCGCGCCACTTCGAGCAAAGCCACGTCGAGATCCTGCCGATCGGGGAACGAATCGATCTCCACCGCTTTGTCGAGTGCGGCGGCACTTGCGAACACCTCGTCCCAGTCCGCCTCGAGACCCTGCCTGAAGTTGTACATCCGCCCCTGCGGGTGACCGAGGACGTGGACGTCGGGGTTGTTGAGCGCGGCAAGAAACCTCTCGGTTTGGTCCTCCCGGCTTCGTAACTTCGAATGGAACGAACCAACGACCAGGTCGAGGCGTTCGAGAACACCCGGGTCCATGTCGCCACGACCGCCCGGGTCGAGGTTCATCTCGATCGATTTGAGCACCCTCAGGCTGGAGCCTCTTGTCCGGAGATCATCGTTAACTCGATCTATATGCCGCATCTGTTGACCAAGGCGCTCCTCGTCCATGCCGCCCGCGACCGTTAATCCCTTCGAATGGTCCGTGACGGCGATGTACTCGTAGCCGCGGCCCTCGGCCGCCTGGACGAGGTCTTCGAGCTCGGCGTACCCGTCGCTGTACACCGTGTGCATGTGCAGGTCGCCTAGAAGCCTTGATTTCCACTCGGGATGGCTTTCAAGAGTTGCGACAACCTCCGGGAATGTGAGAAAGGGGTGGCGGTTGACGCTTCCTATCTCGTCCGGGGGGTCGTCGAGAAGTCCGGTGATGAGGCGGGCAAGGTGAGGGCCGACGCCTTCTAGCTCGGTAAGGCTGCGCCCCTCTCGGTAGACTAGCTCGGCTTCCTCGCGCCATAAGAGCGACAGGCGGGCAGCTCGCCGGAGCGCCCGCGCGAGGTTGCCGGAGGCCCGGGTCGAAGCGCTGGCTAGAAGATTTCCTAAGTGAGCGTTGCTCAACGTCGGTGACTTCCTCATCATTGCTCGACGCTTCCGTTTAGTTCCTTCTCGGGGCGGGAATCATCTGGTCACCATGAGTCCAGAATTTCTCACCGTAAGTGTCATGCCGGCACTGGGCGCCCTGATTCTTGCATTCACCGTTTGGGTCGAGCGCTACCTCTCGCCGGAAGTGAAACCGCAACCGATCGAGTCAACAACCGAGCTACGCCCGCCAGACCTACCCTCTAAAGAGGAACTCTAAGAGGGTTTGTCGCACCACGAGTGACGATCCAGGCGCGCTGCTCGTGCGAAGGCCAGGTGACGACGAGGGGCATCAACCAGAGCCCTCCCTTCCTCCACCCCGCGGGCCTTCCAGCGCCGCGCTGATCGACGCGCTGACCAACTCTCCCGGAACCTCCGCCCCTCTCCCCCTCCCCGAGGATGGTCCTCTCGATGGGGAGGACTTTCATCTCAGCCTCTACGTCTGTTACGAGCTGCACTATCGGGGCTTTCACCAAGTCGATCCCGAGTGGGAGTGGGATCCTTCACTTCTCAGGTACCGGAGGGAACTGGAGGCAGCATTCGAGGCGGAACTGAGGAACATGCGCCCGCCCATCGCCATCCCAGAAACTTCACCCGTACCCTCCGCATTGAAGCAAATCGTCGAGTACGAATCGGGGCCGTCGCTATCTCGGTTTATGGAGCACCGGGCGACCTTGGCCCAGTTTCGAGAGTTCGTCGTTCATAGGTCGACCTACAACCTCAAAGAGGCCGATCCGCACTGTTGGGCGATCCCGCGCCTCTCCGGGAAGCCCAAGGCGGCCCTCGTAGAGGTCGAAGCCGACGAGTACGGAGGAGGCATCCCAGAGCGTGCTCACGCTCACCTGTTTGCCGAATCGATGGCTTCCCTGGGCTTGGACTCGCGCTACGGCGTCTACCTCGACCTGGTTCCCGGCCGGACTCTCGCAACCGTGAACCTCATGTCGTGGATGGGGCTCCATCGCCGCATGAGAGCCGGGGCATGCGGACACCTGGCGGCGTTCGAGATGTTGTCATCGCTACCGAACCGACGCTACGGCAACGGCCTTCGGCGATTGGGCTATGGGCCGGAGGCGACACGCTTCTTCGACGAGCACGTGGAGGCGGACTCGGTGCACGAGATAGTCGCGTCACACGACCTTGCAGGGTCCCTCGTCGAGGCCGAGCCACACCTGCGGGGCGACGTTCTGTTCGGCGCATGGGCCTACATCCTCCTGGACGCCAAGATGTCCGCCCATATCCTTGACAGTTGGACATCGGGGGCGACCTCTCTGCGGAGAGTCGAGGTCGGTGAACGCCCGTCCGTCGCATCCAGCTAGCGGCGCCTCTCGACAGCCCTAAGCCACGCCCTCCTCATCAGGAGACGCGGGCTCGACGCTCGGCGCTTTGAAACGAATGAGCTTGTGCGTCCCGTCGCACCAAGGCTTGATCCCCGACGCGCCGCAGCGGCAGAGAGCGACCGTCTTTCTCCTAACCTCGATCTCGTCTCCGTTCTCGTTCGTGATCTTGAAAGCCCCTCTGACGAGGTAAGGCCCGTCGGGATAGGGCGTGATGACGCAGCCGTCGAATCGGTTTTCATTCCGGCGGCGCAGGTCGGCCACCCCTTCGGCGTCATCCATCGGCTCGCTCCGCCTCGAAGCGGTTCCCAAACCGGTTTCGGAAGGCAACCTCCTCGAGCGGGAGCCGCCTCTTCCTGCCCATGACACGCCGCTCCGGATAACCAAACGTCGCTACCGCGCTCACCTCGAGATCGGAGGGGATGCCGAAGTCGCGTCTCATCGCCTCCTGGTCTACGCCCGTGAATATTCCGGAGACCACCCCCTCGTCCCACGCGGCCAGCTGCATGGCCTGCACGGCTCTGCCCGCGTCGAGGCTGGCGAAGTCGTACTGCGGGCTGGTGGCCACGATGACGGCAAAATCGGCGGCGGCCGCCCACCCTCCGCTCGTGCTGTTGGCCGCAAGGACTTGCAGCCGCTCGGGATCATCCACGAGAACAAAACGCCAGTGCTGAGCGTTGATCCCGCTGCCGGTAAGGCGCCCGGCCTCGAGCGTCTTCCGCTTCACTTCTTCCGGGACGGCCGTGTTGGCGTATCGCCGGACATCTAGCTTTGTCGCTATGGCCTCGAACGTCTCCATGATTCCTCCCAAGGCCCCGTCCACGCTAGGGTTGCCGCATGCCATCGCTCCGCCTCTCCTCATCCATCGCGCTTGCCATCGCCGTCCTCCTTCTCGGCGGGTGCGTTGACAGGCAGGATCGGGGGCCGGACGGGGGGTTGATTCCCAACCCGGCCTTTCCACGAAACGCCCGCATCGTCTTCTTTGGCGACTCCATCACCGAGGCGGGAGCCCTGCCGGGGGGCTACGTCTCCTTGATCGAGAGCTCGCTCAAAGCCCTTTACCCAACCCGAGGGATCCGCGTGTACGGAGCCGGTGTCAGTGGCAACCGGGTGCCGGACCTCCTCGCCCGGTTGGAGAAGGACGTCCTGAGGAGGAAGCCGACCCACGTTGTCGTGTACATAGGCGTAAACGATGTAGGACGCGGCTCGCCGCCCGGACGAGGCAACACGGATAGGGAGTCTTACCGGGCAGGGCTGGAGGCTCTCGTCAGGCGCCTCGGGGCATCGGGGGCGAAAGTGTTCCTGTGCACTCCCGCCGTCATCGGCGAGAACGTCACCGTCGAGACCAACGAGAACCAGCTACTCGACCAGTATTCGGAGGTCTCGCGAGAGGTTGCCGCGGAGCACGGGGCCGTGCTCTGTGACCTCAGGGCGGCCTTCGTCGACTACCTGCGCGAGAACAACGTCGAGCATCATGACCGAGGCGTCCTGACGTCGGATGGTGTCCACCTGAACGAGGAAGGAAACCAATTCGTCGCCCGGCACATACTCAGCACGCTCGCCTCATCCGAACGACCGGCGCCCGCCTCGCCGTAGCGCGGAAGCGCACAGGCGGCGGTTGGGTGTAGGTTTGCGCCATGGCGGGGCGTGAAGCGCGGTTGGCTCTCAACGAGGCTATCTCGCGCCAGATAAACGAGCGTATCAAGCAGTCGCACAAGCGGGCTTCCCGGGATGGTCTCATCCGAATGGTCTGCGAGTGTGGCCATGAAGGCTGCGAGGAGCTCATCGCCATCTCGACCGAGGAGTATGAAGAGATTCGAAGCGACCCGTTACGTTTCGCGGTCGTCAAGGGGCATGAGTTCCCGGACGTAGAGGAGGTCGTTGCGGAAACCGACCGTTACTCGGTCGTCCGAAAGACGAAAGAAGCCGGAGCTTCCGTTGCCAGCGAGGTGAATCCCCGAGCCTAGCGCCTACCCCCGTCGCTGGACCCCTCCAGCTCGAACCAGTAGCCGTCCTCCTCGTCTGCGCCCCACCTGTCCGCTATCCGGTCCACCAGGAAGAAGCCCCAACCGGACGTTCCGGTGGCAGATGGTGGAACCTCCCCACCAACCTGGGGCGGGATGCCCATTCGCAACCCATCATGAACGCTTACCCTCAAAGAGCTGCCCGACCACTGCGCCCGCACACGGATCGTCTCCCCGGGAGGAATGTTCGAATGGCGGAGGCTGTTCGTTAGCAGCTCGGTGAGCAGCAGCTTCGCATCGTCGAGGAGACGCTGCGGAGCGCCGAGGGTGCGGAGCGCATCTCTCGCTCCCCTGATCTCCTCAGGGGCGGGCGGGAGGTGCAGATCGAGACGTCTAGGTCCGCGCGCTTCCTGCCGACTCTGGTCACGCTGCACCGCTGCCTCCACTGGAGTTAACCGGTTGATAACTGATTACGTGACGTTGGGACGAGACGTACCCGGTTTTTCGAGTTCGAATCCGACTTTCCGACACCGACCTCGAATTTCCGGCGCCGATCTTTCAGCCTTGGCCAGCCGCGGGGTCAACGGAGTCGCCGGCCGAGCAAAGACCGCCTAAGGTTGCGGGATGAGACGCAAGGACCTCGAGAGGCTCCTCGCACTCGAACGCCGACTCGACGCGGTGTGGGACAAGATCAATGGGGTCGCGGGAGAATCACCGTCTCCTGGGGCCTCACGCAACGTCCGGCGGCTCCCCGCTCCAACTGTCCCGCAACAGCTCCGGCCCTTACGCCGACGGCTCGTGATCATGGGGGCCGCCGGGCGAGACTTCCACAACTTCAATGTCGCTTTTCGTGCCGATCCAGCTGTTGAGGTGGTGGCATTTACGGCCGGCCAGATTCCGTTGATGGCCGGCCGGCGCTACCCTCCCGATCTCGCGGGACCGCTTTACCCCTCGGGGCTGCCTATCGTTCCGGAGGCGGATCTTCCTAGCCTGTTGAAGGAGCTTGGGGTGGAGGAGGTCATATTCGCTTACTCCGACGTCAGCCATGAAGAGGTAATGCACGCGGCCTCCCTCGCCCTCGCGGCAGGCGCCGACTTCCGGCTGATGGGGACCAAGTCGACGATGCTGACCTCGGCCGTCCCCGTTATTAGCGTGTGCGCTACCCGAACGGGTGCCGGAAAGAGCCAGACGACGAGGCGAGTAGCCCGGGCGCTTACCGACGCGGGCGTTAAAGCAGCGATCGTTCGCCACCCGATGCCCTACGGCGACCTCTTGCAGCAAGCGATGCGGCGGTTTGCCGAGTGGGCGGATCTCGAGGGCTGCACCATAGAGGAGAGGGAGGAGTACGAGCCGCATCTGCGGGAAGGGCGCATCGTGCTGTCCGGAGTGGACTACGCGCGCATCCTCGAGGCTGCAGAGCAGGAGGCGGACGTGATCGTTTGGGACGGGGGGAACAACGACCTCCCCTTCTTCCGCCCGGATCTGCACATCGTCGTCGCTGATCCTCTGCGTCCGGGCCACGAGGTTCGGTACCACCCAGGGGAGGCGAACCTTCGAGCGGCCGATGTGATCGTGGTGAACAAGATCGACTCCGCCACTCCCGGGCAGGTCGAAGAGGTCGAGGCCAACATAGCCAAGATCAACCCGGACGCGGTGGTGATCCACGCCGTCTCAAAGATCAGGGTCGACGAACCGGGGATGATCAGCGGAAGGCGGGTCCTCGTGGTCGAAGACGGCCCAACGTTGACGCACGGAGGGCTGCGATGGGGGGCCGGGCTGCTCGCAGCCCAGAGCTACGGCGCCCGGGAGATAGTAGACCCCCGCGGTTTCGCGACAGGCAGCATCAAGGAGCTCTACGAGCGCTACGACCTCGGCCCGGTCCTCCCGGCAGTCGGGTACACCGCAGCTCAGATAAGTGAGCTGCAGGAAACGATCGCGGCTTCGGAAGCCGAGGTGATAGTGGCTTCAACCCCTGCCGACCTGGCCAGCCTGATGCCATTGCGCCAGCCAACTGTTCGCGTCGAGTACGAGCTAGAAGAGCGAGGCCGCCCGACCATCGGCGAGGTCTTGGAGCCAATCGTGAGCAAGGTGCGGGGGGCCTCCGAGACTTGAGAGCCCGGTGGTGAGGGGCGGAGGGCGCGGCTCGGTTTTCGGCCCTACTGACGCATGGGCGGCTTCTCCCGCTCGCTCCCACCCTTCTGAGGGCTGTAAGGAATCGGAATGTATTCGACGCTCGGCCGCCGCCCCCTTGGCTGCGGGTATAGCTCCATCATCCTGCGCACGTCGTCGGGCAGCTCGGTCGAGACGCGAAGGCCCATCTTCTGCGCCAGCTCGACCGTTATTGGGAAGTCGTGGGTCCACTTCCCTACGGAAAGCTCCTCGGCCAGGCGCTCAGCTTCGTCGTCCGAGTAGCTGTTCGCGGTGAGCAGATCACGAAGAGTCTCCCGAACCTGTCGCTGAGCCTTGCGAGCGAGATCCGCCATGATCAAAGTCTCGTCGTCCAGCTCGTCGATCTTTTTCGTATCGACAGCGTTGATGATCGACGCCGCCGGAAAGTGCCCGATTTGAGGATCCACCGGTCCAAGAACGGCAGAGGGCGCCATTAGGATCTGATCGGCGGCAAGAGCGATGAGAGTTCCTCCACTCATCGCATAGTGAGGGACCATCACCGTCACATCGGCCGTGTGCCTGATGAGGGCCCTCGCGATCTGCTCCGCGGCGAGGACCATCCCGCCGGGCGTATGGATCACGAGGTCTATCGGGACGCTGGGGTCGGTGAGCTCGATCGCTCGCAAGACGTCCTCCGAGTCGTCGATGTCGATGAAGCGCCCGAACGGCAACCCCAGAAACGAAAGACCTTCCCTCCTGTGGATCAGCGTGATCACCCTGCTGCCGCGCTGCTTCTCGAGGTTCTTGATCCGGCGTACGCGCTGAGCAACCAGCAGCCTTTGCTGCAGGACTGGTTGCACGGCCGAGATCAAGAAGATGATCCAAACAACGCTCCAGATATCCATGCCCAACCCGTTCTCGGCCCGGTGAAACGCAAGCGTAACGCCGTGCGACCGAAAACTTCGAGCGCGCGACTGCCAGCGAGAACGTCGCCGACTAGTTCCCCAGGCGAAGCCAAAACTTCTTTATCTACTCCCTAGTTTGGGTAATTTGATGGTCGGCTCGATCAGCCGGCGCGGCTGCCAAGACGCGCTTTAAGCAACTGGGTTGGATCAGGAGTCGGCAAGAAAGGAGGCAACATGCTCATGCGCTTCGATCCCTTCAGGGAAGTTGATCGTGTCGCGCAGATGCTGGCTCAGGCGCAGAGCTCCAGCGCCCCGTCCACGGTCGTAATGCCTATGGATGCGTACCGGGAAGGCGACACCTTCAAGGTCCACTTCGACCTGCCCGGCGTCGATGCGGACTCGATCGATCTGACGGCGGAGAAGAACGTGCTCACGGTTCGGGCAGAACGCAGGTGGGAGCCCTCCCCAAACCAAGAAATCATCGTCTCGGAGCGACAGCAGGGTATGTTCACCCGTCAACTGTTCCTGGGCGAGAGCCTCGATCCGGCACGGGTAGAAGCCTCATACGCCGATGGGGTGCTCACCCTCACGATTCCGGTCGCCGAGCAGGCCAAGCCGCGCAGGGTCCAGGTAACCAGCGGTGGCGGCGGGAAGAAGAGGATTGGTGGCGGTGGTGGCGGCGGGCAAGGAAGCCCAGGCTAGCGAGGGCTAGGCAGAGTCCGCTCTAGCCACTGCCTCAGGGCCGGTTCGGGGGCGGCACCGGTTCGCCGGTCCACGACCCTGCCGGCCCTCATCAACAAAAGGGTCGGAATTCCCGTCACCCGGAAGCGCTCGCTGACGCGAGGGGACTCGTCGACGTTGACCTTCACCAGCTTGACGCGCCCTGCAAACTTCGCCGCCAGCTGCTCGAGAACGGGGCTCACCATTCGGCAGGGCCCGCACCAAGGCGCCCAAAGGTCCACCAGAACCGGAATCTTCGACGCTTCCACGACGTCTGCAAAGCTCTCGTCATCGGCGTCGGCAAGCCACGGCAGCGTCGCTTTGCATTTGGCGCAGCGGACAAGACCAGCTCCCGCCGCCGGAACCCGGTTGCGCTGCCCGCAGTTAGGACACTCGACTACGCCCGGCATCTTCCCTCACGCCTGATCAAGCGTCTCCCGCTGCATCATCCACAACGCCGAGGCTTGCCACGCCACTTCGGAAGGATCAATGGGCGCGCGGTGTCCTCCGGCCTCCGGCTCTATCACGCTGACGTGGCCCCCTCTTGCCTCTGCCGCCGCGGCATACTCCCTCGAAACCTGGACCGAGACCGTAGCGTCGTCCCGGGGATGCACGAGGAGAACCGGGATGTCCAGAGGGACCTGCCTCATCGGGTCTGCCTGCTCCCAGCGCTCCGGGTACTCATCGGGCCGTCCTCCGACCAGCGCCAGAGCGGTTCTCCCCGCCTTCTCGAGGTTGCAGACGGCGGCGAGTGCAACTATCTGCCTAAGCATCACGCGAGGTTCCCCCCCCGGCGCGCCGGCGGGAAAGCGGGGCCTCGCCCCGGCCCAGAGCGCGAGCTGTCCGCCGGCGGAGTGACCGACCGCGGTGACGCGGTCGAGGTCGAGTCGGGGGTCCCCCAGCCCCCAGAGGTAGTCGATTCCCGCCGCAACGTCTTCGAAAGTGGCCGGCCATCCGCCCCGGTCTCGGCCGAGGCGCCGGTACTCGAGGTTCCATGCCGCCCAACCCCGGCGAACGAGATCGAGACACAGCGGCCTCGTCACCACCTTGCCGTACTGCCCCTGCCAGTACCCGCCGTGCAGTACGACCGCGACGGGGTGCGGCCCCGGTCCCGGGGGGAGGTGAAGATCCGCAACCTGACTACGGTGCGGGCCGTACCGGTGGCGGGCGGGCGTCCGTAAGGCGGACAGCGCAATCTGCCAGGGTAAGGACGGCGTCAGGCGTGTCTGCAGTAAGTTCGGTTCCAACATGCTCACGTATTCTGAAGAGGGCCTCTGCTCGCTCATGTGCTGGTTGTCACTTGCTCAGCCTCAGCGGCGCTTTAGTACCCAGAAGCCTCCGCATCATTTCATTTCGCGAGAGAAGTGCAGCCAGTCCCCAGCTCGACACCAGGGAGGCTACCAGCACGATCACAAGCTTCGGCCAGATGTCCAGGTTCGTGTTTACGACGAAGTAAGCGATCGCAAGTATTGCGGGTTGATGAAGAAGGAAGAACGGCATTGCCACGTCGGCGAGGTGTTGAGGCATCCTCCTCTCGAAGCTCCGAACCCTCATAGCCGTTCCGAACGCCGCCGCGGCCCAGCACCAGGCCTGGATGCTGAACAGCCGCAGGAAGAAGGCGTACGCCCACGAGTAGGTCGGACGCTCCAGCCACTGCTCAGCTCGGTCCACGACTCCTGGGCCGATCAGAGCTACGAACCCGATCAGGCCCAGACAAACCAGCGGAACATCGTCACGCCGCAATGCCACTAGGAAACGCTCATCGGACATGCCGACATACCCCACAACGAAGAACGGGAAGTAATAGCCAAACTCCCCCCAGTCGTGCTCCTCGGGAAACTTGGCTCGAAACGCGACGTGCACCAGAGCGATTGGAACGGCGAACAGGATGATCCACCCTCGTATCTGGCTGCGCCTTGCAATCCAATGCACCAACACGCCACCCCGGCGGCTCCCGAGCGCGAGAAAAACGGGGAGCCCGAGAACGGCGAACCACAAGAGGAAAATCAAGAACCACAAGTGGTAGCTCCTGCCCACAAGCAGCGGCTCGAAGTCATCGAGTCGAAGAAAGCCGGCGGAGATCTCCGCGAAGAACGAGGGGACGAATTCGACGTAGGAGCCGTGCCAGTGACCTTGGTGGCGCTCCTCCAAGAAGGCTTGAACAGGCGAGAGCAGCAAGTAAACGATGGAAAAGGGGACGAGCAGGCGACTAACGCGCTCTCTTAAGTACTTCTTCGGTCCCTCGGATATTCAGGGAGAGGAACGCTCCTGCCCCCGCAATCATGAAGAACAGGCCGAGCCCCCATGGAAACAAGAACGCGAGGATCAGGGAGAGGGTTTCGCTTTGATCCTGATTCTTGATGTGCCATTCGAACGTATCGAACGGATGTACAGCATGGAAGACGAAGACGCCCAGCAGCGAAACGATCCTCAACCAGTCGAGGTAGGGAATGCGCCTTCGTTGGGATCGCGGTTCTTCAGCAGTGGTCGCTGCGCTTTGCCGGTCCCTTCGAAGCTCGGAAAAGTCCATTTCGAGGTGAAGCTTCGCCCCAAAAGCTGCTTCGCAAGGGCGTCGGCTCCCTGAGTCCGCAATTTGACGCCATCGAACAAATGTTCGATACTTCCAACCCCTTATGGTTCCGGAGAGGAAGGCATACGGCGAAGGACTGACCCATATAGCAGGAGTCGCGCGGCCGGTCTCCCTGGCCGATGAGCAGTCCCTTCCCGTCCTTCCCCCCCTTGAGCCTCTCCTGCCCCGCACCGGGCTGCAGCGAGGATTCACGGTCGTCGTGGAAGGGGGCCCGGGAGTAAATTCGCTTGCCCTCGCGCTGGCTGCAGGGCCATCCAAAGCGGGATCGTGGGTCGCGGTCGCGGGCATGCCGGCCCTTGGGATCGCCGCCGCCGCTGAGATGGGGATCGTCCTCGAGCGCCTGATCTTGATAGCCGCACCTTCACCGCAACTATGGCCGGCCGTGGCCGGAGCATTGATCGACGCCTTCGACTTGGTGCTCGTCGCGTGGCCAAACATATCCGGCACGATGGCGCGGCGGCTCGGACATCGGATGAGGGAGCGACGGGGAGTTTTGATCTCGCTGACCACCCACTCCGCAGCCAACTCCTCCTGGAGCGATGCCGCCGACCTTCGTCTCAGGGTGATCGCGGCGAGATGGCACGGTATCGGATGCGGCCATGGGAGGCTGCAATCACGCGAGGCCTTAGTCGAAACGAGCGGAAGAAGGTCTGCGATGCCGAGGAGGACTTTGCTCAGGCTTCCGGATTGCAGTGGCGGGGTTGCTTCGACCGATGCGCACCTTGCCGAAGGACTGACTTCTCAACCGAGCAAAGCTATTAGCGCCGGTGGAAGGGGCTAGACGGCCCCACTTCAATGGCAATGCGGATCCTGGCGCTTCATTGTCCCTACTGGCCGCTCCTGTCGGCGGGCATCTCACCCGGCACGCCGGCTGCCGTTGTGGAGGCGAACCGGGTGAAGGTGGCCTCGCCAGGCGCGGAGGCGCTCGGGATAAGCACAGGCCTTCGGCGTCGCGAAGCCGAGATGCGGTGCCCGGCGCTTGCGATCCTATCTCCCGATCCGGGCGTGGAGGCACGAGCTTTTGAAAAGGTATTGGCCGCGCTCGAGAGCTTCACCCCGGCCATTGAGATCCTGCAGCCGGGATCCTGCCTGTTTGCCACTGCCGCATGCGTCCGCTACTTCGGGAGCGAGGAGAACCTCGCAAATCTCGTTTCAACGACAATCTCAGCGAAGGTAGGGCAGCCGGGGTGTTTCGGGTTGGGAGTGGCCGACACGTTGTTCTCAGCGTTTGTCGCCGCCCACCAGAGTCTGGGGACGGGTCACCCTGTGGTCGCCCCCCCTGGAGAAGCAAGAAGGTTTTTGGCGCCGCTGTCCGTCTCGTCGCTCAACCGCCCCGAGCTGTCGGACCTGTTGGTACGCCTGGGCATTAGAACGCTCGGGCAGTTCGCGGATCTCCCCGCAGCCGACGTCCTGGCCCGGTTCGGCAATGACGGTCTCAGGGCACACCGGCAAGCGGAGGGGCTAGACGAGCACGTCTTCCGCCCCCGCCCGCATCAACCCGCCCTCGAGCTGGTGGAGGAGCTGGATCCGCCTGCACAGCAGGCAGATGTCGCCGTGTTTGCCGGCAAGGGGCTCGCCGATGAGCTTGCGCTTCGGCTCGACGCCGAGGGCCTGGCCTGCAACAAGCTCATCATCGAGGCAGTCACCAAAGATGGACAAACGCTGAGCCGTACGTGGAGGCTCGACGGTGGGTTCAGCTCAGGCGCGATCTTGCAGCGAGTGCGCTGGCAGCTCGAGGGGTGGCTCTCGAGAGCGGAAGAGGGAACGCCGACGGGAGGGTTGACAAAGCTCACGCTTATACCGGAGGAGGTCGTGGCCGGCCGGGGAGTACAGCTCAGCTTTTGGGGTGGGCAGACCGAGCCAGGTCACCGCGCGGTCAGGGGGATAGCGCGCATCCAGGGCCTGATGGGTCCGGAGTCCGTGGTTGTTCCGGAGCTCAAAGGGGGAAGGAGCCCCGACGACCGGTTCCGCGTGGTTCCGGCGGATGGGGTCGACCTGCTGAACCGCTCGGCCACTCCCCCGTTTCTGCCCAACGCTCCCTGGCCGGGGGCGCTCCCCGCACCCTCGCCGGCCCTGGTATTTGCCGGCCGAAAGGTCGTCACCCTTCTCGACGGCTCCGGCGAGAAGCTCGAGATCGTAGATGGGCATCTAGGCGCCGAGCTGCACTGGATCCGGATAGGGCCAGGC
>JALZBO010000086.1 GCA_030863545.1 Actinomycetota bacterium
CAGGGACGGATCCACGGGATGGTGGAGACGATGGACGGTCAGGTCTTTGCGCATGCGGCACCGCCGGACATGCGGCTTCCGATTCAGCTTGCGATGTCTTGGCCGGAACGGTTGACCGCGCCCCCCGGACTGCGCCTGGACTGGGAAACCCCTCAGACGATCACGTTCGAGCCCCCGGACGTTGACACCTTCCGATGCTTGGCGCTTGCTTTCGAAGCCGGCAGAAGGGGGGGGACCTACCCCGCGGTCATGAACGCGGCCAACGAGGTTGCCGTCGAGGCGTTCGTCTCCGGGCGGCTTGACTTTCTTGGAATCCCCGCCCTCGTCGAGGATGTGCTAGAACGCCATACCAGCTCGGAGCCGGACCTCGACTCGATCATCGAACAGGATCGCTGGGCGAGGTCGGAGGCTCTGGCTCTGCTCGACTCGAAGGCAAGGTCGTGAGCACGGCTATCGGCATAGGCGCGTTCCTCGTGACCCTCCTCGTGATGGTGACTTTCCATGAGTTCGGCCACTACATCAGCGCAAGAAGGTTCGGCATCAAGGTCGAGGAGTTCTTCGTGGGATTCGGCCCGCGGCTCGTCTCGTGGTGGCGAGGCGAGACCGAGTTCGGGATAAAGGCGATCCTCCTTGGCGGTTACGTGAGGATCGCCGGGATGAATCCCACGCAGCAGATCACCGAGGAGGAGCGGCCGCGCACCTTCCCCGCCAAGCCGGCGTGGCAGAGGGCCATCGTGCTCCTTGCCGGGTCGTTCACGCACTTCGTGCTGGCGACGGTGGTCTTCACGGTCCTGTTCGCAGCGATCGGTGTCCACGACTTCACGAGGCCCACGACGCAGGTCGACGAGGTCATTGCGGAGGTTGGCGGCAAGCCCGGTCCTGCGAGGGTTGCGGGGCTCGAGCCAGGCGACAGGATCGTGGCGATCTCCGGTCGGCCGGTTCGCTCATGGGAGCAGGTGCGGGAAGCGATCAGGCCAAATGCCGGGAGGGAGCTCATCTTCGAGGTCGAGCGTGGTCAACGCCGCCTTGGGATTCCTGTGACCCCGATCGAGGCCGACGCGCCCGACCCGGAGAATCCGGAGAGGACCGTGAAGGCGGGCCAGGTCGGCATTGCGCCTGCCTTCCCGGTGGTGAGGAGGGGTCCGGTTGCAGCGTTCGGCGAGGCCGCAAAGACGACGGGAAGGATGATCGTAGCCAGCGTCCAGGGGGCCGGGAAGATCTTCTCCCCGGAGGGGCTGGGCGGAGTCTTCGAGGCTGTCGGCGGGCAGGGAACGAGGGACTTGAGCGAGGATCAGCCGATCGGGCTCGTGGGGGGAGCCCGGCTTGCAGGGCAAGCGACGTCGGCCGGACAGGTGGAGTCGTTGATCTTCTTCCTGGGCGGATTCATCGTGTTCGTGGGTGTCATCAACCTTGCGCCGCTTCCGCCGTTGGATGGAGGGCACTTGCTGGTATTGCTGGTCGAGAAGATCTCCAGGAAGGCGGTGGACCCGCGGAAGCTAATCCCGGTGTCGGGTCTCGTGCTGGCGTTCCTGCTGATCCTGAGCGTGGCGCTTCTGTACCTGGACGTCGCGCGTCCGATCACCGACCCCTTCCAGTAATCTGATCATCGGGTTTCGACGGATGTGTGCCCAAGAGTTTGGAGCTGGTGTGAACGGGGGTGGCCGTGGCCCTTCCTAAGCAGTCCGAGGATTTCCCCGGCTGGTATCAGCAGGTCGTAAAGAGCGCCGAGCTTGCAGAGCACTCGCTCGCGCGAGGGTCCATGGTCATCCGTCCCTACGGGTATGCGATATGGGAGGCGATCCAGTCCGGGATCGACCGCCGGATCAAAGCGACCGGGCACTCCAACGTCTACTTTCCGCTGCTGATCCCGCAGAGCCTCCTCGACAAGGAGGCCTCGCATGTGGAGGGGTTCAGCCCACAGGTCGCGGTCGTCACGCATGGCGGCGGGGAGAAGCTAGAGGAGCCGTTGATCGTCAGGCCCACGTCGGAGACGATCATCTGGGCGACCTACGCCAGGTGGATCCAGAGTTACAGGGACCTTCCCCTCCTGTACAACCAGTGGGCAAACGTGGTGCGCTGGGAGATGCGCACTCGCCTGTTCCTGCGCACCACCGAGTTCCTCTGGCAGGAAGGCCACACGGCCCACGAAACGTCCACGGAGGCGATGTCGGAGGCGCGAATGATCCTGCAAGAGGTCTACAGGGCGACCGTGGAGCAGGATTTTGCGATGCCCGTGCTTGCCGGCCGGAAGAGCGCCTCAGAGCGGTTCCCGGGGGCGGAGGAGACCTTCGCCATCGAGGCGTTGATGCGGGACGGCAAGGCGCTTCAAGCCGGCACATCCCACTACCTCGGCCAGAACTTCGCGAAGGCTTATGGCGTCCAGTTCCTTGGACGCGAGGGGAAGCAGGAGTATCCGTACGCCACCTCCTGGGGGGTTTCCACGAGGCTCGTCGGAGGGCTCATCATGGCGCACGGCGATGACAAGGGTCTCCGGTTACCGCCGCGGCTTGCTCCCATCCAGGTTGTGATCGTCCCGATCTCGCGCGGCTCGGCCGAGCTGTCGCTCGTCTTGGAGGCGGCGCACCGGATCATGAAGGGGCTGGAGGGGCTGCGGGTGAAGCTCGACGACCGTGAGGAACACCGTCCTGGCTACAAGTTCAATGAGTGGGAGCTCAAAGGCGTCCCCGTCCGGCTCGAGATCGGTCCCAAAGATCTGGCGAGCGACCAGGTGACGCTGTACCGGCGGGATACTGCCGAAAAGTCAGTCTTGCCCATCGAATCCGCGGCCGACTACCTCCCCCGGGTGCTCGACGACATCCAGCAGAACCTGCATGCGCAAGCTCTTGAGTTTCAGAGGGAGCACACCTTCGAGGCGGCGACCTACGAACAGCTTGCCGAGTTCCTATCCGATGGGTCGGGATTCGCGCGGGGAGGGTGGTGCGGCAGGAGCGAGTGCGAGGAGCGGGTGAAGGCCGACACCAAGGCCACGATTCGCGTCCTTCCGCTCGATCCCGAGGAGCCGCCGGAGGCGTGCATCGTGTGCGGCCAACCCGCCGTGGAGCGCGCGACCTGGGCGCAGTCGTACTAGATCGGGTGCCGCCTACATAGCGAATCAAGCATCGGCTGGGCCGGTGGCCGGCAGGAGTAGCACGTGCGCGAGCGCGATGCCGCCGTCGTGGGCCAGGGAGACGATGGCCTGGCACCCGCCCCCGAGCTGAGCCGCCCTTCCCGTCAGCTTCAGCTGTGGAGGCTCCCGATGGCCCTTGGTCACGACCTCAACGTCGTGCCAGGAGATCCCGGGCCAGCCCGTGCCCAGCGCCTTGAACGTGGCCTCCTTGGCGGCGAGGCGCGCGGCCAGGTTCTCAGGCGGATGTGCACGGCTGAGCGCGTAGTCGATCTCCTGCTTCGTGAACAGACGGCTCTGCAGCCGCGGCCACCTCAACATCAGCCGCTCGAGGCGCGCGATGTCGACGACGTCGACTCCCATGCGGAGCATCACGTGCCATCATTCCATTTGCCTGGGACGCGGGAGGCGGACGGGCGTCAGCTCGCCTCGGGAAGGCTGGCGCCGACGGCTCACTCCCGCAGCGCGTACCGCGGCCGAGAGATTCGACGCTTTATCGCCGGCACAACTAATTTCCCCAACCCCTCGTACGGCTGCCGTCACCCCCAAACAATTGGGGCGGCTCCGGACGGACTAGGAAGAGGTGTGCTGCCTTATGCCGGCTTCGCGATGAGTATCGACGCGTTGTGTCCCCCGAAGCCGAACGAGTTGGACATCGCCACCTCGAACTTGTGAGGACGGGCCTGGTTCGGTACCACGTCCAGGTCGCAGTCGGGATCGGGGTTCTCGTAGTTGATCGTCGGAGGCAGGACCTGCTCGTTGAGAGCCAGCACGGTGGCGGCCACCGCAGTGGAGCCGGCCGCGCCGAGGAGGTGCCCCGTCATCGACTTTATGGCCGAGGTGGGTGGGGGCGCATCGCCGAAGATCTTGTGGAGGGCCGCCGCCTCGGCCGCATCTCCCAGCTGAGTCGCCGTACCGTGCGCGCTGATGTACCCAACCTCGGATGGCGCGAGGTCCGCATCGGCGAGGGCGGACGTCATGCACGTGGATGCGCCCGCACCTTCGGGGTGAGGCATGACCATGTGATGGGCGTCGGATGACAATCCGTGGCCCAGGACCTCGGCCAGGATAGGCGCACCTCGCGCCTTCGCAACCTCCATCTCCTCGAGGACGAGGACGGTAGCTCCTTCGCCGAGGACGAACCCGTCCCGTTTTGCGTCGAACGGCCTGGAGGCGCGCTCGGGCTCGTCGTTGCGTCTCGACAGAGCGCGGGCCGTGCAAAACCCGGCGAGTGAGAGGGGAGTGATAGCCGCCTCCGTCCCGCCGGCGATCATGATGTCCGCGGCGCCCGATCGCAGTATGTCTACTGCCCGGGAGATCGCGTGCCCGCTCGAGGCGCAAGCCGTGACCGTGCAGTCGTTGGGTCCGGAGAATCCGAGCTCGATGGCGAGCGAGCCCGACGCTGCGTTTGGGATCATCTTCGCGACCAGCTCGGGGCTCACGTAGCGGGGCCCCTTAGCGAGTAGAACCTCGTGCTCCTCCTCAGTCAGCGCGATTCCTCCGATGCCCGAGCCAATAACGATCCCCACGCGGGTGGGGTCGGGGTCTGAAGGCTTGAGGATGGCGTCCTCGAGGGCGAGCTTCGTGGCTGCGAACGCAAGTTGGGTGAACCGGATCATCCGGCGAGCCCGTCTCGGCTCCAGGTAGTCGTCGATGTTGAAGTCGGGGATCTCCGCGGCGATCTTGACTGGATACTTCTCCGTGTCGAACTTGGTGACCGGCCCAACTCCGGACCTACCCTCCCTGAGGGCTTCCCAGAACTGGTCGCGCCCCGTCCCGATGGGCGTGACGGGGCCCAAGCCCGTTACTGCAACTCGGCGTTTGTTAGGCACCGGCACCGACTTTCTCGGACAGCAACTCCGTTGCCTCGGCGAGAGTGGTGACGTTCTCCAGCTCCTCGTCCGAGACCTCAATCCCAAACTTCTCCTCGACAGCCATCACTACGGTCATGAGGTCGATCGAGTCGAGGCCGAGATCCTCGAAGAAGTTGGCCTCCTCCGTGACACTGTCTGGCTCTACCTTAAGCCTATCGATGAGCACTTCCCTAAGCGCTCCGAAAACATCTTCCCTGCTTGCCATCCGGTCCCTCCTTCATCTCCAACCTATAAGCGGCGCTACCAGCAGACCTCAAGTAAGGCCGCCGTTGACGCCTATGACCTGGCCGGTCACATACGACGCTCTCGCACAGAAGCGCACGGCTTCAGCGACCTCTTCCGCTGATCCGGGACGGGCCAGCGGGATCCTGTCTAGGAGTGCCTGCCGTGCCGCCGGGGAGAGGCTCGACGTCATCGCGGTCTCGACGAGTCCCGGCGCCACGACGTTCACGGTGATCCCGTGCCTGGCCACTTCACGGGCGAGTGATTTCGAGAACCCGATGACCCCAGCCTTGGCGGCCGCATAGTTCGTCTGTCCCTGGTTGCCGGTGGTGCCGACAACCGAACCGATCGTGACCACGCGCCCCCAACCCTTGCGGAGCATGCCGGGAAGGGCTCGCTTCGTGCAACGGAAGACGCCCGTGAGGTTGGTGCTGATGACCTCGTCCCACTCACCTTCTCGCATTCTGAGCAGCAACCGGTCTCGGGTGAGGCCGGCGTTGTTCACGAGAATCTCGACCGGTCCCAGCTCGCCCTCTATTTCGCCAAAAGCCGACTCGACATCCTCCGTCGCGGTAACGTCGACCTTCACGCTCATGCTCTCGACCGAATCGGCCAACTCGGCCGCCGACTCCTTGTCGTGGTAATACCCAACTGCTACCCGGGCACCCTCCTCCGCTAGAGCGACTACGCAAGCCTTCCCGATGCCGCGAGCTGCCCCGGTTACGAACGCGACGCGGCCCGCGAGGCCTGGGTCGGACGATCCACCGCTCATGCCGGAACGGTGGCAAGGCTCTCAGCACCGGCCTCTTCGTCGCTGACGGGGCTCGGAAGCTTCCAGCGAAGGGCCGCACCGGCCCACGTGTACCCGGCGCCGAACGCCAGCATGAGGAGCCTGTAGCCGGACTGAAGCTTGCCGGTCTCCCACGCCTCTTGCAGCGCAACGGGGATGGAGGCGGCGGAGGTGTTGCCATAACGCTCGATGTTCATGAACACCTTTGAGCGGTCGACGCCAAGCTGGCCGGCGCACTCGTCGAGGATGCGGCGGTTTGCCTGGTGCGCGACCAACAGGTCGAAGCTGTCGGGTCCGAAGGCCATGCCCAGCTCGGTCATGATTCGGACTGCATTCCGGAAGACTTCGCGCCCGGACATCTTGATCTTGTCCCTTAGCGGCGCGTTGGCATCGTCCGGCGTGAGCCTGCTCCCCCCTCTGGGGATGAGGACCTGGTGAAGGCCGGACCCGTCCGACCCAAGCTGGAACTGCATGGCCTCCGCTTCAGGGTCAGCCTCGACGACGACCGCGCCGGCCCCATCCCCGAATAAAGGCGCGGTCAGCGGGTCCTCGAAGTTGATGTGACGCGACAGGACATCGGCTCCGATAACCAGAGCCGGGCCAGAGGCGCCGCTGCCTACCATGCTCGCTGCGACGGCAAGCCCGTATACGAAGCCGGAACAAGCGGCGTTGACGTCAAACGCCCCCGCGCTACGAGCCCCTATGGCATCTTGAATGATGCTGGCCGTTCCGGGGATCCGGTAGTCCGGAGTAGACGTCGCGACGACGACCAGCGAGACCTCCTCCGGCTCGATCCCGCTCACTGATAGAGCGTCCAGCGCGGCGCGCGTGCCCAGGGAGGAGGTCGACTCGTCGTCCGAGACGTACCGGCGCTCCTTGATGCCGGTTCGGATCTCCATCCACTCGGCGCTCTTCCCGATCCTCTCCGCGAGCTCGGAGTTCGGGACGATGCGGTCCGGAACGGCCTTCCCCAGGCCGGTGATTGTCACGCGCATGTCAGATCGTTGGTTTTCCTCTAAGTCCCTGGGTCACGATTTGCCATCACGGCTCAGTGGCTCCGTAGCCAGACCACTGGCTCCGACTCCTGAACCGGAGCTCCGTCGGGCAGCAGGAAGCCCATCATCCACCCGGCGAAGGGTGAACGAACCGGCACCACCTCGCCGTCGTTCGATACGACGTTACCCACGACTTGCCCCTCCAACACGTAGTCGCCCTCCGAGGTGTAACGCTGGCGAGGAGCGGGGCGAAACCTTCCGCTGCACGGAGCGATCACGAGCTTCTCGTTCATGACGAGGGCCTCACCCGGGGCCGAGTCTTCGAGAGAGTCTGTCCAAGCAATCACGACGATCCCCCCGTCGCGGTGCTGAAAGCTGGGGACGCGGACGGCCGCGGCGACTTCTTCTCGCCCGATCCTTCCGGTGGCTTCTGCCGGGCGAGCTCGTCGGCTTGCTCGTCGTTGGCTACGGCGTCGAGCTCCGCCCCTTTGAGCGTCTGGCGGACGAGACCCCGCAACACCTTTCCGGGACCCGTTTCGACGAACACGCTCACGCCGTCCTGCTCCATTGCGCGGACGGCGTCCACGAACCGCACCCGGGACGTGATCGCCTTTACGATTAGGTCCCTGATCTCTCCCGCCTCTGTGTGGGGCCTCCCATCGGCATTGCAGTAGATGGGGCAGCGCGTCTCCGAGAGGGAGACATCGGCCAAAACCTTCTGCACCGCTTCCGCTGCCGGTTCCATGAGAGGACAGTGGCCGGCGATTGGTACGTTGATCCGGATCACTCGGCTGGCACCCGCGTGGCGGCACTGTTCGGCGGCCTGGGCAAGGGGGCGGTCCTTTCCTGAGATCACGGTCTGCTTGGGACTGTTGAGGTTCGCCACCCATACGTCCCCTGCTTTCGAGCAGATCTCCTCGATGACCTCTGCGTCGAGCCCTATGACCGCCGCCATTCCTCCCGGGTGACGCTGTCCGGCTGCGGCCATCGCCTTGCCGCGGACTGCGACCACCCTCAAGCCATCCTCGAAGCTCAACCCTTTGGCAGCTACCAGAGCGGCAAACTCGCCGAGGCTGTGCCCGACGACCGCGTCGGGCTCGAGGCCTCGCGTCTGCATGCCGCGAGCTACGCCGACGCACGTCGTGTACAGCGCGCATTGGAGCACTTCGGGAGACCAGGTGGGGTCGGGATCGGTGGTGCACAGGCGCTCGAGATCCACGCCGACAATGGGAGACGCGTTCTCGAACAGCTCGTTGCAGGCGGCGATCCCGGCCGCCATGCCGGCGGTCTGCGAGCCCTGTCCCGGGAACATCCACGCGATCACGAGACGTCCTTTCGCAGAGTCGCCAGGGTGCGGTGAACGAGCACGCGGGCCGAGCCTTCGCTACGGCCGAGAGCCTGGGCGATCTCGGCGTGAGGGAGCTCCTCGACGAACCGCAGGATGACAGCTTTTCGCTGCTCCGCCGGAAGCCGCGCTACTGCTTTAAGGAGCCGGCCCAGCTCCTCCTCGTCGAGCAGCGACCGCCCCGGATCCGAGTGTTCCGACGGTTCCACCAGCGGCTCTCCAAGCTCCTCGATGGAAACCGTGGCGAGGAACCTCCGGGTCCGGGCATGGTTTGCGGTGGCGTTGCGCGCGGACGTGAACAGCCACGCAGCCACCTCGGGAGACCCAGCAGCTTTTGGATCGAGGTGCTTGAGTGCCTGAGAGAACACCTGTGCGGCGATGTCTTCGGCGTCGTGGTGGTTTCGGACGCGGCGGAGGATGTAGGCCTGAACCGGCTTTATGTACTTCGAGTAAACTTCTCGAAACGCGGATTCGGTCCACGCGACTACGCGCGGCATGGAGTCCTCATCGGGTCTACTGCCATATGGAGTTAGAACACTGGACTTGGGCAAACGTTACGAGTTACCTTGAGTAACTTTGATGGAAACTCGTAGAAGGATGTCGAGGGAGGAGCGTCGGCGAAGGCTTCTTGCCGGCGCCGAAGAGCTGTTCGGTCAGAAAGGCTACCGCAAGACTGAAGTTGAGGAGCTCGCGCGTAAGGCGGGAGTCACGAAGCCGATGCTCTATCGACACTTTCCGGGAGGAAAGGCCGAGCTCTTCATGGCCGTGCTCGACGAGCACATGAGCGAGCTGCTGCGGGCCTTGTGGGAGGCGATGGCTTCCCACAGCGACCCACGGGTCAGGCTGCACCGAGGAATCGACGCATACCTGCGGTTTGCCGAGGCGAACCCCGACGCCTTTCACCTGTTCGTGCTGTCCTCGGTGGAGCTCGACCCCGGCTTTGGAGACCGGCTCCGGAGGGTCCGAGAGACGATCGCCCGGGGGTTGACGAATACGATCGCCGACGTCATGAAGGCGGCAGGACTCCAGGCGGAAGGTGCGCCGCTCTACGCCCACGCGCTCCTGGGAGGCGTCGAGTCCGTGGTTTCCTGGTGGTTGGAATCCGGGGCGAGGAACCGGGACCAGATCGTCGACCATCTGGTGGCTTTTGTATGGCGCGGGTTCGACGGGCTTCCCCGTGATCCCGCGCGGTTTCATCTCGAGCACTCTCAGGGGCGCTGACGAGGATCGCAGTGGTTTACCCCGGCGCGTCACCATAGACTCGCCACCACGATGAGCCGGGTACCCGAGGCGACGCCCCCCTCAACTGCCCGTAGCCCCCGCGGAGAGGAGTTCGACGTGGTCGGACGCGCGCGTCCCCTCCACCTCCGCGCGGCTCCTGCCCTTCTCGCGGAGTCTCGCGAAGACCTGCTGGTCATCAAAGAGGGGGCGCTTTTCATGTGCTCACGGCCCAACGGCGACATCTTCCCCGGCCTGGTTTCGGGAGAGGGTCTCTACACCCACGACACCCGTTTCCTCTCCGAGTTTCGGATGACCCTCGGCGGCAAGCGGCCGGTGCTCTTGTCGTCGTCCGCAGAGCTGGCGTATGCGATGGTCATCGATGCCACCAACCCCAACCTCGGCAATGGGAAAGGCGTAAAGGTCCCGCAGCAGACTCTCAGCGTGAGACGGTTTCGCTTTCTGTCCGAACGTCTCTACGAGCGTGTGACGGTGAGGAACTTCGCCCTGGACAAGATCTCCACCCAGCTGCAGCTTTCGATGGCCGCCGATTTCGCCGATACGTTCGAAGTGCGGGGCTTTTCACGCCGCAAGGCGCGAGGCCACGCGCTTGCTCCGAAAGCCGTGAAGGGAGGGGTGAGGTTCGCCTATATCGGTGAGGACAACCTCTTTCGGGAAACGCTGGTCGAGTTCAACCCCGAGCCGACTGAGCTCGAGCTGCTGGATGGCCTCGCAGTGGCGCGTTGGGACGTGGAGCTACCTCAGTTCGAGCGGATGAGCGTGCTCGTGAAGGTCGAACCTTCGATCGAAGGGAAGCGCAGGCGGAGCCGCTCGATCGAGCGCGCCGAGGATCACGTCCGCGCGCAACACGACCGTTGGAAGGCCTCTGGAGCCGCCATCCAGACGGACAACGAGCATTTCAACGCTTTCATCAACGGATCGATCCGCGACCTGAAGGCCCTCATGACCCCGATGAACGGCGGCGAGATCTTCGCCGCTGGGATTCCCTGGTACGTGGCGCCCTTCGGCCGCGACTCGCTGCTCACCTGCTACGAATCACTTTTGTGGAACCCGGCGACGGCCGCGGCCACCCTCCGGCTGCTTGCAAAGCTGCAGTCGAGCAAGGACGACCCCTGGCGCGACGCAGAGCCGGGCAAGATGCCGCACGAGCTCCGGGTCGGCGAGCTGGCCCGTGCAGGCATCATCCCGCACACCCCCTATTACGGCACCGTGGACGCCACCCCGCTGTTCGTCATGCTTGCCGCTGCCTACTATCGCTGGACCGGTGACCTCGAGACGATGAGGTCTCTCCAGCGCCCATTGGACCTCGCCCTGCAGTGGATCGCGCGTTATGGCGACCTCGACGGCGACGGCTTCCTCGAGTACCACCGGCGGTCGCCTGCGGGACTCGACAACCAGGGGTGGAAGGACTCGGGAGACTGCATCGTCCACCTGGACGGCTCGCTGGCGGAAGGCCCGATCGCCCTTTGTGAGGTTCAGGGGTATGTCTTTCTTGCGAAGATGCGGATCGCCGACGTGTACGAGGACTTGGGCGAGCACGATATCGCCGAGAGCCTCCGCCGGGAGGCTGCTGAGCTTAGAGCGGCATTCGACGAGGCCTTCTGGATGCCCGACGAAGGAACGTACGCCCTCGCTCTCGACGGGCAGAAGAGGCAGGTCCGCAGCATCACCTCCAATCCCGGCCATTGCCTTTACTGCGGGATTGTCCCCGCCACCAAGGGACGGCTGGTAACCGAGAGGCTGATGGCAGCCGACATGTTCTCGGGATGGGGGATCAGGACACTTTCCAGCGAGTCCCGCGCCTACAACCCGATGGGCTACCACACCGGATCCGTGTGGCCTCACGACAACGTCATCATCGCGGCCGGCATGAAGCGTTACGGGATGAGCGATGCCACCGATATGGTGGCGACGGCCCTTTTCGACGCCGCCAGGTCTTCTCGCGGAATGCGGCTCGACGAGCTCTACTGCGGGTTCCAGCGGCGGGAGGGGCTTCCCCCGGTCGCCTACCCCGTGGCGTGCAGCCCTCAAGCCTGGGCGGCGGCGGTCCCCTTGATGATGGTTCAGGCGTTCCTTGGAATCTCCCCTCGCGCCCACGAAGGCCTGCTGACGATCAACCAGCCCCGGCTGCCCTCGTGGCTGAAGAGGATGGAGCTGTCCAACGTCACCGCGGGAGACTCGAAGGTGAGCATGGCCTTCACTCGAGAAGGGCTCGAAACGGGCTTCTCGATGACCGGCAGGCGCGGCGACGTCAGGGTGATGATCGAGCAGTGAGGCGATGTTTCAAGCGCTTCGTACGAGGGGATTTTGAATATCAGGAGTAAGTGGAGTTGCTAGCTCGCGGAAAGAATCGGGGGATATGATCTTGCCCATGGACACGAAAGAAATTCGCGAAACAGCACGGGCGATGGTTGCCGAAGGCAAGGGCATCCTTGCCGCCGATGAGAGCACGCCCACCATCGGAAAGCGCTTCGCCAAGCTGGGCATCGAATCAACCGAAGAGAACCGGAGGGCGTACCGGGAGATGTTCTTCACGTCGCCAGGCGTCCAGGAGGCCATAAGCGGCGTAATCCTCTACGACGAGACGATCAGGCAGTCCACCTCCGACGGGACTCCCTTCCCCCAGTATTTGAAGAACCTCGGGATCATCCCCGGCATCAAGGTGGATACCGGAGCAAAGCCGCTTGCGGGCTCCCCAGAGGAGAAGGTGACGGAGGGGCTCGACGGTCTGCGCGACCGCCTCGCCGAGTACTACGAGATGGGCGCGCGCTTCGCCAAGTGGCGGGCGGTGATCACGATCGGCGAAGGCATCCCCACGGACTACTGCCTGCACGTGAACGCACATGCTCTTGGCCGGTACGCGGCTTTGTGCCAGGAGGCAAGCATCGTGCCGATCGTCGAGCCGGAAGTCCTGATGGACGCCGACAACACGCTCGAGCGGTGCTACGAGGTGACGGACGCGACGCTCAAGGCGGTCTTCGACGAGCTGTACCTGCAGCGGGTTGACCTCCCCGGCATGGTCCTGAAGCCGAACATGGTGATCTCGGGGATGAAGTGCCCGGTCCAGGCAAGCGTCCGTGAGGTGGCGGAGGCGACGCTGGAGGTCTTGAAGAACCGCGTCCCCGCCTCGGTAGCCGGGATCGCATTCCTCTCCGGAGGCCAGAGCGACGAGGTCGCCACCGAGCACCTGAACGAGATGAACAAGATCGGGGGCGTTCCGTGGCCCCTGAGCTTCTCGTACGGCAGGGCGCTGCAGGCGGCCGCCATGGAGGCTTGGGTGGGTAGCCCTGACAACGTAGTTGCAGGGCAGGAGGCCTTCCTCAAGCGGGCACGGGCGAATTCCGCAGCGACGCTCGGGAAGTACTCGCCCGACATGGAGAAGGTCGCGGTCTAGCGCTTTCAGCAACCTGAAGACGAGTCGTACGAAAGGCGCTTCGCTCGAAGCGCCTTTCGCTTCCCCGGGCAGGCCCTCATGACGTTCACGCCACCCGTGCGCCCGTCCTTCCTCCCGGCGTAATGCCTCACCTGCGGTTGGGGGTGCTGGCCTCGCACGGGGGCAGCAACCTCCAGGCGATCATCGACGCATGCAAGCAGGGGGCCCTCGACGCCGAGGTTGCGGTCGTCATCAGCAACAACGCCTCCTCGAAAGCCCTCTCGAGGGCGGCCCGGGAGTCCATACCTCGCTACCACTTGAGTGGCGCGACTCACCCCGATTTCGAGCAGCTGGATGAGGAGATCACTCGCACCCTCGAGAAACACCAAGTCGACCTTGTCGTGCTTGCGGGCTACATGAAGAAGGTCGGGCCGCGCACCCTTCGGCGCTATCCGCGCCGCATCCTCAACATCCACCCCGCGCTTCTTCCCAAGTTCGGAGGAGTAGGCATGTACGGACGCGGGGTGCATGAGGCCGTGCTCGCGGCAGGGGAGGACGTGACCGGGGTGACGATACACATGGTCGATGCCGAGTACGACCATGGTCCCGTAATCGCTCAAACCGAGGTGCCCGTGGTGGAGGGCGACACCCCGGATTCACTTGCCGAGAGGGTCCTCGAGAGGGAGCACACTTTCTACGTCGAGACGCTGGAGCGAATCGCCTCCGGGTCGCTAGATCTGGACCTTCCTTCCCAAAACCAGCCGGCCGACAGGTCGTGAGATTGCGGAAGTCCTCGATGGAGGGGCCGGAGGCGACGGTAAACTCCGTGCCGTGGACGTCTCCCGGGATACGCTCGTCGAGCTCCTGGAGCTGCAGAGAATCGACTCCAGCATCGACAGGCTGACTAAGCGCCTCCGCGACCTTCCGGAGCAGCGGGAGCTGGATCAGCTGACTGAGCGGCTATCCGGGCTCGAGAAGGAGCTGGCAGAGAGGCAGGCCCTCCTTGACGAGGCTGCCGGCAGGCAGCGCAAGCTCGACAACGAGATCGACAGCATGAGTAAGAAGATCGCTGCCGAGGAGGCCCGTCTTTACTCCGGAGACGTCACTAATCCAAGGGAGCTCTCCTCGCTCGTGGCCGAGGTTGACTCCCTCAAGCGCCGCCTGGCCAAGGTCGAGGACGAAGACCTCGAGGTCATGCAGGAGCGTGAGGAGCGCGAGGGACGGCTGGGAGACGTTCTGGGCGAGATCAACCGGGTAAATGACAAGATCGCCGAGGCGGCGGCCGCAAGAGACAGGGCTGCCGGCGAGGTAGGCGCGGACCTCGAGAGGGATCGGAGCACTCGGGAGCAGTCGGCCGAGCGCTTCGACCGTGAGCTGCTGGATTTCTACGACCAGTTGAGGGCGTCGAAAGGAGGCGTCGCCGCCGCTGCACTTTCTGGCGATACCTGCCTCGGCTGCCACATGAAGCTCCCCGCACAGGAGGTAGCGCGGATTCGCCGCTCAAAGGGGATGGTCATGTGCGACGAGTGCGGACGCATCCTCGTGGTCACGGACTAAGTGCCGGCCGAAGCGCAGGGAGCCTACCGCCTCTTCACCGACGGGGGCGCCAGGGGCAACCCGGGACCCGCTGGGCTCGGCGCAGTGCTCGTGGCCCCGGACGGCTCGGTGCTTCGGGAAGTCGCTCGGGGCATCGGGTGGGCAACGAACAACGTGGCCGAGTACCAAGGACTCATCGAGGGGCTGCTGATCGCTCAGGCCTTCTCGGTCGACGAGCTGAATGTCTTCATGGACTCGAGGCTGGTCGTGGAGCAGATGCGCGGGAACTTCAAGGTCAAGCATCCGGGTTTGAAGCCTCTTCATGAGAAGGCCCGGGAGCTGGCCGCAAGTTTCAAGCGAATCAGGTTCCATGCAATCCCGCGATCGCAAAATGTCCACGCCGACCGGCTGACCAACCGGGGGATCGATGAGTGGGTCGCCGAGAATCCTGGCTTCGGGCCCCCAGACCAGGAACAGCCGGGGCTCTTCTGATGCTGTTCTGGCACCTCGGGTTGACCGCAGCGATTGTTTTCTTCACCCTCGGGCACCGCAGCATCGATTACCGGGTCGTCCTGTTAGGGGCGATTCTTCCCGACCTCATAGACAAGCCCATCGGCCGCATCTTCTTCGAGGAAGAGTTCCAGAACGGACGGATCTTTGGGCACACGTTGCTTTTCTCGACTCTCCTGCTGCTCGCGATCCAGCTGTCTCTTCGGGGCAGCGCCGCCCGCCGATGGTTCATCCTTCCGATCGCCTCGCTGATCCACGTTGCCCTCGATGGGATGTGGAACGAGCCGGTCACCCTCTTCTGGCCTCTTTTCACGACGACGTTTCCCAAGTTCCCTGAGGAGAGCTACTGGTGGGAGGCTTTGATGCGGCCACTCGAGCACCCCGCAACGCTGGTGAAGGAGCTCGTCGGCCTCGCCCTGCTCGTCTACATAGGCGCGGCCTACCGCCTGCTGGAGGCGTCTCGCATCAAGGAGTTCATGAGGACAGGCGTGCTCAGGCAGCCGCGTGCGGCGGGGCCGAGCTCTTCCGAAGGCGCCGAGGCTCAGTAGGCCGGCTTTGCCAGACAGCGGCGACCCGAACGATGCTGCGCAGGCTCGCGGGATCTACAATTGATAGGCAGCCAGCCGGGCGGCCGCGGCCCCTCATGGGGCTGAGGAAGGTCCGGGCTCCGCAGGGCAGGGTGCTGGGTAACCCCCAGGCCGGGCGACCGGTGGAAAGTGCAACAGAAAGCAGACCGCCGGATCGGACGCCTTCCAAGGCGAGATCCGGTAAGGGTGAAACGGTGCGGTAAGAGCGCACCAGCGCCGGAGGTAACTCCGGCGGCTCGGCAAACCCCACCCGGAGCAAGACCGAGCAGGGGACATGGAGTGGCCCGCTTCAACCGCCCCGGGTAGGTCGCTAGAGGCCGGCGGTAACGCCGGTCCCAGATGGATGGCCGCCCCTCCTTCGGGAGGACAGAACCCGGCCTATAGGCTGACTGCGGCAAAAGGGGCCCCCGACGGGGGCCCTTTGCGTGCCCGACGGCGCGAGGCGCGCATGTACAATCGGCGAGACTCCGGCCCGCGCGTTTTACGCTGGATATCCGCGTTCTTGCGTTCCTTGCCCTGGTTTTCCTGCAAGGCGGGTGGGAGCCAGGAGCAGGAGTTGAGTGGAGTGCGTTGCCGGAAAGGGGGAACAAGTGGCGAAAGTCAAGCGAAAAGGCGGTCTTGGCCGGAAGCTCGTCGCCATCGTCCTGGGCGCGGTCGCGGCGAAGATCGCGATGAAGGCCGTAGAGCAAGCGTGGACCAAGGGGCTCCACAAGCCCATCCCCGACCTCGACGAGGAGGAATCGTTGGCCAGGAAGCTCGCTTGGATGGGCATAACGGCCGCAGCCGTTGGCATGGCGCGTGAGATGGTCAGGGAGCTGACCGCCCCCGTCGAGAGAGATTCGGAAGAGCAAGAGTAGGACACCCTCGCCATGGCTCAGGTCATCAATGTAGGCATGCTCGGATGCGGCATCGTAGGGTCGGCGGTCGCGCGAACGATGGAAGCTCACGCCGCCGACATCGCCGATCGCGTCGGTGCGCGTCTGGAGATCCGAAAGGTTGCGGTCCGGAACCTGGGCAAGGAAAGGGACGTGCCGCTCTCGCCCGACGTCTTCACGAGTGACCCGACCGAGGTCATCAGCGATCCGGAAGTGCAGATCCTCGTCGAGGTCATGGGGGGGATAGAGCCGGCCCGCTCCCTGATCCTCGACGCGATGCGGTCGGGCAAGCACGTGGTGAGCGCTAACAAGGAGCTCATCGGCACATTGGGACGGGAGCTGTTCGCGGAGGCCGAGGCGTCGAAGGTTGACTTCTTCTTCGAGGCCTCGGTGGCGGGCGGCATTCCGATCATCCGCCCCCTCAAGGAATCGCTGGCGGGGGAGCGGGTGGAGCGGGTCATGGGAATTCTCAACGGCACGACCAACTACATCCTGACTCGGATGTCGGAGGAGGGGATGGAGTTCGACCAAGCCTTGGCCGAGGCCGAACGTTTGGGGTACTCGGAGCTGGACCCGACCGCCGACATCGAAGGGTTCGATCCGGCAGCGAAGCTGTCGATCCTTGCAAGCATCGCCTTCAACGCAAGAGTCGTCTCGGGCGACGTCTACCGGGAGGGGATCACTCACGTATCCGCAAGAGACATCGCTTACGCGAGGACTCTAGGGTATGCGGTCAAGCTGCTTGCAATCGCCGAGACGGTCGACGGTGAGATCGCTCTTCGGGTCCACCCCGCGATGATCCCGGAGACCCACCCCCTCGCGAGCGTCCGCGAAAATTTGAACGCGATCTTCATCGAGGGAAATCAGGTGGGAGAGCTAATGTTCTATGGAAGAGGAGCAGGGGGTCCGCCGACGGCCATCTCCGTCCTGGGTGACATAGTCGGCGTTGCCCGCCACATGGTTTCGGGAGGGCGCGGGGTCGGGCCGGTGTACACGCAGAGGGCTCAGATCCGGCCGATGGACCAGACCATGAGCCAGTACTACATCCTGCTCGAAGTTGCCGACCGCCCCGGGGTCCTGGCGCAGGTTGCCAAGGCGTTCTCGGATCACGACGTCAGCATCAAGAGCGTATGGCAGGAGGGGTTCGGGGACGAGGCCAGCCTCGTCCTTGTCACCCACACTGCCCTCGAGCGAAACGTTCAGGCGCTTCTGTCGGCGCTTCGCACGCTCGACGTGGTGAAGGAAGTCGCTTCCTCGATGCGGGTCCAGTCGGCAGAGGACTAATTGGGCGACCGACTGCGCAATCACCGGGGCTGGCCTTTGGCCACACCGTCGGAGGGGAGAGTCAGCTAGTGGGGAGCTGGCGGGGGGTCATCGAACACTACCGGCAGCGCCTCCCGGTTTCCCCGGAAACCCCGATAGTTACTCTCGGCGAAGGCAACACCCCCTTGATCCGCTCCGAGTCGTTGTCGTCTCGAAGCGGCGCCGAGGTTTACTTGAAGTACGAGGGGACCAACCCCACGGGCTCCTTCAAGGATCGCGGGATGACGCTGGCGATCTCGAAGGCCGCCGAGTTCGGAGCCAAGGCCGTGGTGTGTGCATCCACGGGCAACACGTCAGCTTCTGCCGCAGCGTACGCTGCAAGAGCCGGGATCTTGTGCGTCGTCCTGATCCCGGCGGGCCGGGTGGCCGCGGGAAAGCTCGCTCAGGCACTCGTTCATGGGGCGAAGGTCGTCGAGATCAAGGGCAACTTCGACCAGGCCTTCCAGGTCACGCGCAAGCTGGAGGGCCCTTACCCCGTCGTCGTCGTCAACTCCACCAACCCCTTTCGGCTTGAGGGGCAAAAGACTGGAGCCTTCGAGGTCTGCGACTCCCTCGGACGAGCCCCCGATTACCACCTAATTCCGGTGGGGAACGCGGGGAACATCACGTCTTACTGGCGGGGTTACCGGGAGTACGAGAGTGACGGTGTGATCCAAACGCTGCCGGCTATGTTCGGCTTTCAGGCTCTGGGCGCCGCCCCTATAGTCCTCGGACATCCAGTCGACCAGCCGAAGACGATTGCAACTGCCATACGCATAGGCAACCCTGCTTCCTGGGAGGGCGCAACCAAGGCGGCCGCGGAGTCCGGCGGCGAGATTCTGGCCGTCACCGACAAGGCCATCCTCGAGGCCTACCGTCTCCTCGCAGGTGAGGGACTCTTCTGCGAGCTCGCCTCCGCCGCCCCCGTTGCCGGTCTCTTACGGCTGTCGGAGGAAGGCCGCATCGAGCCCGGGAAGGTCGCCGTCTGCATCCTCACCGGGCACGGGCTGAAGGATCCCAACTGGGCCATCTCGGGAGCTCCACGGCCCGAGACCGTCGATCCCGAGGTCGATGCGGTCGCAACCGCCCTCGGGCTCTGACTTACACTCCTTGGCGATCCCGTTCGGGCCGGTTGAGGTTCGGGTTCCCGCTACCTCCGCGAACCTCGGCCCGGGATTCGACTGTCTCGGCGTCGCCTTAGCCATACACCTCAAGATCCGCTTCTACGAAGCCGCGACGTCTGAGATAGCCGGAGTCGGAAGACGCCACCCAATTGAGAAAAACCTGACGCACGGGGCTTTCGTTGCTGCATTCGAACTTGCGGGAAAGAGTCCTCCCCCGGTTCTGATCGAGACCGTCGATGCCTACCCATCCGCCAGAGGGTTGGGAGCCAGCGCCTCGGCCATCGTCGCGGGGCTCGTCGGTGCACGGTCCATGGGCGCGCTGGCGCTCGAGGACGACGCCCTCGCGCTCCTGGGGTCCGAGATAGAGGGGCACGCCGACAACGTCCTTCCGGCCTTTTTCGGAGGTCTGCTGCTGAAGCTGTCGTCCGGATGGCTTCGGTTCGAGCCTACCGATGACCTCGCACCGCTCGTGCTGATCGCACGGGACAAGTTCAAGACGGGCAAAGCCCGCCAGGTCCTGCCTCCGCAGGTCACGCGTGCGGACGCGGTTTCGGCGGCGTCCTCGACGGCCGGCCTGGTTGCGATGCTCACCGGCGAGTCACCGCCGGCCCATCTGCTGGAGGCTACTGCCGACCGGCTTCACGAACCGTACCGCCTACCACTGATGCCCGAGACCGAAGGGCTGCACCGCACCCTCAGAAACGAGGGGATACCAACGGCGCTTTCCGGAGCCGGCCCCTCGCTGATTTGCCTTGTGGAGCAGCGAGCGTTGGAGGACGCGAGAAGAGTCATCCGCTCGCTGCTTCCGAGAGGGTGGACGATCGAGTCCCCGGGATGGGATCTCGAGGGCGCACTGTTGACTTCGGCTTAGTCCACGTGACTGGTTTAGCCCACAGAGACTGTTTGCGATCTCAGGAAAGCCCTCAGATGCAGTGTTATTGCTTGCTGCACGTGGTTGCGCTTACAATGATCAATCATCCATCGACTTTCAGGCGTCGATGGAGCGCCGTTCCGTTCTGGATCTCTAAGAGCGCCTCAGAGCAATCCGAACACTATTCGGCCACACCCTCTGCACGCAGCCGCGGCGGAAAGGGTGTGGGTAGCGACGAAGGCGCCCATACCGGGCAGGACACAGTGCTCACAAGACATCCCACCACAAAAAGAGCAGGCGAGGGCCCTTCGTGGTGCGCGTCTCGATAGGGCCGGCACTCGAGGATTGCCCGGCAGGAGCAGCGGTCGATGAAACGGATCCGGCATTGAGAAGAATCGCCTGCAAGGAGAACGCGTAAATGGAAGAGCTGCGACGTGAGACCTTGGCCGGAAAGAAAGTGGCTGAGCTCCAGACCATGGCGGTTGAGTTGGGCGTATCCCAGAAAGGCCTCCGGAAAGCCCAATTGATCGACGCCATCATCGAAACTTCCTCTAAGTCCAACGGGGGTTCCTCACGTCTGAACAATTCACCGGTTCAGACGACCGCCCCCGTCCAAGCGAGCGCCCCGGTCCAAACCGCGGCGCCCGTCCAAACAAGCCCCTCCGAACAAACGGGCGCTACCGTCCAAGCCCCGGCGACGGGGGCTGCAATCAGAACAGGAGAACTGAGCAGCAACGGATCCTCTGAAGCTAAAACTGCCGAGCCCGTTTCTGAAGCCGGCCGTCAGCCGGGCCAGAGATTTCAGTTGGAGGGCCGTGTAGAGACCGAGCCTCGTCGGGAGACCTTCCGCGAGCGCGGCAGGCGCAGGAGGGGTCGAGACCGAGGTCGTGACCGCGTGGACCGCGCCGAGCGCGGCCCTCGCGAGCCCGAGGTCGTGAACGAGGCCGATCTGGAGCCGGCGTCCGGAATCCTTGACACCCTTCCGGAGGGATATGGCTTCCTCCGGACCAGCGGCTACCTTCCCGGTCCCGAGGACGTGTACGTCTCGCTGTCACAGGCTCGCCGGTTCAGCCTCCGACGAGGGGACGAGATCGAAGGGATGGCGCGCAAGCCCAAGGAAAGCGAGAAGTACCGTGCTCTCGTTCGGATCGACACGATCAACGGGAAGCCCCCCGCCGAGATTGTCGGCCGCCCCTGGTTCGAGAAGCTGACCCCCCTCTACCCCGAGGAGCGCATCCGGCTCGAGCTCGAAGACAGGCCGAACGAGATCACCCAGCGCATCATCGACCTGATAGCACCGATCGGCAAGGGGCAACGCGGCATGATCGTCTCGCCGCCGAAGGCCGGGAAGACGACGGTCATGAAGCAGATCGCCAATTCGATCAGGAAGAACTCGTCCGGCTGCCACCTCATCGTCCTGCTCGTGGACGAACGTCCCGAGGAGGTCACGGACATGCAGCGGTCGGTAGATGGCGAGATCATCTACTCCACCTTCGACCGTCCGTCCGACGATCACATCCAGGTAACCGAGCTCACCCTCGACCGTGCGAAGAGGATGGTCGAGATGGGGCGGGACGTCGTGATCCTGCTGGACGGCATCACGAGGCTTTCCCGCGCGTACAACCTCGCCACCCCCGCCTCCGGGCGAATCCTTTCTGGAGGCGTGGATTCCACCGCTCTGTACCCTCCGAAGCGATTCTTCGGGGCGGCCAGGAACATCGAGGAGGGCGGCAGCCTCACCATCATCGCGACCGCCCTGGTCGAGACGGGTTCCCGGATGGACGAGGTCATCTTCGAGGAGTTCAAGGGCACCGGCAACTGGGAGCTGAGGCTCGACCGAAAGGCCGCGGAGAAGCGGCTGTTCCCGGCCATCGACATCGAGGCGTCCGGGACCCGGAAGGAAGAGCTGCTTCTCAGCAAGGAGGAGCTGGCACTTGTGTGGCGGCTGCGGAGGGTCTTGCACGCGTTGGACAGCGGGGCCGGCCTCGAGCTGCTCATCGACAAGATGCGCCAGACTAAGGGGAACCTTCAGTTCCTCATGGAGGTCGGAAAGCAGCACATGGGCGATTAGTGGGCGAGACTCGTCCCGGGAGAAGATCGAAGCGCCTCCCGACCTGATCCCCCCAACCGAGATACACGCCAGTTGGCGAGATCGCTGACGCCTCTCATCTTCGCGGGGCTCGTGGTCGGCGCTCTGTTGGCCACGTTCCTCATCATGGCGCGCGCATCCAAGGGTTACGACCGGGCGAGAAAGAGACGCATGAGCGCCGGCGTCACCATCCCCTGCTCCGCGTGCGGGTCCTCGATGACCCTCGTAGGAATCCAAGAGTTCATGGTCGGGCCCGGTGGCATGCCCGCCGATCGTGAGGTCGCGGAAGCGCTGGGTGCTGCCGAAGGCGTACTGCCGCTCGAGATACACCGATGCCCGACCTGCCGGCGAATCGAGCTCTTCCTGCCGCCCGCCGCTGGCTAGTGATCACGCTAGAGCACGTCTCGAAACGCTTCGGCCCGGGAGCCTCAGCCGTCGAGGACCTCTCGCTCGAGGTAGCAGAGGGAGAGATCGCGGTGCTCGTCGGTCCTTCTGGTTGTGGGAAGACGACGACGATGAGGATGATCAACCGGCTGATAGATCCGACGAGCGGCAGGATCGCGGTCGGCGGGAGGGACGTCATGGAGCAGGATCCCGTCACCTTGAGGCGAGGGATCGGCTATGTCATCCAGACAGTGGGCCTCATGCCCCACCGCACCGTCGCTCAGAACATCGCAACCGTTCCCGACCTGATCGGCTGGGACCGCGTTCGCACGAAGGAAAGGATCGAGGAGCTCACCGCGATGCTGGAACTGGATGACGAGCTCCTCGGAAGGTTCCCGGCAGAGCTGTCGGGTGGGCAGCGCCAAAGGGTGGGGGTTGCGCGGGCACTGGCCGCGGATCCGCCGGTGATGCTCATGGATGAGCCCTTCGGAGCCGTCGATCCGATCGTGAGATCCCGCCTTCAAGAGCAATTCCTGGGCATCCAAAGCCGTCTTCGCAAGACCGTCGTCTTCGTCACTCACGACGTGGACGAGGCGATCAAGATGGCAGACCGGATCGCGATCCTGAACAAGGGAGCCTTCCTCGAACAGCACGGGCGACCCGAGGAGATCCTGCGGTCGCCCGCCAACGAGTTCGTCGAGCAGTTTGTCGGGCCGGAGCGCGGCCTCAAGCGTCTCGCCCTCATCCGCGTTGCTGAGATCGAGGTCGATCGCGGCCCCGTCGCCTCCCTCACGGCAACCGTCGAAGACGCGCTTGTAGAGATGAAGCGGTGGGGCGACGACTGGGTGAGCGTCTTGGATGGCAGGAGACTGCTCGGCTGGGTAGATCGCAAGATGCTACCGAGCCGCGGAACGATCGCGGAGGTGACACCGAAGCCGTTCGACGCCGCCGTGACGGCGGAGAGCTCTCTTCGCGAGGCGCTCGACGCTCTGGTCACCTCCAAGACGAAGGTGGCAGCCGTTGTGGAGGATGGGCAGCGGTACCGAGGGGTGCTCACGCTGCAACGCATCAGCGGGGAGATAGTGAGCTGACGCTCCTCGCCCAACCACGCGAGCCGTTTGTTGATCTCGACTGGGTCGGCGGTCACCTTGACGAGATAGGCCAGCGGCTCGGCGAGCACGTGATGCTCACGGTTCTCGCCGTCGTGATCGGCGTGGTGATCTCCCTGCCGGCGGGAATCTTCGCTTACAGGCACAAGCGTGCTTACGCTCCCGTGACGTGGGTTGCCGGGCTCCTCTACACGATTCCGAGCCTGGCGCTATTTGCGTTCCTCACTTCGTACACGGGCCTGACGACCCTCACCGCGGAGATCGGGCTCGTCAGCTACACCCTCCTGATCCTGATACGAAACGTAGTCGCAGGGCTCGAAGCCGTGCCCGCGGACGTGAAAGAAGCCGCTTCGGGAATGGGATACACGAAAAGACAGCTGCTCCTGCGGGTCGAGCTGCCTCTGGCCCTCCCCCTCATCGCTGCCGGAGTCAGGGTAGCCACGGTAACGACCATTGGGTTGGTGACGGTGACGGCGCTGATCGGAAAAGGTGGTTTGGGCTACTTCATGCTCCTCGGGTTGAGGCGGTTCTTCTCCACGCCGATCGTCGTCGGGGCCGGGCTGTCGGTGGTTCTCGCCTTCCTCGCCGAGGCATCGCTTGCCTGGGGGCAGCGGTTGGCCGCGCCATGGATTAGGTGGCGAGTCGAACCCGGGGCAGCGGGCTGATGGGGGTCGTCGCGGACGCCATATCCTGGTTCGGCGATCCAGCCCATTGGTCGGGGCCAAACGGCATCGCCAGGCGACTCGTCGAACACGTGGAGATCTCGGGGTTGACGACCCTGCTCGCGGCTCTGCTGGCGATCCCGGTCGGGATGTTTCTGGGGCATCACCGGCGGGGTGAGTTCACACTCCTGGCACTTTCGAACCTGGGGAGAGCCATCCCCTCATTTGCCATCTTGGCGCTGGCCCTGCCCGTGACGATCAGGTTGGGACTTGGCCTCGGTTTTTGGCCCACCCTTATTGCCCTTTTCCTCCTGGCCATACCTCCGATCCTCACGAATACGTACGTCGGGATAGCGGGCGTGGACCAAGATACGGTTGAAGCGGCAAGGGGCATGGGCTTGACAGAAGGGCAGATCCTGACCCGTCTCGAGCTGCAACTTGCTGCTCCCGCGATCATGGGAGGACTCCGGACCGCGGCCGTCCAGGTGGTTGCAACGGCCTCGCTGGCCGCCCTGGTGGCGTGGGGAGGCTTGGGGCGCTTCATCATCGACGGGTTTGCGGTAAGGGACAACGCGCAAATCTTCGCAGGAGCGGCGCTCGTAACAGGGCTTGCGATTCTGACCGAGCTCGCGCTGGCTGGAGTCCAGCGGCTTGTCAGGCCCCGGACCTCCTCGACAGCTGCTTGATAGGGTTCATCCGAACGTGACCCTCCCTTGACAGGTATGACAGGAGAGCCTGGCGTGAGAGATCCTCGGCGGTGGTTCGGTATCGTGGCGGTTCCGCTAATCCTGCTCTTAGCGTGCGCACCTGGAGGTGGCCAACGGGGGCAAGGGGATCAGCGGAAGGGACCGATCACGGTCGGTGTCTCGAGCTCCTTTGCCGAAAACCAGATCATCGCCGAGATGTACGCCCAGGTGCTGGAAGACGCGGGGTACGAGGTACGGCGGCAGCTGAGCCTCGAGAGCCGTGAGATATCACAACCGGCCCTCGAAAAGGGTGAGATCGAGGTGAAGCCCGAGTACCTTGCGTCGCTGCTTGCTTATCTCGATCCAAATGCGCCGGCTTCGTCGAACGCCACGGAAAACGCCGACCGGATCAGGACGCTTCTCGAGGGCAAGCAGATTGCGCTGCTCGAGCCGTCCCGGGCTAACGACACTAACGCTCTGGTAGTGACGAGGCAGACGGCCCAGGAAAGGAATCTCAGGAGGGTCAGCGATCTTGCCCCGATAGCGGGCTCGCTCACGCTGGGAGGCCCTCCCGAATGTCCCAACCGGCCTTTTTGCATTCCGGGTCTCAGGGACACTTACGGCATCACCTTCGGCAGCTTCAGGCCTCTCGACGTCGGGGGCCCCCTTACCGTCGCGGCTCTGGAGGGGGGAGAGATCGACGTGGCTGTACTGTTCACGACGTCAAGCGTGATCCGCCAAAGGGGACTCGTCCTTCTCGAGGACGACAAGAACCTCCAGAGAGCGGACAACATCACCCCCGTGGTGAACCGGCGGGTGTTGAACGATGAGGTCGAGGGGCTCCTGAACGGTGTGAGCGCCCAGCTAACCACCGAGAACATCACGGACCTGAACACCCGCGTCGAGGTCGAGCGCCAGGATCCTGCCGACGTGGCCCGCAACTTCCTTCGCGAAAAGCGCCTGATCTAACGTCGACGCATCACCGCCGAAGACCTCCGGTCCATCGAGACGCTCCTAGAGGCTGCCCTCGAAAGCGAGTAATGCGCGCTAGTAATTGGACAGGCTCGTTGGGTCCACGATCCATCCCCGATTTCGGACGTTGCGGATGAAGTCTCGCCCGACCTGCTTCCGAAGCATGCAGAGCATGACGTCCACGGAGCGTCCTCTTCGCAGTCCCACGGCCCTTGAAAGCTCTTCTCGCGAGGTTACGCGCCCCTGGTTTGCCAACAGGATGGCCAGCATCTCGAGCTGAGACGGCGAAAGGTCCAGAGGCTTGCTGTCGAGAGTCGCTCTGTAAGCCTCGAGGTCGACCTCTAGACCACCCAGCCCCAACGTCCTGCCGGGACTTTCGCTCGGGGGGACAACCATGGCGCAAGAGGCTACGGCGGCAAGGTTACCTATTGGTCGCGGCGATGTTTCGAGTCCGTTAAACGTTGAAAGAAAGCGAGGGCCCGGCTCAGCCGGGCCCTCGTCGGAGCAAGAAGAGACTAGGCCGAGACTTTTTCCTCGAGCGTCAGGTCAAGAAAACGGTCCCAGTTCTTTTCGATCTTCTCGCGCATTGCGTACTCGTCGGCTTTGATCCGCCGGGCAACCTCCGCCGTCTCCTTGTCACCGGCGCGATTGGCCAACCGCTCGAGGAGCTCGTAAGCTGCTATCTCCATGGCCTCGGTGATGTAGGCGTCGCGGGCGTTCTTCCCCGCCTTGTCGCTCCTCGCAACGTCCGCCACTCCCTTGAGGAGAGCGCCGAGCATTGCCGGAACGTCCTTGATGGCTGCGGTCCCTCCGCCCAACGCCTCGAGGCGCTCGTTGAGCAAACGCTCGTGCTCCTCGGTCTCGGACTTGTGGTGCTCCATCTCCTTCACGATGACTTCGTCCTTCGTCGTGTTGATAAGCGAGTTGAGCATCGTGAGGACGTTCTTCTCCATCGCGTGCGCGTCCCGCACGTAGCTAACCAACATGTCCTGGACGCTGTCTTCTCCCATCTTCCTCCTCCAAACCTTCCTTGTTCCCGGCGGCTCGCCTGTAACCACTGCAAGGCGCGGCTAAAGCGAGGGAACTTTGGGGTGCGAGCTCTAGCAAAGCTCAGCGAGCGATTCTGGTGGAGTTGTCAACGAGAGCTCGCCGGGAAACGTCTGTACCTGGCTTCTTCTTAACCGCGATTTGCCTACCCCTCGGCAGGCAAGGTCAAACCGCGAGAGTGAGCGCAAGCTTCGGGGGACATTGCAAGGATTTGGCGACCTCAGGGGCGAGGCCCGTTGCCAGCGAGGTGCTTAGACCTTTGCCGGAAGGTAACCTCGCTTTTCGAGCTCGTCCAAGATCATCTTTGCTGCCTCTTCCGGGCTCTGGCCGACGGTAGGTATCTCGACCTCTGGGTTGAGGGGCGGCTCGTAGGGATCGTCCACCCCTGTGAAACCCTTCACGATCCCCTGACGCGCCTTCTGATAGAGGCCCTTGACGTCGCGCTGTTCGCAGACCTCGATCGGCGTCGACACGTAGACTTCGATGAAGTCCCCAACGAGCTCCCTCACCTTGTCCCGCGTCTCCCGGTAGGGAGAGATCGCCGCGCAGATCACCTTGACGCCGTTTCTTGCCAGCAGGTGGGCGACGAAGCCGATCCTGGCAATGTTGAGGTCGCGATCCTCCTTCGAGAATCCCAGCCCCTTCGAGAGGTTTTCCCGCACTACGTCCCCGTCGAGTACCTCCACCTTCTCGCCCCGCCTTGCCAGCTCCTCCCGCAAGGCCTCTGCGATCGTGGACTTCCCGGCTCCGGAAAGGCCGGTGAACCAGACGACGCACCCTCGTTCAGTCATTCGTGCCTTCCTGGAGGACGCGGCGCAGCACCTCGACCACTTGAGGCCGGGAAAACTCGGGGGGAATGTCTTCTCCTGTCGACAGCCTACGCCTGACCTCGGTCCCCGAAAGGGCGACGCGCTCTTCGGGGGAGTGGGGGCAGGTCTTAGCGGTGGCCATCTGGCTGCAGAGCCGGCACCAGAACGCGTGGTCGAAGAAGATGGGCGTTATGCCGATCTCCTCGGGACGGAACTCGTCGAAGATCTCGTGCGCCTCGAACGAACCGTAGTAGTTGCCGACGCCCGCATGGTCTCGTCCGACGATGAAGTGCGTGCATCCGTAGTTCTTCCTGCAGAGTGCGTGAAAGATGGCTTCTCTCGGTCCTGCATACCTCATGGCGGCCGGGAACACTGACAACAGCACCCGGTGGGGAGGGTAGTAGTCGGATAGCAGCGCTGCGTAGGCCGACATTCGAGCAGACGCGGGAATGTCGTCCCCCTTGGTCTTTCCGACGAGCGGGTGTAGGAGCAGCCCGTCCACGATCTCCAAGGCACACTTCGTCAGGTACTCGTGAGCCCGGTGAACGGGGTTGCGGGTTTGAAACCCCGCCATCGTCCGCCAACCCCGGCGCGAGCACTCCCTTCTAACCTCGGCCGGAGTAAGCCGGTGCTCTTCGAACATCCTCCCGGGAGGAAGGGAGAGCACGGTCACGCGGCCTCCCACCAGGTTGCTGCCCTGGCTCTGCACCTCTGCAACGCCGGGGTGGGCGGGATCTTCGGTGCGGTAGACGTGCCGGGCTTCCTCGTCCCGGTCGTACGGGAAGACCTCCTCCAATTCGATAATCGCCAGGGGCTCTCGTGAACCGGGCGCAGCAAGCGCCACTTGGTCCGCCCCCTTGAGACTTGCCACCTGTTCGTCATCCACGGCCAGGGTGACCGGGAGGCTCCATACGAGCCCCGATGCAAGTCGCATCTCTTTGAGAACCGACTGGTAATCGTCCCGCCCCATGAATCCTTGGAGCGGGCTGAACGCCCCGACGGCCAGGCACTCGAGGTCCGCCAGCGACCTCTCTCCAACCTGGATGGTCACGAGGCCTGCAGCGTCAGAAAGCCAGCGTTCCCGCTCCTCATCCGACGCCAAGCGCTCGGTCAGCGAACCGCCGTGAGGAGGCGGCCCGGGCAGGTGCTCATCGTTCATGGTTGGCGGACGAAATTGCATAACAGCCCCCGTGACAAGGAAGCGGTTGAGAGTCGGGAGCGGACGTCGCTCGGAGCCCCGGATTACGACGCTAAACAATAACCGAGAGGGGCAACCACGTCTAAGGTGACGTCGGTACATCCACGCACGGCCGTCGACTTGTAGGATCGGCTGATGCGCAGCGGATATCCACCCCCTGGAGGCGGGAGGCGCGGGGGGCCGGGCAGGGTGAACCCCTTCAGTCAAGAAAACCTCGATGAAACCTTCCGGCTGCTGACGCCGCCAAATGTCGCTCAACTGGCGATTTGGCTGCTGATGTTCTCGTTGGGGGCCGGGCTCTCCGGCCTGATCTTCTTCGCGATCTATCAGGGCCAGCTCAACTCGGCGGAGGAGCGCATCATGAAGTCCCAGGAAGAGCTGAGCAAAAGCATCGATGATCGGCTTCGGCGGCTCCAGTCGGGGGACGCCGGAGGGTCCGGGGAGTTCAAAAGCTCCGGCCTTCCCATCGGCGACGGCCTCCCGGACCCAGAGCAGGTGATTCGCAACATAGAGCCCTCTCTCGCCGGCGTCGAGGGCGTCGATCCCGGAGGCGCGCCGGTCAGCGGCTCGGGATTCGTGTTCAACAATGCGGGTGAGGAGTCGTGGGTGCTCACGAACTACCGTCTCGTCGCAGGTGCCCTAGGTGAGTTTCAGACCGTGGGGATACGGATTGGGGACGTCGAGCTGCCTTCGGCGGTCTACTCCACGGATCCCGTAAGGGATCTTGCTCTCGTTATCTACAAGGGAGGGGGAGTGAGGCCGTTGAGGTTCTCTTCGGAGGCGCCGAAAGTGGGCGACCCGGTGTGGGCTGCCGTGGCTCCGCGAAGGGCCGCCCCCGCACGGGCGGTGAGGGGGACGGTGACGGAGGTAGGGGCAACCTCCATCTCCACCGATCTCGACCTCCCTCCCAACTTCTCGGGAGGTCCGCTGATCGACCAGCAGGGAAGGGTGGTGGGGGTCCTCACGTCGAATACCTCGGTCGTCCCTGACAAACCGGGCGGGAGGCAGGCAACTCCCATCGACCTCGCGTGCGTGGAGGTTGTGCGCTGTCCAAGGG
>JALZBO010000094.1 GCA_030863545.1 Actinomycetota bacterium
GGGCGGTTCGAATCGCGCCTATGAGCTCGTCGCCATTGAGGTAAAGCGGGAGGGACCGTGGCTCCTCCATCGCGGCTCCAGCGGGCATGGCGGATGCCTCCAAGCGCTCGAAGTTGAACTTCTTCGAGAGCGGGTGGTTGCCCAGGGTTTCACCGGCTTTGGAGACCAGCGACGGGTCCAGGCGGATGAGCTCGAACTCGTCGACAGCCGCCATCAAGCCGAGGAGCTCCTCCTCCGGCATCAGCTCACCATCCGGGGCGAACCGGGATGCGCCCTCCAGCCGAACGCTCACGCGGGGCCGCTCCGGCATCTGCCTTGGATGAATGCCTCCGAGGTACGCCTGGTGCGGGGGGTAGCCGGTCGCATCGTCGAAGCTGCGCAAGCTCGACAGGAATTTCTCGGCTAGCTCCTGGCTCTTGGGAAGCTCGCGGGCCGGCTTCGAGCCGTGGCGCGCCATGTTGGGCGCGTGGGCGAGGATCTGGCTTGCCGCCGAGATCACGGGTCGCGTGCCGGAATTCTCACTCACTTGGATTCCTTTCTTGTGCTGGACTTTACCCTAGCTGGGAGGGATCGAACACGGTCGGTTTCGAGACGGGTGTTGAGACGGCCACGAGGGCGGTCTCGAGAAGGCGCCGTCGCCACTGCTTCTCCTGTTCCGGAGGGAGGGTCGGATCTCCTGCCGGGTAGGGGATACCCCTCGTAGGAACGACCCTCGGGGCGCCCACCCGCGTAGCAATGGGCACCAAATTGCATAGGAGGGCGGTGGGGATGCCGGCCCTCTCGAGCTCTTTCGCAAGCGTTGACCCGCAACGCGTTCCCGTCCCTCACGTCGAGGTCAGAATCGCGGCTTGCACGCCTGCCCTGCGAAGCTCTGCAGCCCACTCAACTCCGTACCGGGTCGCGGCCGAGATCGTCGTCCCGTTTCCGACCGTCACGAGGTACTCGGGGTGAAGCGAGCCGATCCGGCCCTCCGCCTCCATCTCGCGGGCAACGTCAAGGGGGAGGATTCTGTGGGGATCGGCGTCTGCATGGGTCGTCGAGAACCCGCCGTGCACGGAGTGGTACTCGCCTGGAATCAGGGTTTTCTTTCCGTTGAGCGGGTATCTCAGCCACTTCGTCGCCCTTGCGGACTCCAGCCGTCCCGGATTGCCGTCGGGGACCAGCCCTCCCTCAGTGAGGATCGCTACGACCGCCTTCGCTGGGTTCTCGACGGGGGGAGCAGGTTGGACCTTGCCGAAATCGGGAAGCGGAATCTCCGTAGCGTCCTTGTCGCCGGCAACCCTGGCGAGCGCAAGATCGACCGCTCGAGCCGCTGCGGTGGCCTTTGCCAGCCGGTTCTTGCGGGGCGCGGCGCCCGATGATGCGTCGGACAAAGCCTCGCCTTTCGAAATACGATCCACTGCTTCCGCGATTGCCTTCAGAGCCGCTCCCATCTCCCTGGCGGTCTCACCGGTCGGGACGACGGGCGCGCCCCCTGCCTCTGCCACTCCGGGGTTTTCCGGGTGCATCGCGGCCAGCGCCTTCAGGCCGACCTCAGCCGCTGCGGCCGCGAGGCGCCCGCAAGCTATGCCGTAGCGTCCGCTTGTGAAGGCCGGGCCGGCGACCAGTACCTGCGCGCCCGTCTGTTGCGCGAGAGCGAGGATCTCGGCGGCCGCCTCCGGGCGCGAAGCTGCATAGTCGTCACCGCAGTAGACGGTCGCGACGATCTCGTGGCCGTCGCCCAATAGAGAGCTGAGCTTGCGTCCGGGACCTGACGGGCCGTCTTTGAGCTCCGGCCCCGAACCTGCCTGGTCCTCGCCTCCGAGGCCGGCAAAGAACTGGTTGATGTAGTGGACGATCTTCACCTTGCGACCTCCTCGGCGCACGTAAGGCGTCCGATGCCGAGCGGGTTCAGGGACCCGTAGATTGCAGCCGTCGGTAGGCGGACCTCCTCAGTCGGCGATTGGCCCGTCAGGTTGATGACTTCCCCCCCCAGGGCGAGCTCGACGGGCTGGAGAGTAACGACCTCGTAGTAGTTTCCCGTGCTGATCATCGCTTTGGCATTGCTGGGGGGAGAGACGAGAGGCGGGCCGACGCCGTCCGGGCCACTCATCTCGCCGAAGATGCCCACCGCCGAGATGCCAAGGGCCTCGCAAGCGTCCATCTTCAGCGAGATGTCGGAGTCGGCGTTTCCTCCCCCTTCCTTCGTAATGATGACCGCGTCCATGTCCAGGGATGCGGCCAGGTGGGCTGCGTGGCCGGACACGAGCTCTTTCTCGGTCTGATCCACGGGCTCGGGCGAGAGGATGACGCCTGCGAACTCCAGGTCCTTCCCGTCGCGCTCCCTTAGGACCGATACAACCGGGTGGCTTTGATACAGGTAGGTACAGTTCTTAAGACCCGGGTGGCCGTACTGCCCGCTGACCACGGCGCCGTCATGGAGCTGAGCGGGGTCGATGACCGTCGGAAGCGACCCGGACATGGAGCGGCCGTAGACGAACACGTCTTTGAATGCCCCCTGCGTCTGCAGGTTGGTGATCGTGCCGACTCTGGGCCGCTGTCCGTCTCGTGCACCTCGCAGTGCCGGCAGCCTTTCGACCTCGTCAGGATCAACGTCTAAAGAGGCTTCGGCGAGCACCGCTGCGAGGCGCATGAGCCCTCGTCGCAGGGCAAGATCGACCTCCTCCCAGGGCGCCCCCTCGGCGGGCTCGAACTCGACGACCAGGTTGTGGTTCGCTGCGACGAAGGAAAGATGCACGACCTCTCCCGACATCTGAACGACGGATTCCTGGGCCCTCGGCATCCACCCTGCGGTCAACACGGCCGCCCCTCTCAAGGCGTGAGTGGTTCCGCTTCCCTGGGGGACCGGGCGGCCAAGGACCCCTGGGAATATTCCGCCTCCGCGCCGCCCCTTCGTTCGTGGCTGAACCACGTCGAGCACATTGACGAGCCGGGCGCTCTGTCCGGGGGAGACCCAGGTGAAGCGCGTCCGGGCAAGGGAGGGAGCATCGAAACAGCGGGAAGCATCTTGTTCCGAGACCGTCAGCCTTCCCTCGTCGAAGGACGTCGCACCTCCGAGGCCGACCTCCGCGACGTCGTGCCACGCTAGCTCCAGGCCGTCGAAATCACTGCTGGTCGTCAAGACACCCCCTAACCATGCCGACGTCGCTCTCCCCGTCCGAAAGGACTGGCGAAAGGCCAGCGCCCGTGGTTCAGTTGAGGATCGGGCCCGTCCCCCGCACGCGGCCCGCTTTGAAACTCCTTCAAGACGCGACTCGCTGAGGAGCTCCTTCAAGCATTGTAATCGCCTCGATGCATGAACTCGCTAGGAGAGCCGAAGACCGTCCCGGTTCGGCGACGCTGACGTGGTCGTCAGGCCTAGCTGAAGTGACGCTTCACGACCGACCTGGCGGCGTAGTAGCCGCCCATTCCGTGAACCCCTCCGCCCGGCGGTGTCGAAGCCGAGCAAACAAAGATCCTCCGGTCGGGGGTGGTGTAGGGGTTGAGCCTGGGGAGGGGCCTTGCGAACAGCTGAACGAGGTCTTGGGCTCCCCCGACGATGTCTCCCCCTACCAGGTTGGCGTTGTGCCGCTCGAGCGCTTGCGGTCCCATCGCGGAACGCTCTAGCACCAAGTCCCTGAATCCAGGGGCAAAGCGCTCGATCTGATTCTCGATCGCGTTCGTCATATCGATCTCCGAGCCGTGGGGAACGTGGCAGTAGCCCCAAAGGGTGTGCTTGCCCTTTGGGGCGCGGGAGGCGTCGAAGAGGCTGGGCTGAGCGACGATGACATAGGGCCTTTGAGGGTGTATCCCTTTCGCGACCCACTCTTCGGCGTTAACGATCTCGTTCATCGTGCCTCCCACGTGCACCGTTGCCGACAAGCTGCAAAGCTCCGAGGCCCAAGGGACCGGGCCGTCGAGAGCCCAGTCGACCTTGAAGACTCCGGGCCCGTACCGGTATCTGCCGAGGCGCTCCACGTAGCGGTCGGGGAGTCGTTTTCTGGCAACCTTGATCACCTGCCGGGGGGTCAGGTTGAGGATCACGACTTGGTGTGGGGGCAGCTGATCCAGTGTCTCCACGCGCTGCCCGGTTATCACCTTCCCCCCCAGGCTCTGAAAGTAAGAGCAAAGAGCGTCGGCGATCGATTGAGAGCCGCCTCTCGCGAGAGGCCATCCAACCGCGTGCGCGAGGAGGCCGAGGAAAAGCCCCATCCCAGCCGTTGGGCGCTGCGTCAGTGGGAGGATCGAGTGGCCGGCGATGCCGGCAAACAGCGCGCGGGCCGGCTCGGTCGTGAAGAGCGCCGCCGCCAGCCCCGTTGCGGACCTTACGCCGTCGAGGGCAAAGCGAGCCATGACCCCGGGGTGGCGTGGGGGGCGGAGCGGCCCCATGAGCTGGCGAGTGATGTGCTCCCAGTCGCGGAGCAGGGGAGCCATCAAGTACGAATAAGCTAATCCGTCCTGGCCCAGGCCGGCGGCCGTCACGTCGATAGACCGCCTCATCACCACCGCCCCTCCGTCGTCCAGGGGATGAGCGACGGGGACGGGGGGATGGATAATCTCGAGCCCGTGCTCTGTCAGGGGCAGCCTGCTCAACGCGGGCGAGGCCATGGCCAGGGGGTGGATCGCAGAGCAGACGTCGTGCAGAAAGCCCGGCAGGGTGAGCTCCGCGGTTCGCGTGCCCCCGCCGACCGTCGTCTCGGCCTCGACCAGCAGGGTGGAGATGCCGGCTTCAGCCAGGGTCACGGCGGCGACGAGGCCGTTCGGACCTGCCCCAACTACGACCGCTTCGAAAGACTCCGTCAACGGAGCGACCTTCTGGACTGCATCGGACCTACTCTATGGCTCGAGGATCCCTGCAAGCCGCCGGGTGCTGAGGCACACTAGGGCCTCACGAGAGGCAGGCGAGGCAGATGGCGAAGACGTTCAAGGTTGGATTCCAAGGGGAGGCGGGAGCCTACAGCGAGAAGGCCGCGAAGCTGCTCTTTCCCGAAGCGCTCTTCGTTCCGTTCAAGTCCTTCCACAAGGTGTTCGAGGCGACCGAGATCGGCGCAACGGACTTCGGCGTCGTACCCATCGAGAACTCCCACGCCGGTTCGATAAACGACACCTACGACCTGCTCGTCCGTCATGGGGTGCAGATCGTCGCGGAGACGATCGTCCGGATCTCGCACTGCCTGCTCGCCCCCGAGGGCGTGTCGATGATGGACGTGAAGAGGGTTTACTCCCATCCTCAGGCGCTCGAGCAGTGTGAGGAGTTTTTGGACTCGATACGAGCGGAGAGGGTCGCGGTGTACGACACGGCCGGGGCCGCCAAGCTCGTCGCCGAGCAGAACGACCCAGCAAGCGCGGCTATCGCCTCCGGAGAGGCGGCGTCGCTCTACGGACTGCACGTCCTGGCGGAGGACATTGAGGACCGGGCAGACAACTCCACGAAGTTCGTGGCGATCAGCCGGAGCGCAACCGACTTGATGGGGCCTCCCGAGAAGACCTCGATCGTCTTCGCCACCGCAAACGTGCCCGGCGCCCTGTACTCGTGCCTAAGGGAGTTCTCGGACCGGCAGCTCAACCTTACGAAGCTGGAGAGCCGCCCGTCACGCGCGCGGGCCTGGCAGTACCACTTCTACCTCGACTTCGACGCGCCCACCCAAGACCCGGTCGCCCAGGACGTCTTGGCGGCTCTTGCCGCTCAAACCTCGTTTCTGCGGGTTCTCGGCTCTTACCCCCGCGCGGCCAACTCTCGGCCCTCGCAGCCCACATCGAGGGAACAAGATCGACCAGGAAAACTGGGAGGACTCGAGAGGATTTAGTCAGGCGTGGCGCTCTTGCCTCGTGCGGCTCGAAGCTCCGGGCTCCAGCCGCGGATCGCGCTCGGTAGAGCTCGCGCTTCGGCTGCCCCTACGTGCTAAGTTTCGCCCTTAGTCGCGCGCCTGGTCGTCCGGTCGCTCAGCGCCTTACTGCTTGGCGCTTGCTTGGGCTTCCTCCGAGTCCTGAGCAGGTGGAGGTTCGGAAACTCCGGGAGTACGCGCTTCCCCGGGCTGGGCCGCAACAGGCTTGGGCGCCAACTCACCAAGGCCAAGCGCTTCCCTAACCCTGCTGTTGATGACCTCGCCATCCCGGGTGAGCAAGGTCTCGCTAATGATCTCGTCCTCGAGGTTTATCGAGACCTCTCCTTCCTTGACGAGGTTAGTGAGAAAGGTGACGAGGTTCTTGGCGTACATAGAGCTGGCGTGGTAGGGAACGGTTGCCGGGAGGTTTGTAGGGCCGTGGATCGTCACGCCGTGCTCAATGACGGTCTTGTCGGCTTGGGTCAGCTCGCAGTTCCCGCCCGTCGCGGCGGCAAGGTCGACTATGACCGAGCCCGGCTGCATCCCTTTGACCATGTCGGCGGTTACCAGCAGCGGCGCCTTCTTGCCGGGCACTGCCGCCGTGGTGATGACTACGTCGTTTGCGGCAACGACCTTGGCCATCTGCTCCCGCTGCTTCGCCAGGGCCTCCTCGTCCATAGCCTTTGCGTATCCGCCCTTGTCTTCCGCCTGCCCGGTGTCGAGGTCGAACTCGACGAACTTTGCGCCGACGCTGATCACCTGCTCCTTGACCGCCGGCCTGACGTCGTATGCCTCGACGACGGCGCCCAGGCGGCGGGCCGTTGCGATCGCCTGCAGGCCGGCGACGCCCACACCAACGACGAAGGCTCTCGCTGGGCGGACCGTGCCCGCGGCCGTCGTGAGCATCGGGAACATCTTGGGAAGGGATTGGGCGGCGACGAGGACCGCCTTGTAGCCGCCGACGGTTGCTTGCGAGGACAGCACGTCCATGCTCTGGGCGCGGGTTATCCGCGGCATGAGCTCCATGGAAAAGGCCACCGCTTTCGTCTTTGCGACGGTGGCTACTCCCTCCGCGTTGGCTAGGGGGTCGGCCATGCCGATGAGCACCTGCCCGGGCCGTAGCAGGGACAGATCGGCCGCCCCGGCGTTGGTGTTGGAACCAAAGGTGCGTACCTGCAGGATGATGTCGGCTGCAGCAAAGACCTCCTCCCGCGAGCCTAGGACATTCGCCCCCTTCTCTGCGTAGGTGTCGTCCGGAAAGCCCGCGGCTTGGCCTGCGCCGGACTGGATCAGGGCCTGCATCCCAGCCTTCTCCAGTTGCGGCAACAGGGAGGGGACCAGGGCGACTCGGGCTTCGCCGGGAAACGTCTCCCCCGGCACTCCCACCGTGAGCTTCTGCTCGTCAGCCATCTGTAACCCAGCCTCCTTCCGCGTATCCTATCTTCAGCCGTCTCCGCAGCTCCCCTAGGGCCCACTGCGCTCGAGCCGCAGGGGAGTAGGGTACTGGAAAGGGCCCCCGAAGCGACAGTTGCGAAGTCGCGGCCGCGCTTTCGGACGGTTTCCTAAGTGTTAAGCCCGGTTGTTTGATGGGTCTAACCCGCGGCCCTATACTGGTGCAGGAGTTCATAGCGGCCCCAGGGCAGCGAAATAGTGCTCCGAAAAGTGGGCTTTCAGGCCCACTTTTTAGGTTCACTAGTTCCGGGTGGAGGCTGTCTACCCAGAACCGGGTGGAGGCTGTCTACCCAGAATAGGAGGTGGCCGTGGCCCGGACGAAAATCTCTCCGGAGATCCTCGACATCTGCCGGTCCGCTGCCGACCGCAAGCACCTCGAGCTCGTCGATGTGAACCTCCGGGGATCCGGACGCCACCGCGTTCTCGAGGTGATCGTCGACCGCGAGGAAGGCGGAGTGTCGATCGACCTCGTGGCCGACGTTTCCCAGGACATCTCCAACGCTCTGGACCGCGACGATTACATCGAAGGGAGCTACACGCTCGAGGTGTCGTCGGCGGGACTCGAGCGGCCACTGGTTCGTCCGGCCGACTACCGAAGGTTCGAGGGCAGGGAGGTCAAGGTGCGGACCCAAGAGCCGATCGACGGGAGCAAGCGGTTCGAAGGTCGGCTTCGCTCGGCGGGCAACGAGGGGTTCGAGCTCGAGCTGCCCGACGGCCGCGCGCTTGAGATTCGATACTCTCAGGTAGCAGGGGCGAACCTCGTCGTGGACTGGACTGAGGAGCTCCGCCGTGTGGAGGGCGGGGCCGGCGATCGCCGAACAAGAGGTTAGTTATCTGGTGGAGGAAGGGTAGGCCGTGAACCCAATAGACATGGATGCGCTCCGCCTGATCGAGCGGGAGAAGGGCATTTCATTTGAGAGCGTCGTGGTCGCGCTGGAGCAAGCGCTGGCCGCCGCCTACAAACGGTCACCAAAGGCGGCCGCTCCCGAGGCGCGGGTCGAGATAGATCGAAAGACCGGCCTGGTGAAGGTGTTTGCGCAGGACGTGGAGGAGGACGAGGAGACCGGAGAGCTCCGAGTCGTGAAGGAGTGGGAAGACACCCCGCCGGACTTTGGCAGGATCGCCGCCCAAACCGCCAAGCAAGTAATCCTTCAGCGGATACGGGAGGCCGAGCGCGAGATCACCTACGGTGAGTACTCGGGACGCGAGGGCGACATCGTGACCGGCATTGTGCAGCAGGCGGATCCCCGTTACGTGCTGCTTGATCTGGGCAAGGGCGTCGAAGCTCTGCTGCCACAGGCGGAGCAGGTGCCGGGGGAGCGCTACGACCATGGATCAAGGGTGAAGGCTTACATTGTCGAGGTTCGCCGGTCCCCTAAGGGTCCGCAGATCGTCTGCTCCCGCACCCACCCGAACCTCATCCGGCGGTTGTTCGAGCTGGAGGTTCCCGAGATCGCGGAGGGGATCGTCGAGATCAAGCAGGTTGCGCGGGAGCCGGGACACCGCTCAAAGATCGCGGTCACTTCAAACGACAAGAACGTGGATCCCACCGGTGCCTGCGTCGGCCCTCGCGGCTCACGTGTGAGGGCGGTCGTGAACGAGCTACGGGGAGAGAAAGTCGACATAATCACCTGGTCTCCCGACATTGCGGAGTTCGTGGCGAACGCTCTGTCTCCCGCCAAGGTCAAAGAGGTGCGTATCGAGCGCGAGAGCCAGACTGCCGAGGTGATCGTGCCGGACTTTCAGCTTTCTTTAGCCATCGGGAAGGAGGGGCAGAACGCACGTCTGGCCGCACGGCTGACGGGCTGGAGGATCGACATCAAGAGCGAGAGCCAGGTTGCACAGGAAGAGTCGGCCCGCAGCGCCGCGAGGCGCTCAGACTCCGCGGCCCCGTCCTCGGACGGCGACCCGAGCGCCGAGTCGCGAGCGGACATGGGGGTGGAGGCCGACCAGCAAAGTCCCGCCCGAGTCGGAAGCAGCGGCGGGTCCGGTCAGGCGAGCCGAACCGCCGCACTTGGTGGTTGAGCGCAGCTGCTGCGCCTGCCGAACTCGCCGCCCGAAGCAAGAGCTGATCCGCTTCACAAGAGACGATCGAGGGGCGATCGTCTTCGATCCGGGCGGGAAGCTGCCCGGGCGAGGGGCGTACGTATGCCGCTCGCAGCGCTGCCTGCACGCCGCCCTCGCCAAGGGGAGGCTCGCGCACTCGCTGAAGACGGCGATTTCGGAGCGGGACGCGACGATGCTACAGGGGCTAGTGGGATATCTTGGGAGTTGACATGCCCAACATGAGAGTTCATGAGGTTGCCAAGCAGCTTGGTCTCTCCTCGAAGGAGACCATTCAGAAGCTTGCCGAGCTCGGGGTCTCCGTTGCCAGCCACTCGTCGTCCGTATCGGAGTCCGACGTCGCGCGCCTCCGCCACACCTTGAATGGGGGGGGCCGAGTGGATTCCAACGTGGGTGCGGTTCAGAGGTCGAGCCCTCCCGAAACCGTTACGCCCGAGCCCCCCTCGGTCCGCCGAGCAAACGCTCCTCGCGCCAAGGGTGCCCCTCCGGCTGAGGCCCCGGCCGCGCCGCGGCAGCCGGCCGCTCCTAACGGTCCACCAAAGACGGCGGAAGCGCCAGCTCCGGCACGCCAGGCCGCTCGACACGTTCCACATGGTGTAACGGTGGAGGAGCTCGCCGAGAAGCTCGACCGCTCGCCGGGGGACATCATCAAGCTGCTTCTGACCCTGGGAGAGATGAAGACCATCACCCAGTCCCTTTCCGATGATCTCGTAGAGGTCGTCGCCCAGGAATTTGGAGTCCCGGTTGAGATCGTCTCGGTCCAGGAGGAGGCCGAGGAGGAAGCGCTTGCGGAAGACGAGGAGTCCGCCGATCTTCAGCCGCGCGCCCCGATCGTTACCGTCATGGGTCACGTAGACCACGGCAAGAGCTCGATACTTCAGCAGTTTCGTAAGAAGGAGATGCTGTCGCTGGAGGCGGGAGGGATCACCCAGGCCATCGGGGCCTACCAGGTCCATACGGACGGACGCGTCGTCACGTTCATCGACACCCCCGGCCACGAGGCGTTCACACAAATGAGAGCCCGCGGCGCCCAGGTGACCGACATAGCCATCCTCGTCGTCGCGGCCGACGATGGCGTTCAGCCGCAGACAATCGAGGCCCTCGACCACGCGAATGCGGCGGGCGTACCCGTGGTCGTCGCCGTCAACAAGATCGACAAGCCCGAGGCGGACCCGATCAGGGTCCGGCAGCAGCTGACCGAGCTCGGGCTGCGACCGGAGGAGTGGGGCGGCGAGACTGTCTTCGTCGATGTCTCCGCGAAGAAGGGCACCAACCTGGATGAGCTCCTCGAGATGATCCACCTCGTCTCGGACCTGCAGGAGCTCAAGGCCAACCCGAACGCGACGGCCAGGGGTGTCTGCATCGAGGCTCACCTCGACAAGGGGCGAGGGGCGGTTGCCACTCTCATCGTGCAGAGGGGGACCCTCAAGGTCGGCCAACCGGTCGTCTGCGGTGCTGCCTGGTGCCGTGTACGGGCGATGACCGACGAGGCCGGGCATCAGATCAAGAGCGCCGGGCCGTCACAGCCCGTTCTCGTCACCGGATGGTCGAAGGTTCCGCAGGCCGGCGACGAGTTCAAGGTGGTGTCCGACGAGAGGGAAGCCAAGCGCATCGCCCAGGAACGTGAGGCCAAGCTGCGGCAGGCAGAGTTCGCGGCGGGAGGAAAGACCGCGAGCCTGGAGGATCTCCTATCCAAGGCGCGCGTTGGCGAGCTGCCCGAGCTGAAGCTCATCGTCAAGGCCAACACTCAAGGTTCCATCGAAGCTCTCGTGGACTCGATCGAGAAGATGGACCAGTCGCTCGTTCGCACGAAGGTGTTGCGGAGGGCCGTAGGTGCGATCAACGAGAACGACGTGAACATGGCGAGGGCCTCGGGTGCGATCATCGTGGGCTTCAACGTCCGCCCCGACGCGGGGGCGCGACAGCTCGCGGAGAAGGAGGGCGTGGATGTTCGCCTTTACGACGTCATCTACCAGCTGCTCGACGACATCGAGAAGGCGACGAAAGGCCTCCTGGCGCCCGTCGAGGAAGAGGTGGTCACGGGGACGGCGGAGGTGCGCGAGATCTTCCGCACCCCGCGAGCCGTCGTTGCGGGTTGCTACGTCACCGAGGGAAGGGTCAATCGCGGCTCTCGCGCCCGCTTGATACGTGATGGAAAGGTGATCTACACGGGCGAAGTGGCATCGCTACGCCGCTTCAAGGATGACGTGAGAGAGGTCACTGCCGGCTACGAGTGTGGCATCACGATCGGCGGATACAACGACATCAAGCAGGGCGATCTCATCGAGACGTTCGAGATTCGTGAGGTTGCGCGGACTTAGTACGGCCGAGGTGCAGCATCGGGAATCGGGTTCTCCTTCAGGGGCGGGTCCCGCAGCCGCCCGGTTGGATGGGTTGTCCGGAGAACTGGTCAGCGAGAACGAGGGAACGTCGGTGAGAACTCCGATTGGGGAGTCACGGGACGGCAAGCCCTCCCAGCTGTAGAGGTCGTCGGGGGCCAACGCCCCGACTGGGCTAAATGTTTGTGGGGATAGCGAGGTTCGACTTTCTCGTGACGGGATCGATGTCTCTGAAGGAGAAGCGCCGTGTCGTCAGCCACATCACCGGCGCCATGCGCTCGAAGTTCAACGTTGCCGTCGCCGAGGTGGACCACCAGGACCTCCGGCGTAGAGCGGCTATCGCGGTTTCGTGCGTCTCCAACTCCTCCTTCCACACACGGAAGATGCTTCATGAGGTGGAGCGTTTCGTCCGGAACCACTACGAGATCCAGGTGGTCGACGTAGATATCGAGGTGATGCGTCCAGATGCCTAGGAACTACCCGCGGTCGGACAGAGTGGAACAGCTCGCCAGGGAAGTGCTCGGCGAGGCGATTCAGGAGTTGAAGGATCCCCGCATCGGGTTCGTTACGGTGACGGGCGTGAAGCTTTCCCGTGATCTCAGGCTGGCCCAGGTGTTCATCAGCGCTCTCGGCAGCGATGAGGACAGGGAAGCGACGATCGGCGCGATCCAACACGCGACGCCTCACCTGAGGGCCGTTCTAGGCCGCGAGGTCAGGCTTCGCCGCCTCCCCGAGCTGGAGATCGTCGAGGATCAGACCGCTCAAAACTCCGAAAGGATCGAGCAGCTGCTGAGAGGTCTGGGAGTCTCGAAACCGCCGGACACCGACCGTATCGAATCACCCGAGGGCGGGGCAGGCGCGGACGCTTGAGCGACGAGGAGAGCTGGGCCCAAGCTTCGAAGGCAATCCTCAACTCGCAGACCGTCGCGGTTTGCTGCCACATCGCGCCGGACGGCGACGCCCTGGGCGCGATGCTCGGGTTGGGGCACTTCCTCGAACGCCAGGGAAAGCATGTGTGGATGAGCTGGGGTAGTCCCGAGATCAAGGTCCCCTACCAGTACTCGTTCCTCCCCGGCGCCGACCGGCTCCGGAAAGCCGAAGACCTTCCCGAGCGCATCGAAACGTTCATCGCGATCGACTGCGCAGACGTCAAGCGTTTGGACCTCCTTCAGGACCGGTTTCGAAGGGCGGCGACCAGCATCAACATCGATCACCACGTCTCGAACCTGCTCTACGGGGACGTCAACCTCGTAGATCCCTCGCGAGCGTCCTCCTGCGAGCTAGGGTACGAGCTCGTCAAGAGGCTAGGAGGAAGGGTGGACCCCGCGGAAGCTACGTGCTTCTACACGGGGATAGTCACCGATACGGGACGATTCCAGTACTCGAATGCTGCTCCCGCGACACTCCGAGTCGCAGCCGAGCTTCTCGAAGCGGGAGCAGATCACTTGTTGATCGCCGAGAGGGTGTACCAGTCGGCGTCCTTTGGACAGCTCAAGCTTCTCGGGACCGTGCTGTCGCGCGCGAAGCTCGACGACGGTCTCGTGTATAGCTGGCTGACCGTCGACGACCTCGGCGAGGTTGGGATCGAGGAGACCGAGGACTTCATCGACGTGCTGAGGTCGATAAGGGACATCCGCGTGGCTCTGCTCGCAAAGCAGCAGCCGTCGGGAGGCTGGAAGGGCTCGCTGCGCTCGAGAGGCGGAGTCGACGTTTCGGAGGTGGCGAAATCCTTCGGGGGAAGGGGGCACGCGGCGG
>JALZBO010000096.1 GCA_030863545.1 Actinomycetota bacterium
AGCTTGCCGAACCACTCGCTGCCCGAGGGGGCCGTATCGTAGTCGAATTCCCCCGGGACGCGAGTCGTGTAGTAGCCGCCGGGACCATAGAGGGCCATCGACATGAACTCGTCGAAGCGCAAGGGACCGATGTTTGCGATCCGTTCCCTTATCGCCTCGTCTGCGGAGTGTCTCCCCTCCGCCCTGCTCGCTACCATTGGGTAATGTCTCCGTCTATGCCCGATACCGCCGAGGCGCCCGACACTGCACGGCCCGACGCCGTCTGTTACGAGCTTCCCGACGGTACGCTTGCAGACCTCTCCGCCAGCGTACCTTCCGACGCCCGCGTCCTCACGCAGGGGGATGAGCAGGGGCGCCAGGTACTGCGGCATTCGACCGCGCACGTCCTTGCTCAGGCCGTCCTCTCTCTGTGGCCGCATGCAAAATACGCCGGCGGTCCTCCGATAGAGGACGGCTTCTACTACGACTTCGATATAGGCCGCCCCTTCACTCCCCAGGATCTCGAGAGGATCGAGCAAAAGATGGCCGAGATCGTTCGCGAGGATCAGCCGTTTGTCCGACAGGAGGTCAGCGTCGCCGACGCAGCAAAGGTGTTCGAGGATCAGCCTTACAAGCTCGAATGGATCAACGAGATGGGGGACGAGTCCGAGGAGCAGGGCGTCTCGGGCGACAAGGTCTCGCTCTACCGGAACGCCGATAAGTTCGTCGACCTGTGCCGTGGGCCGCACATACCCTCGACCGGCCGGATCCGGGCCTTCAAGCTTACGAAGAGCTCGGGGGCGTACTGGCGGGGGGACGAGCGGCGGCCGATGCTCCAGCGGATCTACGGGACGGCGTGGGAGTCGAAGGACGCGCTCGAGGATTACCTCTGGCGGCTCGAGGAGGCGGAGAAGCGAGATCACCGCCGGCTGGGACCCGAGCTCGACCTGTTCCACTTCCCTCCTGAGCTGGGCCAGGGCCTCGTGGTTTTTCACCCGAAGGGCGGGTTGGTCCGCAAGCTAATCGAAGACTACGCGAGGGCCGAGCATGAAGCCGCCGGGTACGAGTTCGTCTGGACCCCGCACCTGTCGAAGTCGACCCTCTTCGAGATTTCCGGGCACCTCGACTGGTACAGGGAGGGGATGTACCCCCCGATGGAGCTGGAGGGCTCCACCTACTACCCAAAGCCGATGAACTGCCCTCTGCACCTTCTCATCTACAAGTCACGGACTCGCTCCTACCGCGAGCTTCCCTTGAGGCTGTTCGAGTTCGGGACCGTCTACAGGTTCGAGCGGTCAGGCGTCCTGCACGGACTTACCCGGCTGCGCGGCTTTACCCAGGATGACTCTCACATCTTTTGTACTCCGGACCAGCTGGCCAGGGAGCTGGCAGCCCCCCTGGAGTTCGTGCTGAAGGTGCTTAAGGAGTTCGGGTTGACGGAGTTCGAAGCTGAACTATCGACGCGCCCGGAGAAGTTCGTAGGGGAGCCGGAGGAGTGGGACCAAGCCACGAATGCTCTTCGCGACGCGCTCGAGTCCGCGGGGCTCTCGTATCGAATAGGGGAGGGGGAGGGAACGTTTTACGCTCCCAAGATCGACGTTCACGTGCGAGATGCAATCGGTAGGCGATGGCAGATCTCCACCCTCCAGGTCGACTTTCAGTTTCCGCAGCGCTTCGATTTGGAGTATGTCGGGGAGGACGGAGGGCGGCACCGCCCCTTCATGATCCACCGGGCGCTCTTCGGATCGGTCGAGAGGTTCTTCGGCATCCTGCTCGAGCACTACGGTGGCGCGTTTCCGACCTGGCTCGCTCCCGAGCAGGTCGTGATCATCCCGATTGCCGAGCGGCATCATCAGTACGCCGCCGAGGTGGCCGAGCAACTCTCATCGCTCGGCGTACGGGCCGCCGTTGATTCATCGAACCAGACTTTGGGCAACCGCATCAGGAGGGCCCAGACCTCGAAGGTGCCGTACTCGATAGTTGTGGGAGACAAGGAGGCGCAGGCTCGACTGCTATCCGTCCGACCGAGGCGAGGGTCCGAGCAAAGGGGGGTAACCCTCGAAAAGTTTGCCGAGGCCATCAGTCACGAGATCTCGTCTCGAGGCAGCCCCGAATCCTCCGCCTGAATGGAGCGGATGTTCCGGCAGCGGATGGACTTCGTGACGAGCCCACCCGGCACGGAGTGCTTCCTTTGCGAGGCCGGCTCCTCCATAGACGACGAGGCCAATCTCGTGCTCATGCGGACGGATCTCTGCCTGATCGTGCTCAACCGTTTCCCTTACAACACCGGTCACCTCATGGTCTCACCGCTCCGACATGCGGGTGGGATGGAGGAGCTCACCGCAAGCGAGCGGCAGGAGGTGATGGAGCTGTCGGTCAGGTGCCTGTCGGCGCTCAAAGAGGCTTTCGACCCGCACGGATTCAACATCGGGGCGAACCTCGGCGAGGCCGCGGGGGCAGGGCTGCCCGGACACTTCCACATGCACGTGGTGCCGCGGTGGACGGGAGACACGAACTTCATGCCGGTGCTCGCCAACTCCAAGGTACTTCCGGAGGGGCTGGAAGAGACTTATCGGCGGTTGAAACCCCTCTTCAACTCGTGACGAGGTGAGTCGTTGAGGCGGCTTGTCGTCTGGGCCGGCACGGACGAGTGGCGCGCCGAGGCTGCGAGCGTAGAGCTTCTCGGCAAGGGCGTGAAGGCTACGGGGACTCAGATCGGAAGGTATCCCGCGCCCTATCGCCTGGACTACGAGCTGGATGCGGCGGACAACTTCATTACTAGGAATCTCGAGGTCGCCGTCACCGGCGATGGGTGGTGGCGCCGCCTTAGCCTCACGCACGATGGGAACGGGGGGTGGAGCTGCGACGCGTCCCAGGAAGGCGGGATCGACCTTCCCTCCCCCGGCGGCGACATGGGAGCGGTGGAGGGGGCGTTGGACTGCGACCTTGGCCTCTCCCCGATGACGAACCTAATGCCCGTCCGGCGCCATCGGCTGCATGAGCGGCCGGGGGAGGTGAGCTTCCGGATGGCCTGGGTATCGGTGCCCGCTCTCGCGGTGCATCTCTCGAAGCAGCGCTACGAGCACGTGAGGCGTGGTGAGGACCGGTCGGTCGTCCGATACGTAGGGGAGCACCGCAGCTACGTGGGCGAGCTCGTTGTGGACGTCGACGGGCTGGTTCTCGTGTACCCGGACCTAGCCCGCCGCGTGGACCTGCGGGACGACGGCAGTGATGATCGGGTCTTCAGTTCGCCGACAGGAACCGGGAGCTTGTAGCTATTTCGACTCTTTGGCTTGCTTGGCCTCGGCGATGATCTTCTCGGCGAGGTGCGGGGGCACCTGCTCGTAGTGCGAGAAGGTTGAGCGAAAGGTTCCCTGGCCCCCGGTCATCGACCTGAGATCGATCGCATAGCGCGTCACCTCTGCCATCGGCACCTTTGCCTTGACGAGCTGCCGGGTACCGACCGCATCCGTGCCCTGGATACGCCCTCGCTTCGAGTTGAGGTCGCCCATGATGTCGCCCAGGTAGGCCTCGGGGATCATGACCTCCAAGTCCATGATCGGCTCGAGGAGCATGACTCCCGCGTTCTGCACCGCGTCGCGAAAGCCAAGGCTTCCTGCAATCTGGAACGCCATGTCGGAGGAGTCGACCGGGTGGAACTTCCCGTCGAGGAGCGTCACCCTTACGTCCACGACGGGGTAGCCGGCCGCGACCCCTTCCTGCATCGTCTTGTCCACTCCCTTTTGAACCGAAGGGATGAACTGCGAGGGGATCGCTCCTCCGAAGATCTTGTCCACGAACTCGAAGCCCTGCCCCCTTTCGAGGGGTTCGACTTCGAGGTTGCACACCGCGTACTGGCCGTGGCCGCCGCTCTGCTTGACGTGCCGGCCGAGCCCCTTGCCGGGGCCCATGATCGTCTCCCGGTACGGTATCCGAACCTCCAGCTCCTGCACCTCGACCCCAAACTTGCGGGAGAGGCGCTCGAGGGTGACATCGAGGTGAGTTTCGCCCGTCCCCCAAAGCAGCGTCTGCCGGGTCTCGGCGTTGCGTTCCAGGAGCAGCGCCGGGTCCTCCTCCTGGATGCGTGCAAGGGCCGTCATGAGCTTGTCCTCGTCCCCCTTCGTCTTGGGGGCGATCGCCTTCGCAATCACGCGGTCGGGGGGTTCGAGCGGCGGGTACCAGATGGGGTTGGACTTTTCGCAGAGCGTATCCCCGCTGTGGGTGTGCCCCAGCTTCGCGACCGCCCCGATGTCCCCCGCAACCACCTCGGAGAGGCCGTCCTGGCTCTTGCCGCGCAGGGCGAACACCTGCGCCACCCTCTCTTCGGTCGAGCTGCGGGAGTTGTAGACGGTCGAGTCGGGGCGCAGCCTCCCGGAGATGACCTTGAACAGCGATATGCGGCCGACGTAGGGGTCGGAGATCGTTTTAAAGACGAAAGCGGACATGGGTGCGCTCGAGTCGACCGAGCGCTCAACCTGCTCCTCCGTCCCGGGCTTGGACCCGATCACGCTCCCGCGCTCTGCCGGCGAAGACCCCATTTCGACGATGAGATCGGCCAGCCGGTCGACCCCTACGAGCTTCGTTGAGGACCCGACGAGCACCGGAAAGACAGTTGATTCCAGAACGCCCTTGTGGAGGCCGCTGGCGACCTCCTGCGGGCTGAGATCCTCTCCGCCGAGGTACTTCTCGAGCAGCTCGTCGTCGTTCTCGGCAACCGACTCCACGATTTGCGTGTGCAGCTTGCTGGCCTCCGCTTGGAGCTCCTGCGACATCTCTTCCTCGCTCACATTCCCCGAGGGGTCGTAGCGGTAGGCTTTCTCGGTGAGGACGTCGACGACGCCGTGGAACTCATGCTCCTCGCCAAGGGGGAGATCGACGGGGGCGAACCCACTCCCCAGCTTCGTGGTCAGGTCGCTCAAGACCGTGTGAAAGTCCGCCCGCTCTCGGTCGAGCTTGTTCACGAAGACCACCCGGGGAAGGTTGAGCTGACCGGCGAGCCGCCACACAACCTCGTGTTGCACCTGGACCCCGTCGACCGCCGAAACCACGAAGACGGCAAGATCCGCGACCCGAAGAGCCGCTTGCGCCTCGCCGATGAAGTCGGCGTAGCCGGGCGCATCTAGGAGGTTGATCTTGTGGTCCTTCCACTCGACGGGAGCTACCGAGAGCGAGACCGAGAGCTTCTTCTTGATCTCCTCAGGCTCGAAGTCGCAGACGGTGTTGCCCTCTTGGATGGAGCCCATCCGCGTCGTCGCGCCACTTATGTGCAGGAGGGCCTCGGCGAGGGTCGTCTTTCCAGCTCCCTGATGGCCCACTAGAGCAACGTTTCGGATCTTGTCGGAAGTGTAGGTCTTCATGACAGCATTCTATATTTGTACGCCGCTAGGCCCTCCCTGGGGCGCGTCCAATGATCCGAGGGTGCGGACACCGATGCTTGAAAAATTGCTGGGAGCTGCCGCCCAAAAGGTGATCCTCCCCGTCGGCGCCGCCCTCGCTCGCGCTGGCTTCACTGCCAACCTACTCACCCTGATCGGCTTTCTCGTCGTCCTGGCCGCCTCCTGGGTCATCGCCGTCGGCCCCCTTCCGCTGGGGGGGTTGCTCCTACTGGCGGGTTCCTGCTTCGACCTCCTGGACGGAGCGGTGGCGAGGGTGACGAAGAAGGTCTCCAAGAAGGGCGCCTTCCTCGACTCCACGGTCGATCGGGTGTCGGATGCCGCAATGTTCCTCGCCCTAGTGTGGAGGGGCCTGTTCCCGGCTCCGTTGCCCGTCCTGGCGACAACCCCCGAGGCGGCTGCGAGTCTGATTGCAGCGCAGCGGGAGGCCCGCCTGCTGATCGGCCTTGCGCTCGCCGCGATGATCCTCGGGTTCCTGGTGTCCTACGTGAGGGCGAGAGCTGAGGGGCTGGACTTCGAGTGCAAGGTGGGTATTGCGGAGCGACCCGAAAGGGTTGTGATCATGGCCCTCGGCCTTCTTCTCAGCCGGCCCATACCTGCCCTGATCATCCTCGTGGCAATGTCCGGGCTCACGCTGGTGCAGCGGCTCGTTCACGTCTGGAAACAGGCGTCGGCGCCCGCAGGATCGTGAAGCGATCGAGCCTGTTCGAGGCGGGGCTCGGTCCGGCCGCGGTTTACTTCGCATTCAGGACCGCGGCCTGGCTCGCCGAGCACGTACCCGTGCGCGTGGGCGACGCGGCGGCCCGTCTCGGCGGACGCGTCGCTTACCGATTCGCAAAACGCAAACGGAGCATCGTCGAGAAGAACATGGCCCGGGTCGTCGGGAGGGGGCCGCACCTGGAAGGAGTCGTTAGAGCGGCCTTTCGCTCCTACGCGGAGTACTGGCTCGAGACATTCCGGCTCGGCCGCTACTCCACGGAGGAGCTCCTGGCGATGGTGCATCCCGTGGGCGGCGCCATCGAGACCCTCGAGGAGGCTCTCGCAGAGGGAAAGGGTCTCGTGCTCGTCACCCCTCACTTGGGCTTCTACGATCTCGGGGTTGCATGGATTGGAGCCAAGGGGTACCCGTTCGCCACGGTGGCTGAGGTGCTCCGCCCGAAGGCTCTTTTCGAGTGGTTCTCAGAGATCCGGGGCCGCTGGGGCATGCAGATCATCCCTGCCTTGAATGGTCCCGCCGTCCGGAAGAAGCTGGGGGAGATGCTCGACGAGGGCCTCGCCGTCGCCCTCGTGTGTGACAGAGACCTGGGAAGGCGGGGTATCTGGGTCGAGTTCTTCGGCGAGCGCACGACCTTCCCGGCCTCGCCTCCCCTTCTCGTCGTTCGCAAGAGGGTCCCGTTGATAGCGGGGTCGATATACAAGACCGACGGCGGATTCGAGGTCCGCTTCGAGCGAGTGAGGTACGAGCTCACCCCGGACCCGGCAAAGGACGTGGAGGTCCTGGCCCAGAGGATCGCGCACGCACTCGAAGGCTTGATCTCGGAGGTGCCCGAGCAGTGGCACTTGTTCAGCACCAACTGGCCGTCCGACGAAGAGGGGCTGCCACCCCGGGGACGTATTCCGAGAGATAGCCCCCCAGCCGAGAAGGTCCGCGGAGCTGGAGACTCAGAGGTGACCAAAGGGTGAGGGTAGGCATCGTCTGTCCATACGACTGGTCGCATCCTGGCGGGGTGCGCAGCCATATCGTAGGGCTGACGGGGGCTCTGCAGCGACGCGGTGTGGAGGTCGAGGTCATTGCGCCCGCCTCCGCAGAGGAAGAAGGCATTTTTGCGCCGGGACGAACGTTCGGCATTCCCTATAACGGGTCGGTCGCTCGTCTGTGCTTCACGCCCCGCGCAAGCGCACGAGTGAAAAAGAGGCTGGAATCCGCCGCCTACGACCTCCTCCACGTTCACGAGCCGGGGTCCCCGAGCGTGTCCATGCTAGCGGTCATGCACGCGCGGATGCCCCTTGTGGGGACCTTCCACGCCTCGTCCGAAAAGAGCCTCGCCTACCAGCTGTTTCGGCCTGCTCTCAAGCCACTGATGAGCAGGATCTCGGAGAGGATTGCCGTATCGGAGGCGTCGAAGCGCCTCATCTCGAGCTACTTTCCGGACGATTACCACGTTATCCCCAACGGGATCGACTACAGGCGCTTCGCCGAGGCGCGGCCGGACGAGGAGCTGGGTGATCTCAAGCCCTTCGTCCTCTTCGTCGGGCGCCCGGAGCCGCGGAAAGGGCTGGCCGTGATCGTTGAGGCCATGCAGATGGTGAGGAAGAGGTTGGAGCTGCACCTGGTCGCGGTAGGCCCGACCAGTAACGACGTCCCCCCTTGGGTGAGGGCGCTCGGCCCCGTCGAGCAGAACCGGCTTCCGGGCATCTACCGCGCCGCCGATCTGTTCTGTGCCCCTTCCCTCGGCGGAGAGTCCTTTGGGATCGTCCTCGCGGAGGCGATGGCCGCCGGGACGCCGGTTGTCTGCTCGGACATTCCCGGTTATCTGGAAGCGGCGGCCGGAGCCGCCCTGCACGTTCGGGCGGGTGACTCAGCCGCGACTGCCGAGCAAATCGTGGACGTCTTCCTCAACCCTGGCCGGCTGAAGGATCTGGTCGAGACGGGTAAGCAGCGCGCCCGGCAGCTCGATTGGGGTTTGCTTGTGGATCAGATACTGGAACGTTACAGAGCGGCGCAGGAGCGACGCGTGACCGGCTGAGACGGGGAGCCACAGAAATCAGTGAGTCTTCGAGATTCGGGGTGCGCGCGCCATGCTAGTGTTACGCCCCGATGCGAAAATCCCTTTCCCTCTTATTGCTAATCGTCCTGCTCCTCTCGGCGTGCCGACGAGACGAAAGGGCGGGCAGGCCCCCAGGTGGCCCTGGTGAGGAGGCGGCCCGTCCCGCTCTGTGCCCTCTTACCGGGACCCAGGCTCCCGCAGGACTCGACGTCACCCGTCCGGCGTTGGGGACGAAGATCGACAATGCTGCCCCCGCCCGTCCTCAGGCTGGCCTGGAAGCTGCCGACATCGTTTACGAGGAAATAGCAGAAGGCGGCATCACCCGCTTCCTGGCGATCTTTCACTGCAGCGACGCGGCCAACCTCGGCCCGGTGAGGAGCGCCCGAGTCGTCGACCCGGACCTTCTCGTGCAGTATGCGCCCGTTCTGTTCGCATACTCGGGGGCTGCCCCAACCGTCTTGAGCAAGGTCCAAAACACCAGAGGAATAACCGACCTCCGTCACGGCGACCACGGTGATGCGTACCGAAGGGATCGAAGCCGGCAGGCCCCTTACGACCTGTTCACCTCGACCGAAAGAATTCGGAGCCTGGACGAGTCTCAGGGGATAAAGGGCCCTCCTCGAATCGGACTCACGTTCGACGCGGCGGCGGCGTCGCCGCCCGCGCCAACTGGCGCTGCTGCGACTCCCGGAGCCGGCGCCGCTGCTGCAGCTCCCGGAAGCACTGTGACCTTCAGCTACACGGGGGCCGCAAACGCCGTCAGGTACACCTACGAGCCCGGCACGAGGAGGTACCTGAGGTTCCAGGGCGACGCCCCGCACAACTCTGCTTCGGGGGGCCAGCTCAGCGCCGCGAACGTGGTCGTGATGAAGGTGAACATCGTTCCCGGGCGGCTGCGGGACTCGGCCGGCAACTTCTCTCCGGAGATCTCGGTCATCGGCGACGGTGACGTTACGGTGGTCCGGGGAGGGACATCGGCCACAGGAAAGTGGAGGAGGGCCGGGCTGTCCGACCAGACCACTTTCGTCGATGCTGCCGGCCGGCCCATCCAGCTGGCTCCGGGCAACACCTGGATCCATCTCATCTCATCGGACAGGCCGGTAACGGTCCAGTAGCCCTCCCCGGCCGCTCCGACGACAAGGGGCTGCCGTAGAATTGAACGAGGGTTGACCCAAGGGGTGGACGTGGAACGAGGAACGGCGCGAGTCAAGCGCGGCCTGGCAGAGATGCTGAAGGGTGGGGTCATCATGGACGTGACCAGCCCAGACGAGGCCCAGATAGCTGAGGACGCCGGCGCCGTCGCAGTCATGGCTCTCGAGCGTGTTCCCGCCGACATACGGCGGGAGGGCGGCGTAGCCCGGATGGTAGACCCGAACCGCGTAACCGAGATCATGGAAGCCGTGACTATTCCAGTCATGGCCAAGGCCCGCATCGGCCACTTCGCGGAGGCGCAGATCCTGCAGTCACTAGGCGTCGACTTCATAGACGAGTCGGAAGTCCTCACGCCCGCGGATGAGAGCTTCCACATCGACAAGTGGAGCTTCACCGTTCCTTTTGTCTGCGGCGCAACTAGCCTCGGAGAGGCTCTCAGGCGGATCGGGGAGGGCGCGGCCATGATTCGCTCGAAGGGCGAGGCCGGCACCGGCAATGTGGTCGAGGCGGTGAGGCATCTCAGAGCGATCAAGGATCACATCCGCCGCCTTTCGGTGACGCCCGCCGAGGAGCTCATGACGGAAGCGAAGAACCTGGGTGCCCCCTTCGAGCTCGTCAAGGAGGTGGCTGAGACGGGGCGTCTTCCCGTCGTCCTGTTCTGTGCAGGGGGAGTGGCGACGCCCGCCGACGCCGCCCTGGTGGTCCAGCTTGGTGCGGAGGGGGTCTTCGTGGGCTCTGGCATCTTCAAGAGCAAGGACCCGGCCAAGATGGCGAATGCCATCGTCGAGGCGACGACCTACTTCAACGATCCCGACGTCCTCGCGAAGGTCTCGCGCGGCCTGGGAGAGCCGATGCGGGGTATAGAGCTTCGAGATTTGTCCGCTGATCAGCGGCTTGCTGGACGGGGATGGTAAAGCCCCTCATCGGGGTCCTGTCGCTGCAGGGGGATTTCGCAGAACACAAGGCCGTGCTCGACTCCTGCGGGTACAGAGGCATCGAGGTTCGCTCTCCGGAGGAGCTCGAGCTCGCCGACGCTCTCATAATTCCGGGAGGAGAGTCGACGACTCAGCTAAAGTTGATCGACCGATACGACCTCAGGGACCCCTTACGCAAGAGGGCGGAAGGCGGGATGCCGCTCTTCGGAACGTGCGCAGGGGCGATCGTCCTCGCAACTCGCACGTCTGATGGGGAGCCACCGCTCGAAGTGCTCCCGATCTCGATAGTCCGCAACGCTTACGGGCGGCAGGCCGACTCCTTCGAAGCCGACATCGACGTGCCTGAGTTGCGTAAGCCTGTACGGGGTGTGTTCATAAGGGCACCGATCATCGAGGATCCAGCGGGAGGCTCGGTCATGGCTACATTCAATGAACGACCGGTTCTGGTGCGGTTCGACCGGATGCTCGTCTCAACCTTCCATCCCGAGCTCGTGGGGGAGCGGGCGATCCACGAGTACTTCGTCCAAGAGCTTTGCGGAGGGGCCTGATGTCTGGGCACTCGAAGTGGGCGACGACCAAGCACAAGAAGGCGGTGATCGACGCTCGCCGCGGGAAGCTGTTCGCCAAGATCATCAGACAGATCGAGGTGGCGGCGCGTGATGGCGGCGGAAACGTGGACGCAAATCCAACCCTTGCCGATGCCGTCGCCAAGGCGAAGGCTGCCGAGATGCCAAACGACACGATCGATAGAGCCATAAAACGGGGCACCGGCGAGCTCGAGGGTATGAAGTACGAGACCCTTACCTACGAGGGATACGGTCCCGGGGGAGTAGCGGTGCTCCTCGAGGTGATGACCGACAACCGCAACCGAGCCGCCGCCGACGTGCGGCGGATATTCACCCGCAACGGTGGCTCCATGGGCGACCCAGGCTCGGTCTCCTGGATGTTCACGAAAAAGGGCCTGGTGCTCGTCCCGTTGTCCGAGGCCGGCGAGGAGGAGATCTTCCTCCTGGCCTTGGAGGCCGGGGCCGACGACATAGTTCAGGATGGCGACTATTGGCAGATAGTCTCTGCGCCCGAGGAGCTCAACAGGGTGAAGGAGGCCCTCGTCGCGGACGGGATCACCCCTGAGTCGGCCAGGATCTCGATGGAGCCCGAGAACACGCTGCTGCTGGACCGGGAGACTGCGGAGAAGGTCCTCAAGCTCATGGAGGACCTCGAGGACTCCGACGATGTGCAGGAGGTCTACTCCAACTTCGAGATCCCGGACGAGCTAATGGCGGAGATCAGCCGGTAGGAAATCCGTAAAGCCGTCTCTGGCGCTCGATATCATCCCTCCAAACAGATGTTCGATCGGGAGGGAGAGGATGAGGGCGGATCGCGGCCCCTTAAGAGTCATGGGGATCGACCCTGGACTCACGCGCCTCGGCTTCGGGGTGATTCAGGAGGCCGGTGGCCGGCTCGAGCTTCTGGACTGTGGGACCCTCCAGACTTCGGCCGCGGATGATGCTCCCCGGCGCCTTCTGACCCTCTTCGACGGGCTCAAGGGGCTCACGAGCCGGTGGCAGCCCGAGGTGGTGGCGATGGAAAGGCTCTTCCTCAAGCTGAATGCCCGAACGGGCGTGCCGGCCATCCAAGCCAGCGGAGTGGCTCTCCTGGCTGCAGCCCACTCGGGCGTACCGGTTCGCGAGTACGCGCCCGCGGAGGTCAAGATGGCGGTGGTGGGTCACGGGAATGCGACCAAGAATCAGATCCGGTACATGGTGGAGCGGATCCTAGGAGCCGGACGAGTGCCCGACTCCCCCGATGCGGCCGATGGCCTCGCGGTCGCCATCACTCATCTCAGCTGCAGACGAATGGCGAGGCTCGAGGTCGTGCGGTGATCTCGTCTCTGAGTGGGCGGGTGGCCGAGCTGACGTCAGACGCAGTGGAGATCGAAGTCGGAGGCGTCGGCTACCTCGTTCGAGCCCCGTCGCCGGCGCTGGCCAAGATGCGTCCTGGGGAAAGAGTCCGGATGCTGACACACATGGTCGTGAGAGAGGACGGCATCTTTCTTTATGGCTTTCCGACCGCATCCGAACGCGATCTGTTCCTGCGCCTCGTCTCTGTGACGGGGGTTGGGCCGAAGCTGGCTCTCTCCGTCATCGGCCACCTGAAGCCCGAATTGTTTAGGGGCGCCGTTGCTTCCGGGAATGTGGCGTTGCTTACCGCGATCCCAGGCGTCGGGACGCGGAGTGCTCAGCGCATGATTGTCGAGCTAAAGGAGCAGTTGGGTGATCTGGAGGCTGCCGGGAGCCCGTTCGGAGCAGAGCTGGCGGAGGTTCGCGAGGTGCTCCTTGGCTTGGGATACGGCCCCTCGGAGGTCGCGCCGGTTCTCGAAGAGGTGGCGACGGGCGTTGGAGATGTCGAGGCGATGGTCCGGAGCGCCCTGCGCGCGTTGAGCCGGGCATGAGCCGTTCGGAGCTTTCCAGGGGCGTCCTGTCCGGGTCCACCCAGGCCGACGACCTTCTTGTCGAGAAGTCGTTGCGGCCTACCAAGCTCGAGGAGTTCGTCGGGCAGTCATCGACGAAGCAGCACCTTTCGATAATTCTCGAGGCGGCAAGATGCCGCGGGGAAGCACCGGATCACCTCCTGTTTGCCGGAGCGCCCGGCCTCGGTAAGACGACGCTTGCCCACATCGTGGCGTCCGAGCTCGGGGTCGGCTGGAAGGCAACATCCGGACCTGCCCTCGAGAGGGCCGGGGACATTGCAGCGATACTCACAAACCTCGAGGAGGGAGACGTCTTTTTCATCGACGAGATCCATCGGCTGCCCCGCCCCGTAGAGGAGATCCTGTACCCCGCGATGGAAGACTTTGCGCTTGACCTCGTCATAGGCAAGGGGCCGGCCGCCAGATCGATACGCCTCGAGCTCCCCCCCTTTACCCTCATCGGAGCGACCACCCGGACGGGTCTCCTCACCTCGCCTCTCAGGGATCGCTTTGGATTCGTGGGACGCCTCGACTACTACGAAGGGTCGGAGCTTGTCCGGATCGTACGCCGCTCGGCCTCGATCCTCGGGGTGGACATCGACGAGTCAGCGGCACTGGAAGTTGCCGTGCGGGCGCGCGGGACTCCCAGGATCGCTAACCGGCTCCTTCGAAGGGTGAGGGATTTCTCGGAGGTGCGATCGGATGGCCGCATCCGGTTGGAAGTCGCAATAGAAGCTCTCGAGCTGTTCGAAGTCGACAGGATTGGGCTCGACAAGGTCGACAAGGCGATCCTCACGGCTCTGACGGGACACTTCCGAGGACGAGCGGTGGGGCTGAGCACGCTCGCGGTTTCGATCGGCGAGGAGCCGGATACTGTAGAGGAGGTGTACGAGCCATACCTTCTGAGAAAGGGGTTCATCGCTCGAACCCCCCGCGGCCGCGTTGCCACCGCTGCCGCCTTTGAACACCTCGGACTGTCTCCGGACCGTCTGGAGCTGGCCTGATGGACTCGATGGGCCGGGTCCTCGTTGTCGTCGGCTTGCTGACCCTGGTCGTCGGCGGACTTTTGCTGCTCCTTGGAAAGATCGGGATCTCCTCGCTGCCGGGGGACATGCGCTTCGGAAGGGGAAACTGGCGCGTTTACTTTCCGCTTGGGACGAGCATCCTGATCTCCCTTATCCTCACCCTGCTCCTGAACCTGTTCTTCTGGCGCCGGTAGCGCTTGCTGCGCCGGCACGCCTAGGCCGCCGGGCGGCCGGATGAGAGGCGCCTCGTCGAGTCTTTGCTCGGATGGATCTGAATAAGGCGGCTGAGGAGATCAGGGCGGCGGTTGGAGCCGCGAAGGGCAAGCGCATCCTGCACGTGACCGATCAGCACAACCGGCTGAGCGGGTTCCGAATCGCCCAACTGCTGTCCGAGAGGTTGGAGCCCGACGTCCTGGTCAATACTGGCGATATCTCGGGCTGGGGTCCGCTCGTAGAAGGGGTGTGGATCCGGGGATTCTGCCGCGTTCGAGTTCCGACGGTCTTTGCCCCGGGTAATCACGAGTCCCGCGACGCGTCGGGGCATTTCCAAGCGGTCGGCGCTTGTTCGTTGGACGAGCCGTCGGTCTGCGAGGTGGGCGGCCTCCGCTTCTGGGGGTACAGGGACCCCAACAGATCGCCCCTGCTGGGTAAGCCGTACGATCTCGGAAAATGCCTCGCGGCGCGGGAAAGGCTGTGGCCGCCGAGTGTAGAGCTACCTTTCATCGCGGCAGTTCACAACCGGGCAATGGTCGGGGCCATGCGCGGCGTGCCGCTCGTTCTCTCCGGCCACTATCACTCCCCGAGGGTGTCGCGGCAAGGGCCGACCGTATCGGTGAGGGCGGGATCGACGGGGGGCGGGGGGCCATTCGGAGGGCCGCTCGAGCTCGCCATTATCGATGTCGACGGGGTGAGACATGAGCCGTTGGCGGTCTGGCTCGTTAGCGTGGGAGAAGCGGCCACGTACGTGAAAGGCGTGGCCGGCTGACACGGTGGATGGGGCGCGAAGGCGATTACGCCTTTGAGCCGAACACTCTCCGATCGTCGAGCGCGAGCGGGCCGGGTTAATCTTGAGCTAGGCCAGACCTGGAGGAAGCCATGGACGCCGGAAGTTTGCTGATGCTCGTGACCGTCATGGTCATCTTCTACTTCATCCTCGTCCGACCTCAAAAGAGGAGGATGAAGGAGCATCAGGACCTCGTTTCGAGTTTGGCTGCGGGAGACGAGGTCGTGACGATCGGCGGCATCTTCGGCTTCGTCAAAGAGGTTGGTGACGAGACCGTGTGGCTCGAGATCGACGAGGGCGTCGAGGTGCGCGTCTCGAAGCAGGCAATCAGCCGGCGGATAACCGAGCCCGAGGAGGAGGCTGAGTCGGTGGTAGACGAGCCGGCTGAGGATGCGGGGGAGGCCAGTACCGGGTCCGCCGAGCCCCTCGACAACCCAAAGACCTAGTCTCCTCCTAGATCCGATAGGGTTCCTCACGTGAATCGGACCAAGCGCCACGTCGTGTCCGTGGTCATGGTCGTGGGCCTGGCCGTGGGCCTCATGGCCGCCGTGTTCATCCAAGATCTCAAACCCATGCTTGGCCTCGACCTGCGCGGGGGCTTGTCCGTGACGCTCACGGCCCCGCCCAACACGGAGCCGGAGCTCCTGGACAGAGCCGTCGAGACTCTTCGCGGCCGGATCGACCGGGCGGGTGTAGCTGAACCGGAGATCTCCAGGGAAGGCGAAAACAACATCCTCATCCAACTGCCGGGAACCGAGGATCCGCAGCGCCTGTTGCGGCTCATCGGCAAGACGGCCCAGCTCCAGTTCCGTCAGGTCCGGCAGATAGTGCCCGAGGGTGACCCGAACTACGCGGCGTTGCAGGTGGCGACGACCGACGACCCAGAGCAGGAGCTCGTGCTCCAGGACGAGCAGGGAACCAAGTACGTCCTGGGCAAGGC
>JALZBO010000100.1 GCA_030863545.1 Actinomycetota bacterium
CTGCCGGACTTGCCGGACACATCACTCCCGAACCAACCGAACCGAGGATCGTCACCCCCGCTGCCTGCGCGACCTCGGCTGGAGCCCCCATCCTCTTCTAGAGGCGCCAGGGCGATCATGTTGGAGATGTCGTCGAGGTCCCGCAACAGGATCTCGGGATCGATGTACTTCCCGGACTTCTTTACGCCGAAATGCAGAGCCGGCGTACCCGAGCCGGGGTGGCCCTCCCCGCTTGCCCCGATGGTCTGGCCCCTCGCCACCGCCGTACCGGCGGCGACCTCGATCCTCGACAGATAGGAATAAGTCGTTTCGAGATCGCCGGAGTGAGCGATGGTTACGAAAAGGCCGTCGCCCCCGACAGGGCCGGCAAACTTCACCCGTCCTTCAGCCGCCGCGACGACCTTGGAACCAGGAGGAGCCGCTATGTCGACTCCCCGGTGGCCACGGGAATATGGGCCGAGCGGCGCCTCGAAACTCTTGACGACCCGCCCCTTGACGGGAGGCAGAAAAGGAGCTGCCCCAAAGGCAGGTGGGGAGGTGGCGACGACAGCGATTAGTGTTGCGCAGGCAAGAACTACTCTTCTTGCTCGGCCGTAACCGTCCCGCATCCTCCGCCTCCGCCAGGGGGAAGTGCTGGACGAGCGTCAACTGGGGCGCGGGATCTCCCGGTTGGGAGACGAAGATAGCAACGAAGAGTGACGAAGAGAAGGGGTTTCGCGCCGAGAGCGCGAAAGAATCTTATGCCGTCCCCTCACCCTTGCAATATCATTGTTTTCACAGTACAAATAGTGAGTAAAGGAACTTCAAGCGCAAGGGGGACCGTGGTCCCGCATCTCGACTCAACCCCACCCTACGAGCCGTTTCAGCACCCAGCAGGCGTTCCCGTAGCAGGCGGAAGGACCACGCGCTAGATGGGCAGGTTCGGGGAAGGGCAGTGGGCCCTCGGCTACCGAGAGCCGCTCAACAAGGCCGAGCGGACCAAGCGCGACGACGACGGGCTGAACGTTCGCGACCGCATCCTGAACGTCTACGCCAAGAACGGGTTCTCCTCCATCTGGCCGGACGACCTCCGCAGCCGTTTCCGCTGGTGGGGGCTCTACACACAGCGGCGCCAGGGCGTGCCCGGCGGAAAGACCGCCTCCGTCGAGCCCGAGGATCTGGAGGACGAGTTCTTCATGCTGCGGATCCGAATTGCCGGCGGGCAGCTCTCCAGCGAACAGCTGAGGACGATCGCGTGGGTCTCCGAGCGCTTCGGGCGGGGGATTGCCGACATCACGGACCGGCAGAACGTCCAGCTCCACTGGATCCGCATCCAGGACATCCCGAGGATCTGGGAAGCGATCGAGGGCGTCGGGCTGACGACCTGCGAGGCGTGCGGCGACACCCCCAGGAACATGATTGGGTGCCCCCTCGCCGGGGTGGACAAGGGCGAGCTGTTCGACGCAACCCCTTACCTTCTCGCCGCCCACCAGCGGTTCGTGGGCGACCCTGCTTTCTCCAACCTGCCGCGCAAGTACAAGACCTCTATAACCGCCTGCCCTCAGCAGTGCGCGCAGCACGAGATGAACGACGTCGCCTTCGTCGGCGTGCGCAAGGACGGCGAGGTCGGGTTCGATGCGTGGGTGGGAGGAGGCCTGGGGCCGAACCCCCACTTCGGCAAGCGGCTCGGCGTCTTCGTCGAGCCCGAACTCCTGAACGAGGTGTGGGCGGCGATCGCCGGCGTCTTCCGTGACTACGGCTACCGCCGGGCGCGCAACCACGCCCGGATCAAGTTCCTCATGAAGGATTGGGGCCCGGAGCGCTACCGCCAGGTCATGGAGAAGGAGTACCTGGGCTTCGCGCTCCCCGACGGCCCCGCCCCGGAGCCCTCGACGACGGCCCAGAGGGACCACGTCGGCGTCTACGAGCAGAAGGACGGGAAGCTCTACGTCGGCTTTGCTCCGAAAGCGGGACGGGCCTATGGGCACCAGCTCGAGATCGTCGCCCGGCTCGCCGACGAGTACGGCTCCGGCAGGGTGCGGACGACGACCCAGCAGAAGTTGGTCATCCTCGACGTCGAGCCGCGGCGGGTGGACGAACTTGTTACCGCCCTCGAGGAGCTCGACCTCAGAGTCCATCCGAGCGTCTTTCGCAGAGGCACGATGGCGTGCACCGGCATCGAGTTCTGCAAGCTGGCGATCGTCGAGACAAAGGCCAGGGCCGACTGGCTCTACCGGGAGCTCGAGGACCGCCTTCCCGAGTTCGACGAGCCCATCCGCATCAACATCAACGGGTGCCCCAACTCGTGCTGCCGCTTCCAGGTTGCCGACATCGGGCTCATGGGCTCGCTCGGAACCAAGCCCGACGGAACCAAGATCGACGCCTACCAAGTCCACCTCGGCGGCCACCTCGGTGAGGACTACCGCTTCGGGCGGAAGGTCAAGGGCGTGAAGGTGCCGGCGCACGAGCTGGCCGACTACGTCGAGCGGCTGCTCCGCCGCTACCTTGCGACCCGAAGGGATGGCGAGCAGTTCCATCAGTGGTCGGCGCGGGCTCAGGAGGCGTGGCTGAAGTGACCCCCGAGACCGAAGCCACAGTACGGCGGCCTATGCAGGCAGAGCCGCCCGAGCTGCCCGACTTCGAGGGAGCTCCAGCCGAAGCCATCCTGGAGTGGGCAATCGGAGAGTTTTTCCCCGACATCACCGTCGCATGCTCCATGCAGGACGCCGTCGTCGTGGACCTTGCCTGGAAGGTGGATCGGAGGGTCGAGGTCTTCTTCCTCGAGACCGGCTTCCACTTCCCCGAGACGCTCGCCACCGCCGAGCGAATCCGCAAGCGTTACCACCTCAACCTGGTGGCGCTGAAGCCGGTCGAAAAACCCGCCGTCTACAACAAGGACGGATATCAGGCGTGCTGCGGCGCTCGGAAGGTGCTGCCAATGGAAGCGCACCTCGTCGGGAAGAAAGCGTGGGTGTCGGGAGCCCGGCGGGCCGACTCACCCAGCAGAGCGCACATGAAGCCTGTTGAGTGGGACGAACGAAGGGGTTTGGTCAAGGTCAACCCGATCGTCGCTTGGAGCGACGAGGACGTCGACCGGTACATCTCCGAGAACGACATCATCGTGAACCCGCTGAGGTTCCAGGGTTACGAGTCGATCGGGTGCTGGCCATGCACGCTTCCGGGGTCCGGCAGGGAAGGCAGGTGGGCAGGAACCGGAAAGCTCGAGTGCGGAATCCATCAGCAGGAGCCACCCTTGGAGAGGCCGCCCAGACAGGAACGAGGTCAGCCGCGCAGCATCTAGCGTTCCTTTAACGCGTCTGATGTACGGTCAAGGAATGAACGAGGAGGGACCTCAACCCCGGGTGCATCCGTTCTACTGCCCCTATTGCAGCGAGGAGGACTTCGTGCCCGATGGCGAACCCGGGGTTTACCACTGCCGCTCCTGCGACCGGCGGTTCATGGTGCGGTTCCTCGGGTTGGGCGGTGAAGAGCGGGCCCGACGACGAAGATGACGTTTAGCTACCCGATATCCCTCGACGTGACCGACCGGCCGTGTGTCGTCATAGGCGGCGGCGAGATCGGGGAGAAAAAGGCAGTAGACCTGCTGTCGGCAGGTGCGCGGGTCACGGTGATATCCGCCGAGCCCAGGTCCACGCTCCGCTCCCTGGCCGAGGACGATCGGTTGCAGTGGATCCCGAGGGGCTATCGCCACGGCGATCTGGAGCGGGCGTTCCTGGCGATCGCGGCGGACAGTGACCGCTCGACCAACGCCGAGATCTTCCGGGAGGCCGAGGAACGAAGGGTCCTGCTGAACGCCGTGGACGACATCGAGCACTGTCACTTTGCCGCGCCCGCGATCGTCCGCCGTGGAGACCTTGCCGTATCCATATCCACCGGCGGCAAGGCCCCCGCGCTTGCCCGCCGGATGGCCGAGGAGCTGTCGGAGCGCTACGGCCCCGAGTGGGGAGTGCTCGTCGACCTACTCGGCGAGGTGCGGGCCGACGTGCTTCCCCATCGCCAGGTCGACTTCCCCACCTGGGTAAGGCGGTGGCAGGACGCGCTCGACCAGGATCTGGTGGGGATGATCTCGAGAGGGCAAGTGGAGGACGCGAGGCAGTGCGTTCGTCGGGCGCTCGAAGGCGAAGCGGCAGTGGGTGGAGACCAAGAAGCGGCCCGCGTTGGGACGGTCTCGATCGTGGGGGCCGGACCGGGCGACCCGGGCCTGATCACCGTGCGGGGCAAGCAGCTGCTCCAAGATGCCGATGTCGTCGTCCACGACCGCCTCGTGAACCAGGAGCTGCTGGAAGGCAAGGACGCAATCGCAGTGGGCAAACACCCCGGAGATCATGGGGAGCAGCAGCCGGGGATCAACGAACTTCTCATCCGGCTAGCCCGCGAGGGCAAAAACGTCGTCCGCCTGAAAGGAGGCGACCCGTTCGTCTTCGGGAGAGGGTCTGAGGAGGCCGAGGCTCTGGCCGGTGCCGGGATCGGTTTCGAGGTCGTGCCTGCCCCCACCGCCGCCTTCGCGGCCCCCGCCTACGCGGGAATCCCCGTCACCGACCGCCGCTGGTCCTCGTCCGTGGCCGTAGTCACGGGACATTGCGTGACGGGACCAGTCGATTGGAAGCGGATGGCGGAGGCAGTCGACACGATCGTAATTCTTATGGGAGTCGCGAGGATCGGTGAGATCGTCGAGGGCCTTATGAACGGCGGGCTGCCGGCCGACACGCCGGCGGCGCTGATCCAGAACGGAACCCTCGAGGAGCAAGTGGTCGTGACGGCAGGGCTGGCAGATCTCCCCGCGGCCGTTCTACGGGACGGGGCGGGCCCGCCGGCCACGATCGTGGTTGGCAACGTGGTCCACGCCCGCCAGAGAATCTCCTGGTTCGAGAAAGCGCGAGAACAGCCGACTATCCTTCCGGCTATGAAGTATCGGGTGGTCCCGTGGGACGGTCCGAGCAGGCCGACCTCAACGGAGGTGCGCCGCCGCTTCGAGGGCGAGGGGCTCAGCCCATACACCTGGTCGAACGCCCCGGGGGACAAGTACAGCGCTCACGAGCACGGTTACCGGAAGATCCTCTACTGCCTCGAGGGGGGAATAGTCTTCAATGTCGAAGGCGAGGACGTCGAGCTGAAGCCCGGGGATCGCCTCGAGCTCGACCCCGGAACGGTCCATTCCGCGGACGTCGGCCCGGAGGGCGTCGTCTGTATGGAGGCTGCAAGCAGGTAGGGGGACCCTTCGCCGAAGTTCCTGTTTCGAGGGAAATACACACCGGACGGGATCCGCGTCCTCGACGACCGGGGAGCTGCGCACCACGGGCGCTTTATCGAAGACGTCGTGAGGGGCGCTGGAGGAAGCGTTGAGGCGCTCTACTGGGCATTCGGAGACGAGGACCTGTACTTGGTCGCCGACCTGCCCGATGCGGCTGCGGCCGGCGGAGTCACCTTGGCGATCGGAAGGGAAGGCCATCTCCGACTGACGACGGTGTTCCTGGAAACAGCCGAGGAGGTCGATGCAGCCCTGCGGATCGCCCGAACGCTCCCCTCCGGGGGGAGGCCGCCCTCGTCAGAGCAGCGGTAGCCCCTTAACCTCAGCCCAGGTAGCCCTCCACGGTTTCGGGGTCTCGAACCTGTGCGGTGTCGGGGTCCAAACCCGCCCGCCGCCGGGCGCGCCTCTGGTGGAGCAGGTCCCAGCACTGGTCGAGGGCGACCTGGAGCTTGTGAAGCCGCTCCCGCTCCTCCACTGAGGCCTCCCCCCTCCCCTCCTTCTCCCACAGCTCATGCTCCTCTTCAGCGAGCTCGTTTATTCGGTTGAGCACGTTCTGGTCGTCCATGGCTCCCCCAATCAAAAAAACACACGGAAACCTTCAAGTTATTAAGAGTCTCCCCGCAAGAGGATCAACCCTATTAAGTGTCTCCCCCGAAGAGGATCAGCACCCACTAAGACTCTCCCCGACGCACCGAGGAGCAATACGCGGTGAAACGAGAAAAAGGGCTTGCACGGCCCCTCTCTCGAATCAGCCGGCCTACGGCAGCCCCGTGGGGTTGTCGGGGACGACCTCCGTGGGAAAGGTGTTCGAGGTCGGATCGACGGCGTGCTCTCCGGAGTCCGCGCTCGTCGAGACTGAGGGATTGACTCGTGAGGCGATCTGCTCGGCGCTCGACGAGCCGGAGGTGTTGTTGGCTCCCGAGGTCCCCTTACGGGCGGGAGGAAGGGTTCGCTGGCCCGTCTCCTCGTTTGGAATCTCGGGGTCCGCCACCAGTTGGGTCTCGGAGCTTCGCTTTTCCTCGGCTTTCCTGTCGGGCGGGGCAGGCGGCCGGGCGTTCGAATTTCCTCGAGTGAGCACGCTCTCTCCGCTGGTCGCGGGAGCAAGCCACTGCGAGATTGATTCGAAGTTGAAGTTCCAAACCGAGTCGATGAGCTCCGCCGAGGCGCTCCCGCCCATCGCGAGGAGCGTCACCAGCACCATCACCAACACGAGGATTCGCCGCATCACCACCCCTAGTCAGAAGCTGGCCGAACCCTATTAGCTCAGGTCGGAAAAGTCACCTCGGGAAGGAAGTCGACGAAGCGACGAGGCGCAGCTCACCTGAAGGCACCCGGGGGAGGTGGGGGCAGCCGGCGGGAGGTGGGCGCAGCCGGTGGGAGGTGGGCGCAGCCGGCGGTCCGCCTAGCCGATATGGCCCTGGTGCTCCGTCTCCTCCTCGAAGGTGTTCCCTTCAGCTGGGATGGGGTTGGCTCTCAGGATGCGCGCCATGTGCACGAGGTTGTGGGCCATCCAGCGGGTGGTGCGCTTGGTGTACGGGTGGTCCTGCCCGACCTCGAGGTAGGAGGGCCCCGGTCCCGCATCCCCGACCCAGTAGGTGTCGGCGTTGGGAGGGATGGTGCACCCGAGGTGGGTGAAGTTAAAGAGGGTCGACTCGGCCGCCGCGTGAGCGCCGTCCTCGTTCCCCGTGATCACGACGCCGGCGACCTTGTTGTAGAGCGGATACTGGCCCACCTCATTCCTCTCCGTATACGTGCCATCGAGACGCTCGATGACGAGCTGGGCCACGCTCGAGCGGACGCCGAACCAGATGGGCGTGCAGAGCACGATGATGTCGGCCGCCTTGATCTTGTCGAGGATGATCGGCCACTCGTCGCCATCGCCCTCATTTGACGAGACACCGGTAGGGACCTTGTAGTCGACCACCCGCACGAGCTCGCTCTCGACGTCCATCTTGTCGAACCACTCGATGACCTTGCGCGCCAGCCCCTCCGTATGTGAGACCGCCGGGGACCGCTTGAGCGTGCAGTTGAGAAAGATCGCCTTCAGCTCGGCCACGTCGCTTCCTTTCTCGTCAGCCGATGGTCAGTCTGGTCAGCCGATGGTGGCGGCGAAAGCCCGAGTCGCTCGCCCAACCCGCCCACGGAAGCCGAGCCGAGCCTGGAAGATCGCCTCGCCTAGCACTAGCCAAGGCGCGCGTCTTTGAGCGCCTCGCCGCAGGGACAGCTTCGAGACTCGGGAATCCGTGGGATAACGTCGAAGATCAAGCGGCGCAGCTGCTCGATCATCTCGCCAAACCGCGCCACGACCGCCTCAACGGTGACCGCTTGCTCCTCGGGGAGGGCAGAGTCGTAATCGGTAACCACCGAGATGTTGACGCAGCAGATCTCCAGCTCCCTGGCAAGGGCGGCCTCGGGATACTGCGTCATGTTGATGACGTCCCACCCCTGCGCCCCATAGAAGGTGCTTTCGGCTCTCGTTGAGAAGCGCGGTCCCTGCACTACGACGATCGTTCCTGTCGGGTGAATCGTCACGCCCTGAGCCTGCCCTGCTTCGATGACC
>JALZBO010000045.1 GCA_030863545.1 Actinomycetota bacterium
CGTCCAAGCGCACCCAACGAGCGTCCGTGGCATCGTCACCCGGCCGGAGGACGCCGCCTCGCACCCGAGCGAAGTAATCGAGTATCACGTAGTGAAAGGTGCGTTGCGCGTCGATCGACTCGAGGACGCCGGCGAGGCGTCCGACCTCGACGAGAAGGCCGGTCTCCTCCAGAACCTCACGTTCGAGAGCCCCAGCAATCGTCTCGCCAAAACGGAGCTTACCGCCAGGTAGCGACCAGGAACCTTCATGCGGAGGCCGACCTCGCCTCACCAGAAGGATTGATTCGCCGGTCAGGACAACGGCCCCCAGCCCGATTCGTGGAACCGAGACCCGCACATGCTCGGCGCGTAGCGCTTCCGAGTCCCCTGCCGCCGTATCCCTAGATTGGCCCTGCGTCATCGGTTGTGACCGGCGTTGTTCCTTCTTCAGAAGCCTTGGGCAGCGAAGACTCCGCGCCCCTTTTGAAGGCCAGGTAAAAGTGGGCTGTGAGCGCGGCGCTTAGGGTCGTGCCGACCACCGAGGAGAGGTAGGAGGAGACCGCTACGATTGCTGCGGCCGCAGGGGACAGTGGAGAGGTTGGGCCGAGCGACGAGAGCAGATCCTCGAGGCGAGGTGGTCCCGGCCCTGGTGTAGGTGTCTCGGGTTGTGTCAAGACCAACGAGGCGGGGCCGTTCAGGACGATCGCAACGACGAGGCCTACCCCGAAGAGCATCAACAAGAGCATCACCATGTCTCTGCCTCGGCGATTCGTTAGCTCCCGGCTTCGCCCGAAGCTGGAAAGGGGGGAGCGGCCCTCGAGGATGTTGACGGGTGCGACGAGGCCGTAGCGAACGAAGACGGCGACCGTCAGGAAGACGGCAAGAGCTAGCGTCAGGGCCAGAGCCGCCACCAGGATCAGGATCGCAGTGCCGCTCAACCGATTCGGGGAAAGTCCACCGCCGAAGACCGTCACTGCGGCCAGGATCAGGGGAAGCCCCGCGACCAGCAGTGCCGCCAGCCCGAGAAGGCCCAGAAGCACCTGGGTGATCCCCAAGCTGAAAACGCGCCCAATCGTGCTCGCCCTGATCAGGCTACTGACGCTGGTCTCGGGTCTCTCGCGGAAGTCTCGTATGGCAAGCGTGACTGCAAACGTCAGCCACAACGTGGCAAGTGCGGACAACAATGCGCTAACTGCAAGGCCGGACAGTCCGGGCCGGACGGCCTGATAAAGGGCTCCGATAGCGACGGGCAGGGAAAGGATCGAGGCGACGCCTGCAAGCGTGCCGGGATGAGCCCTTAAATCCTCGAGCGTGCTGCGCCACGCGTCTCCCGGGCGCCAAGACCTCGTCACGGCTCCCACCATACGCCACATAGCGCTCGACGACTGCAGCACACGCACTTCCTCGGTTAACCTGGCCCGGTGGGTCCGAAGAAGGTGCTGCTCGTGGAGGACAACGTCTCCGTCCGCGAGTTGATCCGCGTTCTATTGGAGACCGAGGGGTACGAGATAGTAGAGGCTAAGGACGGCCTGGACGGTCTCGAAAAGGCGGAGATCACCGAACCGGACCTGATGATCCTCGACCTCATGATGCCCGGCGTCGACGGTGAGAGCGTGATCAGGAGGCTGAGAGGGCATCCGACGCTGTCGAAGGTGCCGGTGCTGGTTGTCAGCGGGAAGTACGAGTCGCTGGGTCCACTGAAAGATCAGCTGGGCGAGGAGAACGTCTTTCCCAAGCCTTTCGAGCCGACGCGGATGATGGATCGCATCGGCGAACTCATCGGCTATCCAGGCGAGTAAGTGTAAGTGGCCGGCCCCCTGCGCCTAGGTTTCCTCGAACAATGCGACGCTTGCTGTGAACCCGTGGAGGAAGTTGATCCCGCCGATTGGTCCGATCTCTCCTCCACAAAACATTCCAGCTACGGGTAGAGCGGCGAAGATCTCGCGCAGTGCCGAGACGTCGTGATCCGGGACCCCGAACAGGGAGAAACCTCGGCCATTGCAGGTGAACATGAGCCCGCCTGCCGGCGGTTTCCCCGATCTGGAAGCGTACTCCTTCAACATCCCCTTCAGGTCGGCGTCTGCGGTCTCGGCGTCGCGGACCTGAAACTGCACCGTCTGCCCCACTTTGAGAGCTTCCCCCACGGCGATCGCTCCCGATTCGGGATCAGCTTGCAGCACCGGCCGGATGAGGAAGTCGCCCGGCTGAGGGTCGATCTTGTGCTCGTCGATCACGAGGCCAAGGTGCAAGTTTTGGAGAACCTTCGCCTGCTCCTCGCGCGTCATTCGAATGAGGATCTCCCGTAACCGCATCAGTGGAGGCCGGCCTCCCAGCTCCAAGATGACGTTCCCCTGGACCGAGGTGACGACGAAGGGGTCGCCTATGGGCTTGCACCCTTGCGAGACGAGGGGAGTGACCTTCACATCTCCGCTCAGCAGCACCCCGACCGCTCCCGTGTTGCGGATGCGGTCGTTGAGTATCAGCAGGTTGCGGCCTGGAGCGAATCCGCTCGCCTGGCCGCCCAGCACGGGGAGCTGAGGATAGTCGGAGTTGAGGGCCTCGAGGAGCCTCTGGGTTGGAAATGTGAAGGGGTCGGCGAGCAGGATCATCGCGCGGACGGGCGCGGAAACGAGGGGTAAGCCGACTATGGCTTCGCCGTCTGGTGTTGCCTCCACCGAAAGCTCGAACGGGTCGAGTGTTGCACGGTCGAGCTGGGCCAGCCACAGCGAGAGCGCGTGGCCTTGCTCGACCTCCCGCTCGGTCCCGATGGTGCCCTGGCTCGTGCAGCCCAGGAGGGTGGCCCCTCCGAGCCGAGGCCTCAACGCCTCGACGATCTCTGGCGCGGCGGCGAGGTGATCGGGTGAGACAAACAGGAAGGCGAGGCTTACGCGGCCCTCGTCCAGCGGCAGCATGGCTTGCTGAAACGCTTCCTCCACGGCTCTCGACGGGTGAGCGTGGGTTGAGATTCCGGAGCCAATCTTGATCAAGTTCCTGCACCCCCAGTTTGTTGCAAGCCCGGATGGGTCATGGCCTCGAGGTTGAGGGCTTCGTCGATCTGCTCCTCGGTCATCAGGCCCTGATCCAACAACACCTGCTTGATTCCCTTGCCGGTCTCAGCGGCTTGCCGTGCAACCGCAGCAGCCGCGTCGTACCCGATCGCAGGCACGAGAGCCGTCACCGTCGCCAGGTTACCGGAGAGGAGGTCCCGGCACCGTTCGACGTTTGCCTCCACGCCCTCCACGCACCTGGACGCTAGAAGCTCGATCGCCGCGGCCAGAGCTTCTATAGAGAAGAGGATGTCATACGCCATGAGGGGCATCATGGTGTTCAGCTCGAAGATGCTCCCTAGTCCGGCGAGGCCGATCGCGACGTCATTGCCCATGACTTGGGCCGCGACCTGAATGACCGCCTCGGCTACGACGGGGTTTACCTTGCCGGGCATGATGCTCGAGCCCGGCTGGAGCGCCGGAAGCCGGATCTCGCCTATGGCCGCGGAAGGCCCGGACGCCAGCCACCTTAGGTCGTTTGCAATTCGTGAGGCAGAGACCGCGACGGTGCGCACGGCGCCGGAAGCTTCCACGATCGCATCTCGAGCTCCCTGGGACTCGAAGTGGTTTGGGGCCTCGACCAGGTCCAGCCCGGTTCGATCAGCCAGGTGCGCTATTGCTCTTCGCGCAAAGTCGGGGTGAGCGTTGAGGCCCGTTCCCACTGCGGTCCCTCCAAGGGCCAGCTCACCGAGGTGTGGAAGCACGCTTCGGACCCGGGCCCGACCGTGCCCCATCTGTGACGCGTACCCTGCGAACTCCTGCCCAAGCCGGACGGGGGTTGCATCCATCAGGTGGGTACGCCCGGTCTTCACGATCCGGTCGAACTCGCGGGCCTTCGCGCTCAAAGCGTCCTCCAGGTGATCCACGGAAGGAAGCAGGGCCTCCACGAGCGCCGACAACGCCGCCAGGTGGGTCGCCGTTGGGATCACGTCGTTCGAGGACTGGCACCGGTTCACGTGATCCTTCGGGTGCACCGGCTTCTTCGATCCGAGGGCCGCCCCCAGAAGCTCGTTCGCTCGGTTTGCGATCACCTCGTTGGCGTTCATGTTCGTGGAAGTGCCCGAACCGGTTTGGAAAACGTCGACCACGAACTGGTCGTCGTGCTTTCCCGCCGCAACCTCGTCGGCGGCCAGCGCGATCGCCTCCGCGAGCTCGTCGTCGAGGAGTCCGAGCTCGCGGTTCGCCTGTGCGGCCGACCACTTGACGAGGCCGAGCGCCCAAATGAAGCGCCGCCCGAACCGCCACGGCGAGATCGGGAAGTTGGAGACGGCCCTCTGAGTCTCTGCCCCGTAGTAAGCGTCTGAAGGGACGGCTACCTCACCCATGCCGTCCTGCTCCGTCCGCGTCTCACCCATCAGTTGATACTAAGCGGCTCGGTAGCGAGTCGCATGAGGTATACATCAGGCATGCTCCTGCTTCTGGTGCGTCACGCCATCACCGGAGTTACGGGGCAGAAGCTTACGGGCAGGCTCCCGGGGTTCTCGCTGTCGGAGGAGGGGAGGGCCCAGGCTGAAGCCGTCGGGGCCCGGCTCAAGGGCGCACCCCTGAACGCCATCTACTCGAGCCCACTCGAGCGTTGCATGGAGACCGCCGAGTCGATAGCCAAGCACCACCGAGTACGCGTCGAGTCGCTCGCTGACATGGAGGAGGTCGACTACGGGCGGTGGCAGGGACGGTCCATGAAGGCCCTTTATGGAAGCAAGGCTTGGACTCAACTTCGTGCACGGCCCGCCGATTTCCGCTTTCCCGGCGGAGAGACGATTCGAGAGGCGCAGGTGCGGGGCATGAGGGCTGTGGAAGCCCTTCGCCAAAAGCATCCGAAACGAGCGGTTCTGGTCTGCTCGCACGCAGACATGATCCGCCTCGTCGTAGCCGGATATCTCGGTCTGGGCCTTGATCTGTACGACCGGATAAGCATTGCCCCTGCGTCTGTGACTACTCTGAATGTTGGGGACGGCACACCTCGGCTGCTCAATCTCGGTGACTCGGGGTCGATGTTGGAGATATTCGAGGCGTTCAAGGCACAGCACATGAAGAAGGCACGAGACTCCAAGAAGAGACGTTGAGCTTCAACCTGGAATTCGATCCGGCGGATCGCGTTACGGCCGGAGCCGTGGGGCAGCCCGGCCAGAGGGTCTTTCTTCTCCAGGCGTCGAAGGGCCGCACACTGCAAACATGGATCTTGGAGAAAGAGCAGGTCATAGCCCTGGGCCGGGGCAGCTACGAGCTGCTCGGGCAGATTGGGCAGCACGAGATGACGAAGGAGCTCCTGGGAAAAGGCACGTTGGGGTCGTCCTCCCCGGAGTTTGGCGAAGCCATGGCTCTTCAAGCGGATGAACCGGCCTTTCGCATCGACCCCGAGTCGATGACGATCCGATATGACGACATGCGGGAGATGATTGAGATCTCCTTCGCCGAGCTGGTCCCGGATGCGAGCACCGAACCATCGACGGTTCAGCTGTGGGTGACTCCTCGCCAGCTCGCGGCTCTTGCGGTCCAGGGGATGAAGGTGGTAGCTCAGGGGCGGCCCACTTGCCCGCTCTGCGGTTATCCAATCAATCCCGAAGGTCACATATGCCCTTCGTCGAACGGTCAGAACCCCAGGGTTCGCTGAGCCGAGTGGACCCGGAAGTCAAGCCGGGGGGCGATCTGGACATCCTCGGCCTTTTGCCAGCCGCTTCGAACTACACATTCCTGGCAAGGCGGCGGGATGGAACGCTAGTCGTTTACAAGCCCCAGCGCGGGGAGGCTCCACTTTGGGATTTCCCCTCGGGGACGCTTTGGAGACGGGAGGTCGCGGCCTACGCGGTCGCTCGGGCTGCCGGCTGGGAATTCGTCCCACCAACCGTTCTAGCGGAGGGCCCCTTAGGCATCGGCGCCGTTCAGCTCTTCGTCGATCACGACGCCTCGATCACTGCCTTTGAGCTCGTCGAGACCCACCCCCGTGAGCTCAAGCAGATTGCCGTCTTCGACCTCCTGACGAACAACGCCGACCGAAAGGCGGGCCACGTGTTCATCGACGCAGATGGACGGGTCTGGGGAGTGGACCATGGCCTTTGCTTTCACGTTCAGCCCAAGCTCCGCACCGTGCTCTGGGACTTCGTTGGCGAGCCGATCCCCGACGAGGATTTGGCGGCCGTGGAAGGCGTTTGCCGGGCAGTTGAGCAGGACCCGTCGCTCGTCGGCGACCTCCTTGCTCCTCAAGAGGTTGATGCGCTGAGAAAGCGGGCGCGTCTCATCGCGCGTCGGGGGGTCTTTCCACCTGCCGATCACCGCCGTTCTTATCCCTGGCCGCCGATATAGCCGCGCGTTCGTGCAGACCGGCGCTTGACCGAGGGCATTCGGCGGGGCAAACCGCGATATCTTTCTTTCTTTGACTAAGGCCGAGCCATACAATCAGGCCGTGTCGCACAGCCTTCGCTCGTCGTCCTGACTATGAAGATGGTCGCGAAGCGCCGCGTCTTCCTCATAGCTTTCGTTGCGATGTGGCTGGCTTCGGGTTCGGCCGCGTACGCAGCGGACTTCCGCACAGGTCAGGGACGGCAAGACATCTCCGGAACCGTAGAAGACGATGTCTACGTGGCCGGAGAGAGCGTCTCGATCTCCGGCAACGTAACCGGCGACACCGTCGCATTTGCCCGGCAAGTAGCGCTGACGGGGACAACGGGTGGATCCTTGATGGCGGGCGCAGAGACTGTGACGTTGAGAGGCGTCGTCACGCACTCGGCTCGTGTGGGAGCCCGAAACGTCGAGGTTGCGGGGTCCGTGGGCGGCGACGTCTTGGCGGGAACTCAATCACTTGTTGTGACTCCCAGCGGCATAGTCGGACGCGATTTGTGGACCGGCGCGCAGGCGGTCGCGATCAACGGCAGGGTGGGCCGTAACTTGAGGGGGGGCATGGCGTCATTGACGATCGGCGGTACCGTCGACGGGAACGTGAACGTCGAAGCGGAGCAGGTGGTCGTGAGACGTGGAGCGCGAATCACCGGCGACCTCATCTACCGGTCGGCCTCCGACGCGAGAATCGAGGAGGGGGCGTTCGTGGGGGGCCGGGTGGAGAGGCGGCGCCCCACGAATCAGGAACGTGACGCCGGCCCCGCAGACCTCGTCCTCAATTTTCTGCAAGGCTTGGTGGGTCCACTGCTCCTCGGCCTGGTGCTGTTCTGGCTGGTTCCGGGCCCGCTAACCGCCCTCAGCCGCACGATCAGGACGTCCCCCTGGTTATCTCTCGGAATTGGGCTGTTGGGACTGATCCTGGTTCCAATCGCAGTCATATGGCTGCTCATCTTCGCGATCTCGGTTGGAGGGGGAGCCTCGATTCCGCTAGCCCTTGCAGGAGCTTACGCGCTCATCCTCGTCTTGGCGCGACTCATCGTCGGCTTCACGCTGGGATCTTTCATCCTCCGCATCAACCGAGACGGGCTTCGCCCAACTTTCCCGAAGGCCTTCCTCGCGCTCGCCGTCGGGGTTGTCGTGCTTGCGCTGCTCTCTCTCGTGCCCATCCTCGGGCCGATACTTGCCGTGGTAGTGGCGGTCGTTGCCTTGGGTGGGGCGATCGTTGCATTCGCGAGGTGGCGGAGCTCCGAGCCCCCGGCAGCCCCGCCACCGCCCGAACCGGTACCCGCACCCGTCCCCGCCACCTCCGGCGACCGTTAGCGGCCGCGCGAAGCTGAACTAGCGCCCCGCATCTGCAATGATCCAGGCACGATACACGCCGCATCACGTGCAAAGGATCACGAGGACGTGAGTCAGACTCCCGCTGCTACCCGATCCGGGTCGCGAACGGTAGGAAACATCATGAGCACGCCCGTGGTTACCGCCACTGCCTCTCAGACGATCCAGCAGGTGTCGGAGCTGATGAGTAGGCATGCGGTCGGCTCCGTCGTGATCGTCGAGGACAGCCGCACGATCGGCATCCTCACCGAAAGGGACCTCGTCCGCTTTGCCGCCTCCGGCGCCAGCGCATCCGAGGAGCTCGTGGAGAGCTGGATGGTCCGCGATCCGGAGACCGTGGAGCCTGAGGTCGAGATCGACATTGCCCTTCACCGGCTGGCCGAGAGGGGGTACAGGCACATCCCGGTCGTCGCCGATGGGAACCTCGTGGGGCTCGTTTCGATGAGAGACCTGATGAAGGTTGCGGAGGTCCGGCCGTTCGGCACCCTCGCCATAGATGTCCCAAAGGGACTCAAGGGGGTCGTCGTCGCGGAGACCGAGATCGGAGACGTAAGGGGAATCGAAGGCTTCTATCACTACCGCCAGTACAACGCCATCGAGCTCGCAATGAAATGCAGCTTGGAGGAGGTCTGGTACCTGTTGCACCGTGGAAGCCTTCCGACGCCGGAGGAGCTGGCGTCGATGGAACAGGAGGTCAGGCACCTTCGCGTCATTCCAAAAGACATCAAGGAGCTTCTCCCCGGCATGGCTGGTGTGGGAGAAACCTTTGTGCCGCTCGAGGCGCTGCGATCCGCGCTCTCGCTGATGGCGTCGTCGTTGGGCTTCAAGCCGTGGCTCGACGTCGGAATGGACAAGCTGCGCTCCCAGGCCCTGAGGATTTGCGCCGTGACTCCCACTCTCGTGATGGCTCTGCACCGGCTGAACAACGGCCTAGATCCCATCGACCCCCACCCAGACTTGCCCTACGCCGCCAATTACCTGTACATGCGGACGGGCGAAGAGCCGGAGGAGCTGCAAGCGCGAGCGATCGAGAAGTACCTCATCTCGACGATCGACCACGGGTTCAACGCCTCCACCTTCACCGCACGGGTCGTAACTTCTACGGGAGCAGACATCGGAGGAGCGGTCGTCGCCGCGCTGGCTTCGCTCTCCGGTCCCCTTCACGGAGGAGCACCGAGCCGCGCCCTCGAGATGCTCGACGAGATCAAGAGCCCGGAAAGAGCGGATGAGTGGATAAGGTCGGCGATCTTGCGAGGGGACAGGATCATGGGCTTTGGGCATCCCGTGTACAAGACCGACGACCCCCGCTCGACGATGCTGAGGAGCCTGGCGGAGCAGCTCGCCGGGCCGCGCCTGGAGTTCGCGAAGTACGTAGAGTCTAGGGTTATAGCCCTTCTAGAGGAGCTGAAGCCGGGACGCGAGCTTCGCACGAACGTCGAGTTCTATGCCGGGATCGTCATGGAGAGCATAGGACTGCCGCCCGACCTGTTCACCCCGACGTTTGCGTGCAGCCGGGCTATCGGCTGGACCGCGCACATCCTCGAGCAGGCGTCCGACAACCGCATCATTCGGCCCAGCGGCCGGTACACGGGCCCTCCGCCTCCCGAGCCGATCGACCGAGAGGAGCGCTAGTCGACGGCAGAACCACCTAGCGTCCTAGCCGGGCGCTTCGAGATCGGCCCTCTCCTCGGCCGGGGCGGTATGGCACACGTGTACCGAGGAACCGATCGAGTCCTGGGACGGACCGTTGCAATAAAGGTCCTTGCCTCGAACCTCGGTACGAACCCTCAGTTCGTCGAGAGGTTCCGTCGCGAGGCCCAGGCCGCGGCCGCCGTTGGACACCCCAATTTGGTCTCGGTCTTCGACACCGGTTCCGAGGACGACCTCCACTACATCGTCATGGAGTACGTGGAGGGCAAGACGCTCGAGGAAGCACTCCGGAACGGACCGCTCGACCCGGCCTCGGCTAGGCGGATTGCGGCGGCGGTGTGCTCCGGGCTGGCCGTGGCGCACTCGAAGGGGATCGTCCACCGCGACATCAAGCCGGCCAACATCATGCTCGAGCGTGATGGGAACGTGAAGCTCATGGACTTCGGAATCGCCAAAGCCGAGACCGGGCCCGACTTGACCGAAGCGGGCCTCGTGCTCGGCACCGTCACTTACCTGTCTCCCGAGCAGGCACGTGGGGAGCCCGTCGACGCAAGGTCGGACCTCTACTCTCTCGGGTGCGTCCTTTACGAGATGCTCACGGGGCGAGCACCGCTGGCAGGAAGAACTCTGCTCGAGATCGCCCAAAAGCTGTCTACGGAGACGCCGTCCCCACCTTCCCAGTTCAACCCCTCGGTGCCGGCCGAGCTCGACGACGTCGTCATGAGGGCTCTCGCGAAGAGTCCTTCTGACCGATACGACAACGCTCTCGCCATGAAGCATGATCTGGAGGCCCTCGACGAGGCGAGCAATCGCCGCAGGGCCGGCATCCCTGCGGTTGCCGAGCCAGCCGGCGCCGAATCCCCTACGGCCGCCCACGGGCGCGCTTCCGCGACCCAGG
>JALZBO010000051.1 GCA_030863545.1 Actinomycetota bacterium
GAGGGGTGCAGCACGAAAATGCCGAGAAGATCAAGCGGCGGAACGAGCGCGGCATCTTCGAGTCCAAGCCCCGGGAAGGTTAACCACGACGGCCAGGGAGGCGCCGAGAGGCTCCATCAACGACACAACGATCGATGTTGCTGGAATCCGCTCTCCAATCATTGAGGCGGGGCCGCGAGACCGATCCGAGGCCGTGGTTTTTGTGCACGGCAACCCGGGGTCGAGCGAGGATTGGAGGCTTCTCGTTTCAGCCGTCGGATCGTTTGCGCGGGCTGTGGCCTTCGATCAACCCGGATTCGGCAACGCTGAGAAACCGAGCGACTTTGACTACACCGTCCCGGGCTACTCCCGGTACTTGGGCTCGGCTCTCGAACAACTCGGGATTCAAAAGGTGCACCTCGTCCTCCACGACTTCGGAGGGGCGTGGGGACTGGCGTGGGCAGCCGAAAACCCCGAAGCATTCGCAAGCGCTGTTCTCATCAACTCCGGGGTGTTGCTGGGATATCGCTGGCACTACCTCGCCAAGATCTGGCGAACGCCGCTCCTCGGCGAGCTCTTCATGGCCAGCTCAAACCGCCGAGCGTTTGGCCTGCTCTTGAGACGCGGGAACCCCCGCGGCCTCCCGCGGGCGTTTGTCGACCGCATGTACTCCCAGTTCGATTGGGGAACAAGACGGGCCGTTCTCAAGCTTTACCGGGCCAGCGGCGACATCGATGGACTGGCTCACAAGTTGCAAGCCGCACTGAGGCCCTTGAACCGTCCGGCACTGGTCGTGTGGGGAGCACACGATCCCTACATCCCGCTGGTTCAAGCTGCCCGACAGAAGGAGACTTTTTCGGGAGCTGAGGTGACCATCCTCGATGAGAGTGGGCACTGGCCATTTGCCGATGATCCTTCACGTGTGGAGTCGGTCGTTGTGCCCTTTCTCGAGAGGGTGACGCGAGCACGCCTCGACGAGGCTACCGGCAGATGAGCTCACGCATTACCGCGCACGAGGGCGACGTGCCATGCTGCTACCCCAATGGCTTCGCGGTTCCGAAAGCTTCTCCTATTTGTCCTGGCCGTCGCAGTACTCCTCGCTGGGGGCGCAGCCGCCGCGTGGGCGCGCTACGACCTTCGAGAGGGGCGGGTGGGGCGCAACGTGACTCTGGCGGGGCAGCCAGTCGGAGGCGTCCCGCAGGAACAGCTCGTCGCGGCGGTGCAGGACCTCGCCACTCGCTATTCGGACACACCGGTGGAGGTCAGGGCTTCGGGAGGAGGCTTCGTCACCACCACCAAGACCCTCGGCGCCGCGGTGCAGGTCGGGCCGACCGTTCAGGCGATCATGGCGCTCGATCGGGAAGGCCCCGCACTCGACCGCGTGATCGGCTGGATCCGGTCATTCTTGCAGCCCCGTCCCGCACCTTTGGCCGTGTCGGTGGACACGCCGTCGGTCTATCGGACAGTTGCCGCGCAGGATCCCGGGCCCAGGACGCCCGCACGCGAGCCAACTATCAGGGAGGCCGGGGGCCAGCTTCAACCGGTGGAGGGGGTGCCCGGCAGGGGCATCGATCCGGCAGACGTAATCAGGGGACTCCCCGAAGCTTTGAGCCGGGGGATGCCCGTCAGGGTAGAGGTTGAGCGGGGCAGCGTTGCGCCTCGCTTCTCCCTGAGGGAAGCGGCTGAGCTCGCTCGGGCCGGAGAGGCGGCGACGGCCGGCGGTTTGGACGTGAAGGTGGGAAACCAGATCGGGACGGTGCCCCCCGAGACGCTGCGAGCGTCGGTTGGATCGAAGGCTACCGACACCGGGTTGCAGCTGACCGTGGACGAGCGGGCCGCGACGGCAGGGCTGGCGAAGCTTTTCCCGACGCCGGATCCGCCGCCGAAGAATGCGTCGTTTACGGTCATAAACGATCAGGTGACGATCGTTCCCGGGGAGCCCGGCCGCGGGTGTTGCGCAGACGCGGCAGGCGGGGTCGTCGCCCGAGCGGTGCTGAGCAGGGCGAGGCAGCGAGTCGACCTCCCCTTGAGAGAGGTCGAGCCGGAAGTGACCGCGGTAGACCTTTCTCTTCTCGGGATCAGGGAGCTCGTCGGAACCTTCACGACCAATCACGCCGGCGGCCAGCCACGTGTCAACAACATCCACCTAATCGCCGACATGGTCCGGGGGCAGATCGTCAGGCCGGGCGAGATGTTCTCGGTCAATCAGTTCGTGGGGGAGCGTACGAAGGAGAAGGGCTTCGTCGTTGCGCCGGTAATCCAGGACGGGAAGTTCGAGGAGTCAGTTGGGGGAGGTATCTCCCAGTTTGCGACGACGATGTTCAACGCGGCCTTCTTCGCCGGTCTCGACTTTCCCGAGTACCAATCTCACAGCATCTACATCTCGCGCTATCCCTATGGGCGCGAGGCCACGCTCGGGTATCCGAAGCCGGACCTCCAGATCCGCAACCCGAGCCCCTTCGCGATCTTGATCTGGACGAGCTACACGGACCGGAGCATCACGGTAAGCCTCTACTCGACGAAGTGGGTGGAGGCTGCTCAAACCGGACAGACAGAGGAGCCGAGGGGAGCGTGCAAACTTGTCCGGACCGAACGAACCCGTAGGGTCCTCGCCGACGGATCGATCCTCGTCGACCGAGTCAACGCGCTTTACCGTCCCGCCGAGGGCGTCAACTGCCGCTGAGCGTGCCCCGCTACTCCAGGGTTAGTGCCCGATCGTTCGGAAGAAGGTGGATCCACGTATTGCCGGGGGCCAGCTTCATCGGCTGACCTGAGGCGTCGAAGAGGGCGGTTTGGTCGGTGAGAGAGGGCCGAATCCACTGGCCCTGGACAAATCGACCTCCCCTTAGCAGTGTCGCCTCGCCGCCCCCGTGAGCGAGGATCTCCGGTGACTTTCCACGCCGGTCGACGTGCACCTTGAGGACGAGGACGTTCGCGGCTCCCAGGGGCGCACCTGACGCCGCTTGGTGGGGCCGTCCTCCAAAGGACCGAAGGTAGCGGCGGCTGGGGGCATCGTAGGCGTAGCTCACCGTCGTGCCGGCAGCACCTCCCGAGTAGGAGAAGAAAACCTTGTTGCCGGTAGGAGGGGGTGGCGCCGGGTCCGGGGGCGACGCGCCCTGGGGAACACCTTCCTCGCCCGATAGCGATTGGTCGAAGATCAGCCCCGTCCTCGGCGGCCCGGCTACTCCTTGCGCTCGGGGAAGGGAGCGGATCCTGTCGGTCGACGTGTAGAGGTTGTGGGGCGCCGGGCGTCCACGCCTCCTCGAGTATCCCGAGGCGTTGATCCCCGATTGAAGGTCGATTACGCCGGGCGTCGCCCCCACCTTCCTCATGACGTTTGGAGATCCTCCGGAGTAAGCGAAGAGCACGGGTGCGTACTGGACCAGAAGATCCGGATCGACAGCTCGTGCGCTCCGGGTCGGGCCCAGATCGCCGGCATCTCCGCAGTGATACATCGCCAAAAAGCGCGTGATGCCGCCCTCGACAAGCTCCTCGTAGACGATGTCTGCCGACTCGAGCCCAGTCTGTGGGCGTGCTGCGGTGTGGTTGTCTATCTTGACCCCGATTGCCGGCCGGCTGATGTCCACACCATGTTGAGGCTCGATCCCGGTGAGAGGGCACCGGATCGGTTCGGGCGTCGGCGAAGGCGCGGGAGGCGGCGGTGGGGCCGCCTGCTGTGTGGGTCTCGGCTGCCTGCACGATGCGGAAACAAGACTGACCAGAAGTAGGAGAAACAGGAGGCGCCGCGACACTGGCGGGTAAGGCTACACCACGAGGGATCATGGGCCCGTGGGAACAATCTTCACGATAGGACACGGCGCCCGCCCTCTCGCCGACTTTCTCGATGCTCTAGCTAATGGCCGCGTGGATCTCCTCATAGACGTCCGCCGCTACCCGGGATCCAGGCGTCATCCCCACTTCGGGCGAGAAGCTCTCGCCTCGGTCCTGGCGCACGGGGGGATCGGCTATGAGTGGTGGGGGCCGAGCATGGGGGGCCGGCGAGAGGCCGGCGGGGAATCCGAGGTCCGGCACCGATCGTGGAAGAACGCGTCCTTCCGAGCCTACGCAGCGCACATGGACACGGCGAAGTTCCGCGACGCTCTCTCCCGGCTCATCGAGCTTTCGGACGATCACCGGGTCGCGATCATGTGCGCGGAAACCCTTTGGTGGCGGTGCCATCGGCGTTTGATTGCCGACGCACTCCTTGCAGAAGGGTGCGAAGTGATGCATTTGGGAGCGGGTGATCCCGAGCGTCATCGGATGACCCCCTCAGCCCGCGTTGACGAGAACGGATTGCTGGCTTACGACCTCGTGGAAAAGCAGTAAAAGCAGTACTTGCCACGAAAAGTGAGGAATGTCACTATTGGTGGTCGTCACCTCCCAGCTTGCCTAATTCGATTGCGGCGAACCCTATTTTGCGACGTGGTTCCCGCGCGGTGTGCTCTATCGGAAGAACAAAAGAACGTGAAGGAACTGGAACTAACTTTTGAAACCTATCTGAGTGACCTTTGCGAAGCGATCTTCGCTCGTGAGTTCATTTCACGCGGTCTCGGCTACTGCCGGACAGCTCGATGGCGTACGGGGGTTGCGCGGCTTGAGCCGAACTCGTTCGGACAGGTTGTGACGTTTGAGGAGGACGCTTCAAGCCAGAGCGCGGTAGTACGAGTAGGAGAAGCGCTTTGCTTCGTCAACCTCAGCGAGGGGTTCGTCTCGGCGCGCCTGGCGACCCGCGCGCCCTGTAGCGACGCGTTGCTCCATCACCTACGCGACATGCTTCCGCCTGCAGATCATGAAAAGAAACAGGTTGTGGACGTCCGGTTCTGGCGCCGCTCCGAGCATTGCCAGGCTCGCTCGTCAAGCCGGGCGCTACACGTTCCGGCTTGGGACGAGATTCACCTCAACTATCCTGCCTCTACGCTCGAGAGGCTCTCCCGCCTCATGACGAGTTTTCGTCCTCAGTCGGCCGGGCGACTTATCCTTTGGCATGGCCCTCCCGGAACCGGAAAAACCTTTGCCCTTCGTTCCCTTGCCTGGGAGTGGAGGCAGTGGTGCCGGCTCGAGTACGTGATCGATCCGGAGCATCTTCTCGAGGACTCGGACTATCTCGTCACCGTAATCACCCATGAGGACGAGGATGACGATGACGAAGCGTGGCGGCTGTTGGTGTTGGAGGACACCGGCGAGCTACTCACGGTCGATGCCAAGGAGCAGATCGGACAGGGCCTGTCACGCCTGCTGAACCTCGTTGATGGCATTCTCGGGCAGGGGGTTCGCCTCATGATCCTCGTTACGACGAACGAGCCTCTTCAGACACTGCATCCTGCGGTCTCGCGCCCGGGAAGGTGCGCGGCCGAAGTGTTCTTTGCCCCGTTCACGGTAGCCGAAGCTCAGGATTGGGCGAAACGGACCGGTCGAGTCGTTCCCGAGACGGGAGGAACGCTCGCCGAGCTTTACGACTCCTCCAACCAGCCGGCGAGACGTGTAACGCGACGAGTCATAGGCTTCTGACCCCAACTTCCCGGCCGATCCGCCCGGGGAAGAACGACCTGACTGAATCGATCAAGCGATCCAGGGAGGGCCACCAAGGGCCCTGGCGAAGTTGACCAAGGGTGTGCAATGTTCTAACCGCGGTCTCCGACGGTTCTCCCGCCATGACCTGGGCCACCCTCGACGGTCGCTCGCTTCGAAGGATGCCAAGGTGAAAGTCGTGCCGGTGCGGCTCCGCCCCACTCGTTTGCTCATGGCCTAAGGCCTCGTCCAGGACGACTACATAGTAGTCCGGCATCTCCAGTCTTCCATTCCGCCAGGCCGCTATCGCCTCGCCGGCTCGTTCCTCGAACGAATTCCCGGTGCTTCCAATGCTCCACATCCTGTGCCACTCAGCAGCGACTTCGGCGAGAGGATCGCCGGCCACCACTGCATAAGTGGCGAAATGGCGGCCAGCATCGGCAA
>JALZBO010000055.1 GCA_030863545.1 Actinomycetota bacterium
GGACCGGGGGTCGAGCCTGGACGGGTCGAGCTCGGCTTCGATGACCGACGCTTCCTCTCGCGACCCGCAGACGGGGCAGGAGCGGGGTTCTAGCTCGAGCCTCAACGGCTAGGTGCACGACGGCGGCGGCCGGCAGAGCCAATAGGATCGGGCTCCATGCGGACGCACTCCCCCACCCGCGGCCCCGACCCGGAGGAGATGCGGTACCCGCGCCGGGTGAGGTGGCTGGCCCTTTCCTTCCTGGTGCTCATTTGGCTCTCCTTCAACTTTCCCGTCCTGTCGGGAAAGGTGAGGTTCCCTGCCGACCTTGCCCAATCCGCCCCGAATGCGAACGGACGAAAAGAACCGGCATCCAACCCGATCGACGCGGACTCGTACTTCGCCAGCTATCCGTGGCACGAGTATCTGGGCGACCGGTTGAGGGCGGGGGACCTTCCCCTCTGGGACCCCCATCGCTTCACCGGCGTCCCTTACGCCGCGAACCCCTCCATGGGCTCATGGTATCCACCGAACTGGCTGTACTCGACCGGGCAGACGCTGTGGGTGCACACCGCGATCGCCGTTGCATCGATGCTGGCGGCGCTCCTTTTCACCTACTGGTTCCTCTTTCTACTGAACCTCCACCCCTTTGCTTCGGCGGCAGGCGCCGCGGTCTTTTGTTTCTCCGGCTTTCTCATCGGCTGGGGTGGCCTCGACCCGATGCTGGGAGCAGCGGTATGGCTTCCACTGGCACTGGTGGGCGTCGAGCTCGTCCACCAGGGGCGCGTGCCGCGGGGGATCATCGTTGCGGGCGCCGCGCTCGCGCTCAGCGTCCTCGGGGGGCACACCCAGATCGCCCTGTACGCATGGCTCGCCGTGCTCATGTGGGCGGCGGTACGCACCCTCTCGTCGGCAATCTCGGCGAGGCCCTCCGGCGGTCGCGCCGTCGTGAAGCAGCTGATCCATGGCGGGTGGACGACCGCGGCAGCCTTCGCGATCGGGCTCGGCCTTTCATCGGTTCAACTCCTTGGAGCCCTCGAGCTGGCCCGGTTCATCGCGCGGCAGACCGAGAGCTACCGGGAGGTCCTGCAGTCGGCCTTGCCTGCGGCTCACTGGGGAACGCTGCTCATCCCCGATTACCTCGGCACCTGGATCGACGGCAACTACTCGGGGGCGGCAGTTGCCCACGCACAGTCCGCCCTCTACGCAGGCGCCCTCGCCATCCCGCTCGCCCTCGTGGGCATCTTTTACGGGCAAAGGCGCATCGCGCTCTACTTCACGCTCTTGGGCGCGGTCGGCGCTCTTGCCGCGTTTGGGACCCCGTTCTACAGACTGCTTTACCTGGCGGTCCCGGGGGTGTCCCGGACCGGCGGAATAGCGCGCTTCAGCTTTCTCCTCGACGTGGCGCTGGCCGGTCTTTCGGCGCTCGGGATCGACGTGCTGCTTCGCCGTCGGCGACGGGTTCGCCCCGCGATCATCATCGTGACAGCCCTGCTGCTCGAGGCCACCCTGGTCTGGATGGTCGTTGGCCGCCCGGGAACCCCCCTACCAGCCGCCTACCTGACGCCTCGCGGGTTCAGACAGGTGGCGTTCGTGGCTGCAGGGGCTTTGTTGCTGCTCCTGATCGCGCGGGGGAAACAGCCGGACCTTGCAGGGATGGGCTTGCTCGTGCTCGTCGGGACCGACCTCTGGATCTTCGGCTTCCGGCACCACCCGTACCTCTCGCCGAGGCCGATCTACCCCTCGACGCCCGAGGTGCGGAGCCTGGCGTCGGTCGAAGGATCAAGGCCGCGGTTCATCCAGGCGGGTGGCTGGGTGATGCCCTACAACGCCTCGTTGCAATACCGGCTCTTCTCGCTCCACGGCTACGATCCGTTCATCCCCCGCAGCTTTGTGGAGCTGGTTGGAATCGCCGATCCCGACCAGGCGCTGTGGGCAAAGCGGAACCTCGTCTGGCCTTTCCGGCCCCCGGCCTTGGAGTCCCCGATTCTCGACCTGCTCAGCGTGAAGACGGCGGTCGCGCCCGCTCCTCCGGGACCCGCCGGCGCCCCTCCCACCGGAACCTTGCTCGCTCGCAAGGAGCCGCTTCCCGCGTCGTTCCTCACCCCCTGCTGGGAAGCTCTCCCACCCGGCCGGACCCTCGACCGGATGAGAGGGATGACCCCGTCGGAGCTTCGGTCCCGGGCCCTCGTCACCGGTTCGGCGATGCCGGTGCTCGGGCCTTCTCCCGGGTCGTGCCCCGAGCTGCCTACCCCGACGGTTGAGGTGTACGAGCCGGAGAGGTTGGTGATCAGAGCGGCCCCGGCCCAGCGGGCGGTGCTGGTTGTTACCGACCTGTGGTTTCCCGGGTGGGAAGCGCGCGTAGACGGCCGCCCGGCCGAGGTCCTGCGGGTCGATCACGCGCTTCGCGGGGTGCCCGTAGACCCGGGGCCTCACCGCGTTGTCTTCGAGTACCGCCCGCGCTGGCTCCGGCAGGCTCTCTGGGTAACGGCAGCAACGGCGGTCCTCATGGCCGCCCTCGTGCTGATCGGAAGACGTACACGCTCGCGTGCAACCGCTGACCCAAACCCTTGAGTAGAATCTCCCGAGGGGCGGGGCGGAAAGCTTCGCTCGACCACTTTGGCCCTGCGAGCACGTTGATGACACCACCGCCCACGAAGGTTCGCCCCAGCACGGCCGGGACACCGGGGGCCAGCCCACACGACTCCCGGACGAAGCTCTTCCTGCCGGCGATCGAAGGGTTTCGAGGCTATGCAACGCTCAGCGTACTGCTCACCCATGTGTGCCTCTTCGCAGCTGTCGCCACGCCGGGTCGAGGAGCTCTCGTTCAGATCCTCGTAGGAGGCGTCGCGGACTTCTTCTTCGTCATAAGCGGGTTCGTGCTTTTCCTGCCCGCGGTGCTGCAGGAGGGAAGGTTCGGCAGTGCGAGGGCGTTCGCCCTTCGCCGCGCGGCCCGCCTCCTCCCCCTCTACTACGTCAGCTTGTTGTTCGTGATCGTTGCCCACCGGTGGGTTGCTTCACCGGTGTCCGAGGCTGCGTCGCTGCCCCACCAGTCCGCGGAAGGAATCGTCTCCCTGCTGCTCCACGTGACCTTTCTCCACCACTTCGTCTCACTGATGGGGGAGCCGCTTGGTTTCGGGAACGCGGTGATCTGGACGCTTCCGGTCGAGGTCGTCTTCTACCTCCTTCTCCCGCTCGTCGTCCGGCGCTACTACCGTCATCCGTTTGCGATGCTGGCGGGGGCCTTCGCGCTTTCGGGGCTGTGGTGGCTCGCCGTCGTTCGTCTGCCGATCTTGGTTGGCTGGCTGCCACCCTCTGCCTACCCCCACGAGCCACCGCCCTGGCAGATGGCTCTCGTCACCCACGCTCCGAGCTACCTCGGGCATTTCGCCCTTGGAATGACGGCCGCGTGGATCTTCGTCAAGGTCCGGGGGTCGGCGCTCGAGCCGCTGACTCGCCGCATCGCTCCAGGCGTCCAGCTCGTGGCGGCTTTCGCGCTCCTGGAGTCGCTCCGGGATCTGGGAGAGGGCCGCATCTTCGGCAATCCTGGGCACTCCATAGTGAGAGTTCCCATGGCCGTTTGGTTCACGCTGCTGATGCTGGCCACGGTGCTGGCGCCGCGATGGGCGCAGTGGCCGGCGACCAACCGTTTGGCCCGCTTCTTTGGCGACAACTGCTACGGGATCTACCTTTTCCACGTGATCTTTATCGGGCTCGCCCAGACGACTTTCGGTCTGCCGGTTGACGGCGAGATCTCGACCTTCATCAAGCTACTGGTCTTCGTCCTGGCCGGGTCGTCGCTGCTCGCGTACCTATCGAACCGCTTCGTCGAGAAGCCCCTCCGCGACCGGGCCGCCGCGGCATCCCGCCGGATCGAGGCCTCGGCATCCACGAGGACGTCGATCCCTCCGCCCCCTCGGACCCTCCCCGCGGTCAAAGGGGCGGAGATCTCATGAGGAGCTAGGAAATCTCGTTCCAGCTCCGGCGGCACCACTCGACGGTGTCGGCGAGCCCCTTCTCCAAGGAAATCCTAGGCTCCCAACCGAGCAGCTCTTTGGCCTTGGTGAGGTCCGGACACCGCACCTCGGGATCGTCGGCGGGCCGCTCCTCGAACGTGATCTCCGATTCCGAATCGGTCAACTTCCGGATCAGCTCGGCGATTTCGAGCACGGTGGCCTCCTGCGGGTTTCCGATGTTGAACGGCTGAGCCGGCCCGTCGTACGCAAGAAGGCGGACGAAACCCTCGACGGTGTCGGAGACGAAGCTCAGCGACCGCGTCTGGCTGCCGTCGCCATGCACCGTGATCGGCTTGCCTGCCAGGGCCTGGTCGATGAAGGTCGGGACCGCCCTACCGTCCGTCCTACGCATCCTCGGCCCGTACGTGTTGAAGATGCGGGCGACCCTGATGGGGATGTTCCACGCCCGGTGATAGTCAAATGCCATCGCCTCCGCATACCGCTTCGCCTCGTCGTAAACCCCCCGTGGCCCGATGGGGTTGACG
>JALZBO010000056.1 GCA_030863545.1 Actinomycetota bacterium
TCCCCGACTCGTCCTCGATCGGCGCTGACGTCACAACCACCGGCCTCGCTACGTGCTCGACGTTGGCGACGATCCCGCTCACCGACCCCTGCCGCAGGTCGTAGATCGACGGGTCGATGGCCTTGCCCTCCGCGTCCCGAAGCTTCAATACGTCCCTGATGCTCTTGCCTATCGCCTCTGATTGCGGCACTTCGAGGATCCGCTCAGCCTCCCGGTTGAAGGCGACGATCCTTCCGTCGTGATCGACCGCAACCACGCCATCGGTCATGGACTGAAGGATCGTCTCCAGCTGCCTCCGAAGCTGAAGCTCCTGCTCCGCGGTCTCCCTCAAGTTATGCGTGGCCTTGGAAAGGGACTCGGTCATCTGGTCGAAGGTCTCGCCCAGCACTCCAACCTCATCCGCCGTCTTTGGAGAGACTCTCGTGCTCATGTCACCCCTGCGCACCCGCTCTGCCGCGTCAGTGAGTACGCGAATGGGACGAGTGATCCGCGCGCCAAACAAGAGTGAGAGCGTCGCACCCACGATCGTTGCCCACAGAGCGATGAAGAAGAGGGGCGTCGCCACGTTCTGCTGGGCGAGGCGAAGCACGTCCGACTCCTTGCTGAAAACGAGCGCGGCGATAACGCGCTGGTTCACGTCCTTGATCGGCACATAAGCGCTGAAGTAATCGACTCCGCCGATCTCGTTCTGGATCGGAAGCCGCGATCCTCGCTCGAAGATCCTGTCCAGCTGTGACCGGCGGTCGGGTATCACTCCCCGCGCATTGGGCAGGGTCGAAGCGAGGACGTTGGTCCGCGTTATCAGAAACGCCGCCTCTCCATCAGCAAGTCCGAGACTCTCGAGATACCTTTCGCCGATTAGGCGCCCGACTGCCACCACCCCGGCGAGGCCGCGCGGCAAGTGCTGAGGATTCGCGACGGGGTAAGCCCCTACCGCGGCTATCTTCCCCGGCCCCAGCATCGTCGTGGCGCCGGCTTCCCGGCCGGTTTCCTCGGGCGTGACGGTGAGTGCGGTCCGGACGACGTCGGAGTTCGTCAGGGCGCGAACGTCGGCGAGCTCCAGCGTCGCTCGCCCCCGTTCGTCTAGGTTCGACAGGGCAAGGATCGACCCCGCGGGGTCGAAGAAGGCCATGAAGTCGGACGACTCGAAGGGGCCCCCGGGGGTCTGGAGCCTCGAGGCAAGGGAGGCTAGCTCTTCCGAGCGACTGGCAAAGGCCTCCCTGACGTTGTCCAGCCTTGCGACCTGCTGGGCCCGGGAGATCGCAGTCTGCACCTGGTCAGCGAGGAGACGTTGCTGAGCCTCGCCTTCCCGCGCCGCATCCTCGAGTGAGTCCTGGGTGATCTTTGCCGTGAAGATCTGCGTCATCGAGCCGGAGATCGCCACTACCACGACCAACAGGAGGGCTATGAAGACCGCAACCACTCGTGCCTGGATCGAGGTCCGTACCACCTGGCCGAGCCACGCGAGAACTGCCAGGCCTCCGGCAAGCCGCAACCCATGCACGAAGAACCAGAGACCACCGGGTTGCTCGGAGCTCAGGGAGTCGACAAGAAGAAAGAAAACCTCTGACGCGGCGAAGAGGCTCAGCGCGACCACGAGCCGCCGCACTGCCGGGACGTGCACGCCGCGCGGGCGCGTGGCGGTGTCAGAGGCTGCTTGGTCGTCGGGCTCTTCGACCGACTCTGCATCGGTCTTGGAAGGAACGCTGAGAGCAACGGGCTGGATCGCCGCGACGAGCAGGACGTAGGCGGCGATCCGGAGGGTCACGACCACTGGGTCGTTCTCAGAAGGGGCTATTTGCGCTCCGTGGAGGAGCTCGCCCATGCTGAGAAGAACCCAGCCGGTCCCGAAAGCCCACCTTCGCCAAGTTCCCGAGGGGACGAACTGAGGCCGGTAAATCGTTACCCACGCTCCCCCGAGCGCAGCGACGGTGACCAGAAACGTCGCTGCAAAGTGGAACGGGGCGGGAAGTAGCTCCATATTCCTCAATGTACGCCTTGTCCGAACGGCGCACCTATATGTTCTCTCAAACGCGCCCAGGAGAAGGGATTTGAGATCCTAACCGCGGGGTCGACGACGCCTCTCCTACTTCGTTTGCGAGCTCCTCGGCGGGCCAAGCTCGCGTAGGGCCGCTATGGCCTCGTGAAGGGAGCGGACTCCTATGACCTTCATCTGGGGCGGAGCCGCGCGCCTTGCGTCCTCCGCTTCGGCCCTCGGGGCGATGAAGATGGTTGCGCCGATTCGGCGAGCCGACTCGATCTTCTGATCCATCGCGCCCACTTTCCCGACGACCCCGATTCGCTCCGGCCGGTTGTCGATCGTCCCCGTGCCGGCTATCTTCCGTCCTCCCGTTAGATCCTCGGGAGTCAAGAGGTCATAAATGGACAGGGCGAGCATGAGACCCGCAGAAGGCCCGCCGATGTCTTTGTTATCCACCTTTACCTCGACGGGCGCCCTGTAATGCTGCTCAGCTGAGATCCCAAGGATTGCTTTGCCTCGGTTGAACCGCGAGGTGATCGTCCTGACCAAGACCTCCTCGATCGCTTCTCCCCGCCGCACCGACAGACGGATAGGCTGGCCGACGCTGAGGGCGGCAACCGCTCCGTTGAGGTCGCCGAGACGGACGACGGGCTTTCCGTCCGCAGCTAAGATTACGTCCCCGGCCCTAAGCTTCTGCAAGGCATCGGCTTCTCTGCTCACCCGAACCACCGCCACTCCATCGGGTTCGTAGGGCAAGCCCAGCTCTCTCAGGGCGGCCACCACCGCCGAGTTCTCGCTTTGCGTCATCTGAGCAGCCTGGACACCTTCTGTCTGCTTCCTCGAATAGCCGCGGGGGTATACGGATTCCCTGGGAAGGACGCTCTTGTCCGGATCGATGATGGCGGCAAGGATACGCGCGAGCTTCGACCCTTCCACGGACTTGATCTGAGTCGTCGTGAGGTGAAAGGACCCCCTCGAAGGGTAGGTGGGAGCGCTGATCTCGGTACGACCCGCCAGGTCGGGGGCGGGACCGGGCTCCAACACGAGCACCGGGATCGTTACGAACGGCGCCAGGCCAACGACCAGAAGGACGGCAAGGAGACTTCCCCACCGCTTCAGCCTCGCCGGATCCGTCCGCGCCCGAGGGGGGCTCTCCACCTGTTCGATCCTCCGGCTAATCCCCTCGCGAGTTGATGGGGTCATGCCGGACAAGGCCCCGTATCTGCGGGAGTGCGGACGCCTCTAACGGCGTCCACCCTGGGGGCGACGTCGACGGAGGTGAGGGCATACGCGATGTTCGGCTGCACGAGGGACGAGGCAAAGATCACCCCGACTACGGTTCCGTCGGAGCGGACAAACGGGCCCCCCGAGTTGCCCTGGTGGACGCGCGCCTCCAGTTGATAGACATCCCGGCTTACGAGGCCGCGGCTGTAGATGTCACGGCCGATGACGTCCGTCATAAAGGTGCGTACGGCGCCGGGCTCGGCATCGAAACCACCCCCCAGGGGGAATCCGAGGACGGCCCCCTGCAAACCCCGCTGGGCGGGAGCCCGAAGCATCGGCAGGGGCCTGCCGGCGAGACCCGTCGTCCGCAGGATCGCAAGATCCATACGTGGGTCGAAGAAGACGACGGTCGCGCGGTGGAATCCCCGGGAGTCCTGGACCATCGGGTTCTCAACTCCGGCCACCACGTGAGCGTTCGTCACGACCAGGCCAGCATCAGCGACGAATCCCGAGCCCTGCGTGATGCGTCTACAGCCCGTCGACGTCACCCTGACCGTGCTGGCCCGGGCGCTCCGAACGGCCTGCTGCAGTACGGGTCCTCCCTCGACGGGCACCTCCGGAGCGGGGCTGGGCTCGAGCCCCGCGAAGACGGGAGGGAAGCCATGGGGCAGGAGGGTGGCCTGAATCCGAGAGAAGACGGCGGGGGCGGGAGGAAGGCTCGCGTCGAGCGCCCTCATGATGCGGGACTGCTGCAGCGAGGTCGTCACGACGGGGAGCCCTACCTGCGCAAACAAGCTTCCGACGAGCCAGGTGGTGAGGAGCGTCGCGACGACCGAGACAGCCGCCCCCCCGACCGAGTTCAAGGGCCCGAGTCGCAGCTGGCGCAGGATTCCCCACGTTGCCTGAGCCCCGAGGAGGCGTCCAACGCCCGAAAGAATGCCTGCGGTTCCGAAGAGCACCAGCGCGAGGACGAGGATCTTTACGGCAGGGTTCTCGACCATGTCCGCAAACGTCGGGCCCAGGCGGGCCCCGATGAAGAGGCCCCCAACAAACCCGCCGTAGGAAAGGACCTGGACCGCGGCGCCCTGGACGATCCCGTGGGCTGCCGAACCGATTGCGAGGAACA
>JALZBO010000065.1 GCA_030863545.1 Actinomycetota bacterium
TCCTTGACGAGGTCGGCTCCGAGCAGGAAACCGTCTCCCGGCTTCAAGCTGCGCGAAAGGCCGGAGAGGAAGGCCCGGCGCTTTCCCTCGACGAGGTTGCCGATGGTGCTCCCCAGAAACGCGATGAGCGTTCGCTCCCCATCCGACAGCGCATTCAGGTGGCGCTCGAAGTCGCCGACGATCCCTTCGACCTCGAGGTGGGGGTACCTTTCCATCAGGGTTCCCGCCGCCTCCCTCAGAGTCGCTTCGTCCACATCGAAGGGGACGAACTTTAGGAGGCTCCCGCTTCTGGTAAAGGCGTCGAGGAGGAGGTGGGTCTTCTCCGATGTCCCGCATCCCAGCTCGATCATCGTCTCGGCACGCGTGGCCGCGGCGATCGAGTGGGATTCCGCCTGCAGTATCTGTCTCTCACATCGCGTCGGGTAGTACTCGGGAAGGCGGGTTATCTCGGCGAAGAGCTCGGAGCCGCGCTTGTCGTAGAACCACTTCGACGAGACCCACTTCTGCTTCGCGGAAAGCCCGTCACGAGCCTCTCTCCTCAAGTCGCGCGCCAGATCCTCCGGCGAGGCCCTCATGTGAATCCGGACCTTGCGACGACCGGGCCTGCCCGTTTGCGCATTGGTCTGCAAGCCGCGGGGCGAGCTCAAGCTGCAAAGTCGAGCGGCTGAACGACGACGCCGCCACAGTAGCCCTCTATCAAGCTGGGCTCCGGCACGGGCTTCCATCCTGCATCGTCGTTGAACGGCTCCGAGGCGATGACCACGCCTCCCGGCATCGACGCCCCGTTCTCGAGAAAGAACAGGGAGTCGCCGCAGCACGTGGCCGTGATCTTCCACCCGTCGTGCAGGACGAGGTTGAAGCTGCCCGCGGATATCTCGAGGCAATCCTCGATTACGGCCCTCGCCGCCTGGGCCGGGGTCATCCCATCGTCCATGCGATCGAGGAGCGCGGCGAAGATTACCTCCGAGTCGCTGGTGCCCCGCACCTCTGCGGCGCGGCGATCGGAGAGCTTCCTCCAGAGGCGCACCCCCGCGATCCCATCGAAACCCTCCAACTTGCCGTTGTGTGCAAAGAGCCAGCCGTCCCTTGCAAACGGCGGCGTGCTCGCTTCATCCACGGGTGCCCCCGTGTTCGCATCGCGGACGGCTGCAAGCACCGCCTTGGACCTTACGAGCCCTGCAATGCTCCTAAAGCTGGAGTCACCCCAAATTGGCTTGTCCCGGCGATAAAGAGCCGGCGCCGACCGTACCTCCTGATCGAACCAGCCACAGCCGAAGCCGTCCGCATTGACGGATCCGTGGCGTTGATGACGAGGGCTGTAGGACTGGTGGACCAGCGAGTGGGGCTGATCGAGCACGAGGGCTTGCAGCGTGATGGGAGGCCCCACGTAGGCAATCAGCCGGCACATCGTCGGACCCCTCTAGGCGTCCCGGGCGCAGCGAAAGCCGCAGAAGATCTGCCGGCGGATCGGGAAGTCCCAGTTTCGGAAGGTGTTACGCACCGCTACCGGGTGCGTCGCCCAAGAGCCTCCCTTCAGTACCTTGAACTTCGTGCCGAAGAAGACCTGGGAGTACTCGGCGTACGGGAAGCAAACGTAGCCGGGCAGCGGCTCGAAGTTGGAGGAGGTCCACTCCCAGACGTCGCCGATCATCTGGTGGCACCCCCACGGGCTGACGCCGGCGGGGTAGGCGCCGACGGGGGCGGGACGAAAGGCCCGTTGTCCTGTGTTGGCGTGCTCTGGGCCGGGAGCAGAGTTTCCCCAGGGGAAGCGGCGCTTCGTGCTGGTTACCGGATCCCACGAAGCCGCCTTTTCCCACTCCGCCTCGGTGGGCAGGCGCTTGCCCGCCCACCGAGCGTATGCCTCGGCCTCGTACCAGCACACGTGCTGAACCGGCTCGTCCAGGGGCAGGGGCTCGCGCCGCCCGAAGCGGTCCCTGGTCCACCCCCCGCCGGGTTCACCGTGCCAAAACTGGGGGTGCTCCAGGCCCTCGGCGGAGCGGTGTCGCCAGCCCTCGTCGCTCCACCACCTACGGTCCTGATACCCGCCGGCCTCGATGAACTCGAGATAGTTCCGGTTTGACACGGGGGCCGTGTCGATCCAGAAGGGCGAAAGGTCGACCTTGCACGCCGGACGTTCGTTGTCGTACGCCCACGGATCCGTGTCGGTACCCATGACGAAGGGGCCGCCGGTTACCAGGACCTCCTTCGTGGCCGGGGGGTTCCCCGCCGCCGGGATCTCCTCGGCGATCGGATACTCCCCCGTTCGAAGCTGGAGGGTTGCAAGCATCGTCTCGTCGTGCTGCTGTTCGTGCTGGATCACCATGCCGTAGACGTACCCCTCGCCGAGCAGAGGGTTCGACGGGTCCAGCTCGATCCTCTCAAGGACGTCGAGCGCCCTCCCGCGGACGTCCGAGATGTAGGTTCGCGACTCTCGCGGACCCAGAAGCTTCAGCCTGGTCCGCTCGCTTCGGGCGTGTCTAAAAGCGTCGTAGATATCGTCGAGCTGGGGGGATTTGGCGGGCATACCGGCAACCACCCTCAAGAGCCAGATCTCCTCGTAGTTGCCGACGTGGGCGACGTCCCACACGAGCGGGGACATCAGAGGTGAGTGCTGCTTGATCAGATCTTGCTCAGGAACGGGTTCTACGAGCGCCAGCGAACGCTGTCTCGCCTCTTCGAGCTTCCCGGCGATCACCTCCTTCAGCCCCATATCGCCTCCAGGCTGTCATCGGTCCCTTTTATCGCGCCGAGCGCGGTCCACAACGCGAGCTGATCGTCGGCGGGGGAACGACCCCTTCGTACATACCGGTCGTAGTAGTCCCGGGTTGCAGCAATCGTTTCAGAGTCAACGTCCATCCCCTCGAGCGCGTTCATCGCATTGGCAAAGCAGATCCTGACTGCGTTGGCGAGGCGGGGGTGGGACATGCCCTGCATCGCGGCCTCCACCCAAAGATCGGCGACGGGCTCGAGGACCTTCTCTGCCCTCTTGAACGCAAGGCGGTCGTACACGAGTGCTGTGCAGATCGCCAGCGGAACCCGCCACCACGGATCCGGTAGGGCATCGATCATCCGCAGCTCCAGCCACCCCCTCGGCCGAACGGGCGGAAACAGGGTGGTCAGGTGGAGAGCTAAGTCCTCGATCGTCGGGTATCGGTGGTCGTGGCCCCGATCAATCCACTCGCCGAACGTAAGCGGAGTAAGGACCGGCTGCAGATCTTCTTCTGCTCTTTTGATGAACATCACCCGCGCCTGGAGCGCGTAGTCCGTCCAGTCCGTCACCGGATCCCCCGTGCCGGACGCCGGGCGTGTTCGTGACGCGTCGAGAGATTGCCATGTTGCCATCCTCGTCGAGCGCCAGCCCGTGGGGCGGCCGTTCAGGATGGCGGAGTTTGAAAAGCAGGCCGTGAGCGCCGGTCCGAGGGCGTGGACGAAGCGCCACCTTGCCGCCTCCTCCCCCAGCCCAGCGTCGATGTTGACCTGGACCGAGGCTGTGTCACGCATCATCGACCGGCCCTTGGGCCACTCGTTGTCGAGGTATTCCTCCATCGCCCGGTACCGCGGGAGGTCGAGGAGGCGCGGACTCGATCGGTAGGGGTTGAGCCCGACTCCGATCAGGCGGATGCCCAAAGTAGATAGCTTGCTCTGAATGAGGCCGATATCGGCGGAGGCTGCGGGGCAGACGATCCGGAGGCAGGAGGTGGGAGAGGAGCTTATCTCGACCTGCCCCCCCGGTTCGAAAGTGAGGCGCCCGCCTGAGGGCAGAGGTTCGGCTGGGTCTAAGAGTTGCTCGAGGAGCTCGAGCGGGATGACCTTCTCGGGCTTTTGGGGATCGAGAGCAAGCCACTCCAGCTCGACTCCGACACACCCCTCGCTGAGGGAACCCGAGATCTCGTCGCGTACGTGGGAGCGTACGTCCTGAAAGGAAAGGGTTCGGCGAGCAGACGGCACGGCTAGGGGCCCAGCCTCAGATGAAGCGTTGCGTACTGCTTCTGGTGGAGCTTGCGGGTAGTAAGCACCTGCCTTTGCATGGGCTACCTCCGAGCGTCAGCGGGTGGGTCCTGCTGTTAGCCTCATCTTCGCACCTACCTCTTTTTATCCATAACAGGGCCCGAGGGAACGCCGCCGCTAACAGGCGCATTCAGCGGCTTTGGGGAGGGGCGTTTACTGGAGGGGGAGGCCTGGTGCGAGGACCTCAGCCCATTCGCGCCGAAACCGAGGTTCCGAAGCGCCTTGATGCAAGCTCCTTTATCCCCCTCGGAAAGTCACTGACCGCAGCAAGGTGACCGGGGATGAGCTCAAGCTGCGCTTTGAAATCCCCAGAAAACGCCCTGATGCAGCCTTCGGGATCGGCGTTTGCAAGCGACACGATCGCCCCGGCGCAGCCTGCCCCGCCCGCGAGAGCAAGAAGAGCCGATGATCCAACGTACAAGGGACCGCCCCACTTGGTGAGCGTAACGAGCAATCGCTCGGCGTCGCCAGAGGAATCCTTGCAGCCGTCGACGGGGAGCTCGGGCAGCACGTCTATCGGAATTCCGGGCGGAGACATCGCGGGCCAGTGGTAGGCGATCACCGGCGTCGCACCCGCGGCCTTCCGGATCTTTTCGTAGTAGGGGACGCAGCGGTCGCTCCGGAATGGCGACAGTACCAGGACCGCATCGGCGCCGAGGTCGACCGCCTGAGAGGTAAGGTGAACGGCCTCGCGGGTCGAGGGTGCACCCGTCCCCGCAATGACCGGCACGTCGGAGAGCTCGGCCCGGACCGCCTTGAGCAGGTCGGCTCGCTCCTCGAGCGAAAGCGATAGGGCCTCCCCGGTGCTTCCGGCTACCACGACCGCCCCTACGCCCAAGCCGACGAGCCGCTGAGCGTGCTCCACAGTCGCCCGGACGTCGAGCTCACCCGACTCGTCAAATATCGTGATGAGGGCCACTCCGATGCCCCCGAAGACCGGCCTCACTCTCACCCCCTTGTGCTGGAGTCCAGCTGCATGGGACGTTTAACCGACGAGCGCTTCCCCCTCGGGTATACCAAGCTCCGAGCGGAACTGCTCATAACCCTTCGCGTCGAGCTCCAGGGCAAGGTCGGGTCCTCCCGAGCGGACGATCTTGCCGTTGATCAGGACGTGGACGTGGTCCGGTTGGATGTGATTCAGCAGCCTCTGGTAATGGGTGATGATGAGAAGCCCCCGGCGCTCATCGTGCACCTTGTTCACGCCTGCGGAGACCTCCTTGAGCGCATCTATGTCCAGCCCGGTGTCGGTCTCGTCGAGGATTGCAAGCTCGGGATCGAGGACCGCCATCTGGAGGACCTCCGACCGCTTGCGCTCGCCCCCCGAGAAGCCGGCGTTTACGTACCGGTTGATCATCTCGTCCGACACGTCCAGCAGGTCCATCTTGGTCTGAAGATACTTCCGAAACTCGAGGGGCCCGAGCTGATTGTCAGGGTGGACTGCGTTGTAGGCGGTTCTCAGGAAGTTGACGACCGACACTCCCGGAACCTCCGTGGGGTACTGGAACGCTAGGAACATTCCCATCCGGGCCCTTTCATCGGGGGAGAGGTCGACGATGTCGGTGCCCTTGTAGAGAACCCGTCCCGCCGTCACCTCATAGCCGGGCTTGCCCATGAGCACGTTGGCGAGCGTCGACTTGCCGCTCCCGTTCGGGCCCATGATGGCGTGCTTCTCCCCAGGGAAGATCTTCAAGTCGATACCGCGAAGGATGGGCTTGTCCTCCACGCTCACGTTCAGGTTCTCAACGACGAGTAGCGGATCACTCATGTCAATCCACAGGTCCTTTCACATAGATCTCGCTGTCCTCCACCTTCACCTCATAACGAGGCAAGGGCTGGGTGGCGGGAGGGCCGGACGGCTCTCCAGTCCTCAGGTCGAAGCGGGAGCCGTGCTGGGGGCATTCGATCTCGTTGCCCTCGATCCACCCCTCGGACAGGAACACGTACTCATGTGTGCATATGTCGCTCACTGCATAGATTCGGCCGTCTGCGTTCGCGATCGCCACGGGCTCCTCATCGACCTCCACCTGGATGATTTGCCCCGGCTTCAGGTCATCGAGCCGGGCGACCGGTGTCCAGTCGGTCATCGCGTGAGGGCCCCCTCGAGCGTGAGGCGAGCCAGCCCGACGATGTCGGGACGCCCCAGCCGGCCGAGGACCTCCTCGAAGAACCCCTGGACGATGAGGCGTTCGGCCTGCGCCCGGTCGATCCCGCGCGCCTGAAGATAGAAGACCTCCTCCTCGTTGATCTGGCCGACTGAGGCCGCGTGGCTGCACCGCACGTCGTTGTTCTCTATCTCGAGCTCGGGCTTCGAATCTGCCTTTGCCCGATCCGACAGGACGAGGTTCCGATTCGTCTGGTAGGCGTCGGTCCCCGCGCCCCCCGGCCGAACGTGAATCAGCCCCGAGTAGACCGCCCGCGACTCGTCGCGAAGCGCTCCCTTGAAGAGCAAGTCGGAGGTGCAGTGAGGAGCGACGTGATCCTGCAGCGTCCTGAAGTCAAAGTGCTGCTTTCCCGAAGCGAGGTAGAGGCCGAGCATCTGGACCCCTATGCCTTCGCCTCGGAGAGCCGCGGAGATCTCACTGCGGGAGAACCTACCCCCGAGCGTGAGCACAAGGCTCTTGAGGTTCGCGTCCTTTGCCGCGGCGAAGCGTTGCTGCTGGAAGTGCCAGACACGTTCGCCAAAATCCTCGATCGTCGTGACGAAGACTCGGGAGGCCTGCCGGGCTATGACCTCCAGCGCCGAGTTCGACAAACTGTCCGACGGGATAGCGCCGGAGACAAAGTGTTCCAGCACACAGAGCTCCCCACCCTCCTCGACGATCACGAGGTTGTGCGGCATGAAAGCAACCGCCGGATCCTCGACGTGCACCTGAACATCGATCGGTAGCTCCACGGTCACCCCTCTGGGCACGTAAACGAAGGCGCCTCCCGAGAAGAGCGCGGCATGTAGGGCCGTGAAGATGTGGCTGTCGGAGGACGCCTCAGAAAAAAGGTGCTTGCGCACGAGCTCCTCGTGCTCCCGCATGGCGGAAGCAAGATCGGTGACGACAACCCCCTTCGACTCGAGGGTCGGATCCTCGCAGGCAACCGATGCTCCCCCCGAGGTGAGATCGATCCTTGCGCTGCGGCCCTCCGGGACGGCAGGCGCTTCGCTCGGACTCCTGGGGCGGATTTGATCGGATCGAACAGGAGAGAACCGGTCGAGCTTGAGCCTCAGCATTGCCAGATTTGTGTAGCGCCAGGGCTCTTCCTTCTCCCCCGGCAGCTCCATCTTCGTGAATGTGTCCCAGGCCTGAAGCCGGTGGTCCAAAACCCACCCCGGCTCGCCGAGAGCGGCACTCAGGTCCTCGACGTCTTTCTTGCTAAAGCCCATGTATCCCCTTTAGCCGGCTCGCGTCCTCCGACTCGCAAGCTTTCCCATGCATGCCCGACTCCGAGCCGACGACTGGAACATCGATTCGCGACGCGGGCCCGGCCGCAGCGACCACGCCAGCATCGCGCTTGTCCGGCAGTATGGGGCGAGGCGAGCAGGCCAGCTGTCCGGCCGGCTCCGGCGTCCGCCACCCTTAGCCTATCGACCCCTCCATCTGGAGCTGGATGAGGCGGTTGAGCTCAACCGAGTACTCGAGCGGAAGCTCCTTGGTAATCGGCTCGATGAAGCCCCGGACGATGAGACTCATCGCCTCGGCCTCGTCGATGCCTCGGCTTTGGAGATAGAACAGCTGCTCGTCGCCCACCTTCGAGACGGTGGCCTCGTGACCAACCGAACCCGTCTGCTCTTCGATTTCGTTGTAGGGATAGGTGTCGGATCGAGAGTCCTCATCGAGGATCAAGGCGTCACAACGCACGTTCGACTTGGCGTTGGTTGCGCCCTGGTCCATGCGAACCAGCCCTCGGTAGCCCGCGCGCCCCCCATCCTTGGATATCGACTTGGAAACGATGGTCGAGGTGGTGTTGGGGGCTACGTGGGTCACCTTCGCCCCGGCGTCCAGATGCATGCCCTCCCCTGCGTACGCCACGGAAAGGATCTCCGCCTTCGCGCCCTCCCCCTTCAAGATGACCGCGGGGTACTTCATCGTGACCTTCGAGCCGAGGTTGCCGTCGATCCACTCCATGGTGGCGTCCTTGTAGGCAACGGCTCGCTTCGTGACCAGGTTGTACACGTTATGTGACCAGTTCTGAATGGTCGTGTAACGGCACCTGGCCCTGTCCTTAACGATGATCTCAACGACCGCCGAATGCAGGGAGTCGCTGGAGTAGACGGGGGCCGAGCATCCCTCGACGTAGTGAACCCACGAATCCTCTTCGCAGATGATCAGGGTGCGCTCGAACTGGCCCATGTTTTCCTGGTTGATGCGGAAGTAGGCCTGGAGGGGAACCTCGACCGAGACACCCTTCGGGACCCAGATGAACGAGCCCCCGGACCAGACCGCCGAGTTGAGGGCGGCAAACTTGTTGTCGTTCGGCGGGATGACGGTGCCGAAGTACTCCTTTACCAGCTCGGGGTACTCCCTGAGCGCCGAGTCCATGTCGGTGAACAGAACTCCGAGCTCCTGCAGAGCCTTCTGAGTGGAGTGATAAACGACCTCCGACTCGTACTGAGCAGTGACGCCTCCGAGGTAGCTCTTCTCCGCCTCGGGAATCCCGAGCTTGTCCCACGTCTGCCGGATGTTCTCCGGCATGTCCTCCCACCTGCTCACCTTGTCGGTTGGCTTTATGTAGTAGTAGATGTCGTCGAAGTCGATCTGCGAGAGGTCCGCTCCCCATGTCGGCATCGGCCGGCGGAGGAAGTAGTCGAGGGAGCGGTGGCGGAACTGCCGCATCCACTCTGGCTCGTTCTTACGGTCCGAGATCATGTCGATCACGGCGTGAGAAAGCCCCTTGGTAGGAGCTACGTCATAGGTGACCGCGTCGTGCCACCCATACTTGTAGCCCTCCTTGATCTTGCGGACTTCTTCTTGTTCCGCGAGAGCGGGATCTAGTTCTTCGATTGCCATGATCTGATTACCCTTTCCGGGCCGGGCAGCGCGCTGGGGAGCATCTTGAGATGAAAGCGCTTTGGAACCTGCAAACCCAGCTTAACAGCTTACGAAAGCCTCTTCTACACTCATTTCACGGGCCATTTTGTGCCCTCGGCCGCGTCGCCGAACCCACCCCTTTTTTATCTTTCCCGCATGGCGGCAAAGGTAACAACGCGCTCGATATCGCCGGTTATTCCCCTAGTTTCACGGGACCCGACGGTCGCTCGAACCCACTGCCCTGCTCCAAACGGGGGCGCGGCGCGCTGTTGGAGGGGCGCTTGGGACGGGATCGTCGCTGCGGCGGCTAGCGTCGCTCTTTCACCGTGATGTTCACGGAAGATTGGACCTCGTGGATGCGAACGTGGTTACCGTCCCCCAGGACCACCGTGAGCCTGTGCATTCCCGGCGGCAGGTCGTCGATCTCGATCGGGTTGTTCGCCGTGTGGATAATGGTTTCCTCCATAGGGATCGGCTGCCCTACCGGGACGGGATCGCGGTCGACGAAGATGTGGTAGTGGCCAGTCCTACCCGAGGCGTCGCCGTTCGCCGGGACAATCTGTATCCCCGTGACGTCCATTTCCAGCCGGACGGGTCCCTCCACCTCGTCGCCGTCCTGAGGGGATGAGATCAGCAGGCTTGGACCTGCCGGCACGCTGGGTCCCGGCTCGTCAGATTGCGGTTCGGTGCCTTCCCGGCAGGCGGCCGAGATCAGCAGCAAGAGGATCGCGACCACGACCCTCAGAGGTTTGATCGACATGCGTCTCCTTTCCAGCTCTCGTTCACAACCAGCGGATCTCGAAATCCGTCTCTCGGCTCGGTGGGCCCCACTCCACTTCGACCTTCTCGACTACGGCGTGAGGTGGTCCCCGCCGGCACCAGTCGACGATCGATTCGACCGCTTCTTTATCCCCCTCGAAGACAGCTTCAACCCGGCCATCCCGCAGGTTCTTGACCCAACCCGACACTCGTCTCGACCTTGCCCGCGTTGCCGTCTGTTGCCTGAAGAACACCCCTTGAACCCGCCCCGAGATCAAGACACGAGCGCGGACGTGCTCATCGCCCCGGCCGAATGCATTCACCATCTGCGGGCGTCGATGCTCGCCCTACTCGGCGGTTGCCGGATCGATCAGCCCCCAGCGCCTCTTCACTGCTTGCTCCATGGTGCCAAACACGAGCAAGTCCACGATGATCCCGATCAGCAGGATGAGGATCATCGTCGAGACGACACCCTCGACGTCGGAGAACTCGCGAGCCAGCTGGAGCCGGAAGCCGATTGCGTCCTGGTTCGCGACCACCCCTAGGAGCTCTCCCGCCATGAGGCTTCGCCAAGCGAACGCCCAGCCCTGCTTGAGCCCCCCGACGAACGAGGGCAGGGCGGCCGGCAGCACGACGTGGCGGTACGCCGACAGCCCTCTCGCGCCCATCATCTTCCCGGCTCTCAGAAGGACGGGGGGGACGTGATCGATCCCATTGATGAGACCGTTCGCCACTGCAGGCGCGGCGCCGAGGATCACGACGAAGAGGATCGCACCCTCGCCAAGCTGGAATAAGAGCAGCGCGAGCGGAAACCACGCGATCGATGGCATGGTTTGCAGCCCGGTGACGAGCGCGCCGAAGGCTTTGCGGAGCAGCTTGAAGTGGGCGATCGCAATGCCGAGCCCACAGCCGATGATCAGAGCGAGGCCGTACCCGACGGCAGCCCTTCTCATGGTCACGGCCGTTGCTCTCAGAAGCTCACCGCTGGCGATGTCGGTGAAGAAGCGGGCGAAAACCCGGCCAGGAGGCGGGAAGGCGTACTCCGGACGCCACCCCGTTAGGACCACGAGCTCCCACAGCGCAATGACGAGAGCGACCGCGGCAAGCGGCGGCCAGGCTCCCGCCCAGATCCGCCCGAGGAGGCTCTTCGGCTGAGGCTCGTGCACTTCGAGCGCATCGAGCCCGGCAAGCTCGTCGTCGAGAAGAGGCGACGACGTTTCGGCCTCCGCCCTAGCCGTGACGCCTAACCTCCTGGCGCAGGCGCTTGGTGATGAGTCCCGCAAGCTTTCCAACCTCCGCCGACTCGGTCCGCCGTGGCCGCTCGATCGCGACGGGGAACTCGGCGATGACCCTCCCGGGGCGGCTCGAGAGCACCACCACACGGTCACCCAGACGGACCGCCTCCCTCACGTTGTGAGTTACGAAAACGACGGTGAAACCGGTGTTCTGCCAGAGGTTCTCGAGCTCTTCGTGCAGCAGGTCTCTCGTCATCGCGTCCAAGGCGCCAAAGGGCTCGTCCATGAGGAGAACCTCCGCCTGTTGAGCAAGCGCCCGGGCGAGCGCGACGCGCTGGCGCATCCCTCCCGAGAGATCGTGGGGGTGCCTCTTCGAAAATTCGGTCAGATGGACCATGTCGAGCAGGGCCGCGAGCGTCTCTTTCCGGAGATGCTTCGCCACCCCCCTCAGCTTGAGCGCAAGCTCGACATTCTTCTCAACGGACAGCCAGGGGAACAGCGCCCCTTCCTGGAACATCAGGCTCGTTCGGCCTCCCCTCACCTCGACCGTCCCAGTGGTGGGCCGGTCGAGGCCGGCGATCAGGTTCAGAAGCGTCGACTTGCCGCACCCCGAAGCGCCGACGAGACAAAGGAACTCCCCCATGCCTATCTCGAGTGAGACGTTCTCGAGGGCTCGAACCGCATTGGGGCCGTGTCCAAAGACCTTTGAGACGGAGTCAAGCGACACGGCCCATCCCCGGTGCGATCTTCGTTGGCCCTGTTCGACGGCGGGGGCGCTTTGGACTTTCACCGGTCCGAAACCCCTTGCTTGCCTGCTTGCTCGAGCAGTCTGTTCAGAATGTCGAGGTCGTAGATGCCCCTGAGGTCGACCGGGCCGAAGAACCCGAGCTTGCTTGCGTCCTCCGCGGACTTTCGGAGCGTGGAGGCGATCGGGTCGTTGGTGAAGGTCAGGTTTCCCCACGCGGCGTCGATGACTGGCTTCGGCATCGGCTTTCCCGTGACCTTGGCAATTGCTTGGCTGGCCAGGGCCTTGGCTTCCTCGGAGTTTTCGTTCACGAAGTCGTTCGCCTCGACCTGACCCCTGAGAAGCCCTTCCACCGCCTCGGGATGCTCCCTTAGAAACCGTGTCCTCACTATGAGGTGGGTGGTGACGTAACGACCGCCCTCCCAGAGGTCCCTCTCGTCCACGAGTACCTTCCCCCCGGCTTCGATGACCATCCTGCTCGCCCACGGCTCGGGCACCCAAGCACCGGCGATCTCGCCCGACCGGAAGGTCTCCAGCGTCTGGGCGTTTTCCTGCGGGATCACTGAAACCTCCCCGCCGCCCGTCAAGTCCGTCTGTAGCCCCTTCGACGCGAGCCACGACCTCAACGCGACGTCCTGGGTGTTGCCGCGCTGAGGCGAGGCGACCCTTTTGCCGAGCAAGTCCTCCGGACCGCTGATCTCAGGCTTTACGACGAGGAAGGCCCCTCCTGAGGTAGCGCCGGAGACGATGCGGATAGCCTCGCCCCGAGAGCGTGCAAAGGCGTTTATCGCCGGAGAAGGGCCAATGTAGGCGGCGTCGAGGGCGCCGCCAAATATCGCCTCCACCGCTTGGGGTCCCGCCGTGAACACGTTGTACTCAACTTCCACATTTGGCCCTACCGCGCGCTCAAAGATGCCTTTCTCTATACCTATGAGCGCGGTCGCCTGGGTCAGGTTCGGAAAGTAGCCGAGCCGCAAGCTCACGCCCCCCTTTTCGTCTCCCCGACCCGTGCTCCGAAGACGCGCGGTGCTTCCGCAAGCTCCGCTCCCCACGAGCAGCACGATCGATAAGGCGAACAACGACGGCCACATTAATACTTTTGGCACGATGGAAAAAGTATATAGACGCCCCTAGGGTGGCGACAACAAGGGCATCCCTGGCAGCGGGGTAAGATGCGGCGTGGGCTGCGGGCCGTGAGGGTGGGAGTGGGCCGTCGAAGATTTACGACGTTGATTCTTTTCGCGACGCTGCTCGCGACGGCGTGCGACCGCGGGACTGGAGAGGCGCCGGCGACGATCGTCGTGAGCGAGGTTGGCCGAGCGACTGCAACGCCTGACACGTTGACGATCAACTTCGGCGTCAACACCAAAGCCCCTTCCGCCTCTCAGGCACTTGCTTTGAATGAGCAGCACACGGGGGCGTTGATCACGGCGCTCCGGAACAGTGGCGCCACCGAGGCAACGGTCGACCCTCGGCAGCTCTCGGTCTTTCCCGACAGGCAACCAGTCCAGACTCAGGTCACCGGGTACGAAGCTGTGAACCAGGTGACCGCAAAGTCCAAGGACCTTGAAAGGGCGGGGACGCTCATCGACGCGGCAATTGCCGTCGCCCCGGAAGCGGTGCGGGTTCAAGGATTGATATACGACGTCGAGGCCAAAGGTGCCGTTTACGCCGCCGCGCGCAAGAATGCCCTCACCGCCGCACGAGATCGAGCTGAGCAGGTGGCTTCGGCGGCCGGAGTGAGGCTCGGGCGGATCAGCGCCGTGAAGGAAAGCGAGGGGGTCTTCCCCGTCGCCCCATTCTTCGACGAGACGGCTCAGCCGGCCGAGGAGCGCCCCGCGCCGGGGCCGGAGGGGAGTCAAGCGGCGAGATCGGACGTTGCCGTCGAGTTGACCGTCGTGTACGAGGTGGAAGGCTAGGCAGCCTCGGATAGCGGCGGGTTTGTCGCAAACTACTTACACTCGACCGACCTTCTCGAGGGGAGAAGATGCACCGCGCGTGCGCAGCTTTTGGAAGGACGACCTAACCGGTGCGGCTGCGCTTTCTCGGATCGGCCGGCCCCATGATCCCCGTGATCGGCCAGGGCACCTGGATGATGGAGAGGGATCCCCAGGAATCGATTAGAGCGATTCGCGCGGGCCTCGACCTCGGCCTGACTCACATCGATACGGCCGAGATGTACGGCGGAGGGCAAGTGGAGGAGATCGTCGGGCGGGCGATTGAAGGGCGCCGGGATGAGGTCTTTCTGGCCTCCAAGGTGCTGCCCTCCAACGCCCGGCACAGTCGAACGATCGAAGCCTGCGAACGCAGCCTCCAAAGGCTGGGGACCGACCGGCTTGACCTCTACCTCCTGCACTGGCCGAGCCGGCACCCGCTCGAGGAAACCATCGCCGCGTTCGCCGACCTGAAAAGGGCTGGCAAGATCAGAGCGTTCGGCGTCTCGAACTTCGATGTCCCGGAAGTCGAAGAGGCGGTCGCGCTGGCAGGATACGGCCACATAGCTTGCAACCAGGTTCTCTACCACCTGAAGGAGCGGAGGATAGAGTACGGGGTCCTGCCCCTGTGCGAAGAGCTCGGCATCTCCGTCGTCGGGTACAGTCCGTTCGGCCAGGGAGATTTCCCCGAACGAAATCCCGTCCTAGCGGAGATCGCAATCCTTCACGACGTGACTCCCCGCCAGGTCGCGCTGGCCTTTCTGGTTCGCCGTCCGAGCCTTTTCACGATTCCGAAGTCGTCGAACGCCGCCCATGTCGAGGAGAACGCCGGCGCGGGGAACCTTGTGCTGGACGCTGCGGCTGTGGAAAGGATCGAGCGCGCCTTCCCCCTGGGTCCAAGGAAGAGGCGCTTGCCGACTCTCTAGGAGATAGGGGCAATGATGTCGACGCCGTTCCTAAGGAGAAGCGCCCGTCGACTGCGTAGGAGACACGGGCCGGCCTTCCAGGTCTTGCGTAATCGAGTTGTACTCCTCCCGAGTGATCTCTCCCCGGGCATACCTCATCCGAACCTCCTCCAGCGCGGGATCTCGCTGTGGGTAAGGACCTTCGCGAAGGTCTCCCCGCGTCCCGTACCTTCCCGGGGCCTGCAAGGATCCCTTCCGGATGGCCATGATCAGCATCACCAGCGTGGCAATGAGAAGCCCCATGATGATGAAGCTGAAAAGGCCGCGGAACATATAGGGCCACCACCCCCGCTCGAAACCGGGGTAGTAATCGAACCTCACCCTTCACTCCTTTCGACTCTCAAGACGGCGACGATCATGGCTGGCCAGGAGGAGGCTTGAGCTCGACCTCCGCCGTCCGCGTGTCGTTGCCGCGCTTGTAGGTGACCGACACCCGGTCCCCGACCTTGAATTTCAACAGTGCCGCGATGAGATCGTCCATCGAGCCCACCTTGTTCCCTTCCAGCTCGACGATGACGTCGCCGGGGCGAAGCCCCGCGTCGGCGACCGACCCACCTGGAATCACATCCTGCACCTGGGCTCCTCCGCCATTGGGAATCGTCTCTCCCGAGATTCCGAGGAACGGCCGGGCCGCCCGGCCAGTTGCAATGATCTGCTCGGCATCGGACTTTGCGATGTCGATCGGAATGGCCAAGCCGATTCCTGTCAAGCCCAGACCACCGAGGACCGCGGTGTTGATCCCGATCACCTCTCCCCTGGCGTTCGCCAGCGCTCCTCCGGAATTTCCCGGGTTGATGGGCGCGTCCGTCTGGATGGCGTGGGTGAAGCGGATTCCTCGCCCAAGGGTGACGTTGCGGTGAAGGGCGCTGACGACCCCCGCCGTCACCGACCCCTCCAACCCAAACGGGCTTCCGACTGCAACCGCCAACTCGCCGACGTTGAGGCCCTCGCTCGACCCGAGCTTGGCGGGGGTGAGGCCGTCGCGGTCGACCTTTATCACCGCGATGTCGTCGGAGGGGGCGGCGGTCCCGACGAGTCTGGCTGGTAGCCTCTCACCGGACGGAAGCGTGACCTGCAGGTCTCTCGCGCCCGAAGCCACATGGTCGTTAGTGATTATGTAGCCGTCCGAGCGGAAGATGACGCCAGAGCCGGTGCCACGGCGTCCTATGAAGCCTCCACCCACCTCCCCCACCTGGATTTGCACAACACTAGGAAGCACCGCCCGAGCAACCTCCGCAACTCCCGCGAGAGGCGCTCCCTGAGAGCCTCCTTCCGCCACCCTGACGACGCCGGGCTCCCCAGGTCGGCCGTCTCCATCCGCCAGGAAGAGTGTCGCTCCCGAACCGATGACGGCCCCCAAAAGCGCGGCGACCCCGGTCGCAATGATCGTGCCCCAGGGCCGCCGGTTGCCTCTCGGGGGGGTGCTGCTCTGACCAGTGGTCACAGGAGCTTCCATGTTGCGCACGCTTACGCCTCCTCTGGGTATTCGGCAACTTCTTTTGATTCGGGGAAGAGGCGCCGAGCGAGCCTCTTTATTCCGTTCCCGAGGTCGGACACCTCCGGCCAGCTGAGAACCAAGTCCGCCCCCGCAGTGAAGCAGCCGAGGGCTGCCGGATGAGACGAGGGCAGCGCTCCCAGCGCTACGATTCCAGAACTCGCGTACGCTTCCCGCATCATCGCAATCCGGTCGGGGTCGGGGACCGTTACGAAGATGATCCGCGGCTCATCCGGCCGGCTGACGGCCGAGACATAGAAGGGTTCACCAAGCTCCTTCTGAAGCCGGTGCCGAAGGTGGGCATGCGGCCGTTCCAGGAGCACCTCAATCAAAGGGGGGACGAACTTCTCGTGAAAGTGAACGCACCTTAAAGCCCGGTGGGACGCGAACAAGAATCGAGTAAGGGATCGCTCTGACCGGTGTCTCGACTTCTTCGTCCTGCTGTCCATTTGCCCTCCCGCCTCGGGTCAAGACTTCGTGAGCATCAGATTGAACTCGAGGGTTCCCTCGGGCTCGACGGTGACGATGTTGGCAACGTTTGGAGGAGTGATGTCGAAGTCGCTCATGGCGATCATCATTGATCCGACCACGTGTGCTCGGCCGCCCGAAAACCGTGCTTCGACAGGGATCGTGACCGGCCGAGTGACGCCATGGAGGGTAAGCTCGCCAGGTAGCTCGAGCCTGACAGTCGACCCTCCCAAGGCTTCCTCGGGGATGGGAATTGGCCCAGCAGCAGTGAAAGAGGCAACAGGGTAGCGGTCGGTCTCGAGACCTCGCTCCCTCAGCGCCCGGTCGCGGCGGGTTTCATCACTCCTTAGCTGCGTCATGTCGACCTCTACGAAGACCTCTCTTGCAACCAGCCGGCCCTCCTGACGATCCACGAACAGCTGTCCGGTCACTGCGCTCGTCTTGCCAACCGCGTCGCTCGGTGCAGGAAGGCGGACAAGCTTCTCCCGAACCCGATAGCCGGCCTCTGAACCGGATGCGACGGTCCAGAAGCCGGTCGGGTCGCCCACGCTGCCGGCGGTAGCTTGGGGGGGGTCATTCAACGTGACCGGCGGCGGGGCGTCGGGGGTGAAGAAAGCCAGGTAGACCCCGACGAAAGCGAGGATCGGCAGAGCGATGAGCACCGCCGTCAGGGCGCTACGTCTACCCAATCCGTTTCGTTCGTCCTCCAATCGGCTCGACCTGGAACCCTTCTGTGAACCATGGAAGCAGAGCAGGGTAAGACGGGCGTGAGAGAACCCTAAGAAACGGCTAAGAAACGGCAGGCAGGGTCAGCGTCAGGACGGCCCCACCGTCCTCCGCGTTCTCCGCCGTGACCGATCCACCGTGGGCCGACGCCACCTGCCGCACGATCGCCAGTCCGAGGCCGGACCCAGGCATCCCTCGCGCATCGTCTGCACGGTAGAACCGGTCGAAGACCTGGGGCAGGTCGGCCGCCGCAATCCCGGGCCCATGGTCGCGGATCTTCATCTCGCCGTTCGCCACCCTGACGTAAACGTCCGCGTTGGGCTCGCTCCACTTGGCGGCATTGTCCAGGAGGTTCATGATCGCCCGCTCGAGCCTCGATGGGATGGCGCGGACAGTGGTCTCCTCCAGCTCCGTCACAAACCGGACGTGCGGCCAATTTCTCTTCGCGCGCTCCACGCTGTCCATGGTTAGAAGGTCCAGGCGAACGTCTTCCATCTCGAGCTCGGGTTCGTCGCCCCTCGCCAGATCAATCAGATCTGCCATCAGAGCCGTGAGCTCGTCCAGCTGGCCCACGACGTCCGCGAGCAGCTTCTGTCTTTCCTCGATCGACAAGGACTCGGCTTTCGAGAGCACCTCTATGTTTGTTCTGAGGCTGGTGAGAGGGGTCCTCAGCTCGTGAGAGGCGTCGGCAACCAGCTGCCGCTGCGCCTTGACGGAGGCGTCCAGCGCTTCGAGCATGGCGTTGAAGCTGCTTGCCAGCCTTCCAAGCTCATCGCTGCCGCCGGCCGCGATGCGGTGCGCCAGATCTTTCGTGGTCGCCACCTTTTCGGCCGCCTCCGTCAGCTCCCTTACCGGCGTCAGGGCCGTGGACGAGACAACGCGTGCAAGTCCGGCCGCCATGACGCTTCCTGCCACGGCGAGAGCGGCAAGAATGCCGACGAGTCGGGCGAGCACCTGGTCAACCTCGTCGAGAGGTCTGGCAACCTGAAGCGCCACTCCTCGACCGAACGGAGTCGTGAGCACCCTGATGTGCCCGCCCTCGACGTTCATGTCGCTGTAGAACGCGGGCCGCCTGCCCCGCGCGACCTCCCGCGTCCCGTCGTCCGTCGGGATGACCACGTCCTGGTCTGCCGGCCGGACGACGGCGCCGTTCAACAGGACAAACTGCGCGAGTCCGGTCGGGCCGCCTAGCTTCGGATCGGGGACGTCGTAAGGGAAGGGCGATCCCTGCTCCTGCAACTGCCGAGGATACGGGGGGGTTCCGAAACGGGCGGCCACCTCAGCGATCTGCTGGGCTCGGTCCCTGAGGGCTATATCGATCTGGGCGCGTAGCTGTGAGCGCACCCCCAAGAAGATCACGGCCGAGATCAGCAGCATCGCTGCGGCCATGGCGGCCCCTGCTGATAGGGCGATCCTCGCCTTGAGGCTCACGGGAGCCTCATGACGTACCCGACTCCGCGGACGGTGTGGATGAGCTTCGGCTCACCCTCAGCCTCGACTTTCTTCCGAAGGTATCCGATGTAGACCTCGAGCGAGTTCGACTCCGGGCCGAAGTCGTATCCCCACACTTGGTCGAAGATGACGTCTCTCGTCAGCACCCTCTTCGGATTGCGTAGGAAGAGCTCGAGCAGGAGGTATTCGGTGCGCGTCAGCTCGATTTTCCGCTCGCCGCGCCGCACCTCGCGGGTGCGTCCGTCCATCGAAAGGTCCGCGAAGCGCAGGACATGCCTTTCGCCATCTCCCACCGACCGCCTGAGCAGCGCCCGGAGGCGCGCCAGAAGCTCCTCGAGAGCGAATGGCTTTACGAGGTAGTCGTCGGCGCCCGCGTCCAGGCCAGCGACACGGTCACGAACGGCATCCCTCGCGGTGAGCAGGAGGATAGGGGTAGAGTCGCCGGCGGCCCTGATCCTGCGACAGACCTCGAGCCCGTCTATTCGAGGCATCAGGACGTCGAGGACGATCGCATCTGCCTCGGTGGATGCAATCAGCTTCAAGGCCTCCGCCCCGTCACGCGCAGTCAAGACGTCGTACGTCTCGAGCTTCAGTGCCCTTTCCAGCGCGTCCCTGACCGGGCGTTCGTCGTCGACTACGAGGACACGCATCAGCCTCCCATGCCCAGACCGCGATCACCGGCTTCAGCACCGGCCGGGGGCCGAGCCGTCACTCCTCCTCCCTACCGCAAGAACCTGAGAATTGCATGATAAGAAGCTTAGAAGCGACGAAGAATTGTTCGCGTTCGGGCGCGGCGAGCTAACGGGAGGCGTTGCCCCCTACTACCGGCCTACTGCTGCCGTTCGAGCTGCGCCAGAAGCGTCTTGGTGAACGCCGCAAGGTCGTCCGGCTTCCGGGACGTGATCAAGTTGCCATCCTCCACAACCTCCTGATCGACCCACTCGGCGCCTGCATTGATCAGGTCTGTCCGGATCGAGGGCCATGACGTCACCATCCGCCCCTTGAGTAGGTCTGCCTCCGTGAGCATCCAACCGGCATGACATATAGCGGCCACCGGCTTGCCCTCGTCGTGGATGGCTTTCGTCAGCTCGACCATCTTCTCGTTCACCCTTAGCTTGTCGGGTGAGTAGCCGCCCGGGATGACGAGGGCGTCGAACTGAGACGGCGCTACTTCGTCGATGCTCTTCTCCACCTTGACCTTGGCGCCTTTCTTGCCCGTCAAGGTCTTGTCTTTCTCTTGCCCAACAATGACCGCCTGGTGCCCGGCTTGCGTCACGGCGTCGTAAGGAGCTTGGAACTCCGAGTCTTCGAACATCTCGTCCACGATGAAAGCGACTCTGGACATACTCAAACCTCCTCGAACAGGAACAAGGAGGCCACGATTAAAGGCGCGGCCTCCCGATCGGTCTTCGTTAAGAGGGAGAGCGGGTGGAGGTTGGCCCGGAGGAGGCCGAGGAGATGGAGGTCGGCCTCGGTCTGTCGTTCGCCATCGCTCTCGCTAGCCAGATGCCGACACCGCTCGCCACCCCATAGGTGAGCAACCGCGTCCCGAAGCTGGGCCGCCGCCGCTTCTTCGGCTTCGCCTTTGCCTTCTCGGGCTTCTGGTTCTCTGCCTCCCTGCGCATTCTCTGCATGGCCGACTGAGACATCCCCCTGAGCTCCTGCAGCTGCTTTCGCGACAACCCCCTGAGCTCGTCCAACTGCTTACGGGATGTTCCCCTGAGGCCGTCAAGCTGCCTCGCAACCTTCTTTCGGCCGCGCGGCCTAGGAATGATCCTCATCGTCAGCGCCTCCTTCGGTAGGATCTCGAAACCGCGTTTACCCACAACGCAACCCGCTTAACCGCAGCTCTTCGGTCGGAGCGTTACCTACCCTCGGTTCGCCTGCCTCCGACGGCTCGAGAGACTCCGGAAGGCAAGAGATGGATTTGCGAGGGCCCTACGAGGCTCCGTTTCACGAGGCGCCAGCGAGCGCGCGGGTTAGCCGGCCTGATGATCGAGCGGGGAGCACCGATACGGATGTTGCGCTTGCTCAACAAAGCCTCCAATTCGCCGTGCCTCGCAATATTTATCGGCACGAATGCGGAAGCTTTAAGGAAAAATTGACCGGGCTCCTCTTGTGACTATGGGAAGGGTGGGGCGGGCTCGGAGGGGAGAAGCACCTCCATCCGCACCTGATTCAGCCCGCCTACCCCAATCGACTGCGCCGCAGCTTGCGAAAGGTCGATTGCCCGACCACCGACGTAAGGTCCCCTGTCGGTTATTACGACGACCACCGCCTTCCCTCCAGACGAAACCTTGACGAGAGTTCCGAGCGGAAGGCTGAGGCTGGCGGCCGTCATCTGAGCCGCGCGAAAAGTGGCGCCACTGGAGCTTCTGCAACCGTCAAATCCGGGCCCATACCAGGAAGCAACTCCCGTCGTTACTATCCCCGTCGAGGAAAGCTTGGGAGGCATGAACGGTTCGCTTCCCGAGGCAGGCGCGTACCACGCAAGCAGGGCGGCGAGCTTTCTATCAGCGGTTCCGGTACCGCCCACACACCCGCCACGCGGCGCCCTCACGGGCGCGGCCCTGGCCGCCAATACTGCTCTTTCCGCGGCGAGGGCCTTCTCTATGGCGACCCTCAGCTCTTGAAGCTTTGCTTCACGTTGTCTGCGATCCGCCTTGAGCTCTTCTTGGTGGGTCCCCAGGCGCTTCGCCCTGGCCTCCAGCCGGCTCGCGGCCCGGGAGAGCATCACCTTCTCCTCAGCCATCTGGGTCTTGAGGCGCGACGACTCGATGATTGTCCGTCCGTCTTGCTCGGCGATGATCTCCCAGAACATCCTCAATCTGGGGACATCGTCGAACGTCCGGGTCGAGAAAAGCGTCTCGAGGAGCGCGCCCGGCCCAATCTTGTAGATCCGCCGCGCCCGGGCGTTGGACGATCTCTTGATCGCCTGCATCTGCTTTTCGAGCGTGGAGATCTTGCTCTCCATGCTTCGAACCCCCCGCTCCAGGCGGGCCACCTCTCGCTCGTCGGCCTTGATCGAGCCGCCCAGCCGATAGATGCGCGTGTCGAGAGCCCTCATCTGGTTGAGGATTCGCGTCGACTGGGCGTTGGCATCCGCCAGTTGCTTGCGGATGGCCACAAGGCTGCCGGCCGTCTGCCCCGACACGGGCACCGGCACGAGCAGAACGGACGTCGCTGCAGCAATCGATGTCACCGCAAGCCGAACAGGCGACATGAGCCGACGCTGAGGCCGGAAGGTCACCGGCCGAAAGTTATCAGCGTGGAGCCGCGACGTGCAAGATTCGCAAGAGGGTCTATCCTTTCGGGCGGCGGTTCTCACCAGAGCACGAGCGGGGGCTATCACTGAACTCTCTCAAGGTCCGGCCCAGCCGAATGGCGCGGAACTCTCTCAAGTTCCGGCCCACCCGAATGGCGCGGGTTAGATACGGCAACGCCGTCAGGCTGCAAGCGCGCCGTTATCGTCGCGCGGCTCGTCGCAACGCGATCCGGCTCCGCATGATGCACTTTTCAGGGCGGCTTCCCGGCAATCTCGACGCCGCGAAGCTCCTTCGAATCGCCGGGCTGGTCGCTCTCGGCATCACTCCCTTCATCCTGTACCTCCTCCTGCTGCCCCCACGTGAGGTAGACCCCGTTCCCGACGCAGCGGCGTCTAACACGACCGCGCGCGCGCCCCTCGTCTTCCCCTTCGAGGCGGTGTCGCCGCCGGTAACAGACGCGCTCCCCGAACAGGCCGCGCCGGCGGACGTGGGGCGGGACGAGTCGGATACTGGCGCAACGACGCCGGCTCGCCGTCGCCCCGCCGCGGCCAAGGCTCCTGCGAGGAGCACCCCTACTCCCCCTGCCCCTGCTCCTGCTCCGGCGCCGGCCCCGGCGCCCCCTCAGACCCGAGACCAGGACAACGAGCAGGACCGCGAGGTTGATTTCGACTCGTCACGAGACGAAGACTCGAGCAGCGGGGGGAGCGACGATGGCTTTCCGACGAACGACGACATCGACGATCAAGTCAGCGGCGACGACTCATCGAATCAGGAACAGGGCCAGGAGAATCAGGAGCGCCAGCAAGACACCGAACAGCAAAGCTCGAAGACGGGTCAGCAGACCGCGACCCCAACCGGCAACCAGACGAGCCAGGACTCGGCTACCACTCCCTCTGACTAACCGGCCCCTTTAGCTAGGTAGGTAGTCCCATCCGTGAACCGCGCCCGGGCGAGCGGTTCTCCAGCTACAGCGCATGAGGGTTAAGGAGGCTCGCGTCTTCCAGGGGCAGAGGAGGAGGAGGGCTAAGGGCCCTGAGCGGGAGCGGCTCCGCCACCAGCAGGGGGCTGCGTCGCAGGCGCGATAGGCGTAGGAGCTGCGATGGGCGCAGGCGGCACCTCGAAGGATCGTGCCGTCGAGGTGAGGAGCTCGGCGTACTTCTCTGCACCACGGCGCTTCAAGTGAGTCCCGTCGCTGGCGAACCACTCCGGATGCCCTGCGCTGTGCGAGAACCAATCGGCAATTTTGATCGTGGGGTGGCGCTGCGCCGCTTCCAAGTACGTCCGGTTCACCGAATTCTGCCAGGGCTTGTCGACCCTAACCGTCACGAGGACGACGTGAGGCTGCGCCCTTGGGACCGACGCAACCTCCGCCATCAATGCGTCCACGTGCTTCGCGCTCACCGGGCCGTTGTTCCCGAAGTGGAGCACCAATACGTCGCCAAGTCGTCCTTGAGCCCCCAGCTGGCGAATCACGCGCAACTGCTCGTCGAACTGCCGTCCCAGCCTCGCATCGATGTAGCCCCCTGGCCCCAATTTGGACTGGAGGGATGGCGCCGCGCCGACCATGACCGAATCGCCGATGGCGGTGATGCTCAACTCCTCGGCCGGCGGATTTTCTCCACCCGGCCCTGCGACGGCAGGAGAGCCAGGGGTGGCGGGTGCAAGGGAGGGCGCCTCTGCCGCGCTCAGCACGAAGGTGGCCGGGTCATTCGGTGGCGGGGGTGGCTGATTCGCGACCACACGCTCGCCTGCAATCAGGCTCGCGGCGACGGGGTCGACGGTCGGAAGCCGAAGCATCAGGATCGCCAGAGGCACGAGAACCGCCACGCTGAAGGCAGGACGCAATAGGCGGCGGCTGAAACGCGCGCGAGGGGCATGGCCTGGCCGGCGCCTCATGAAGGGCAGCTCGACGAGGCGGTACGAAACCGCGCCAAGGACGACAGCAATGGCGACTGTGGCGGGGGCGGTTACGAAAGCCGGGAGGTTGACGTCAGTGCCAGGTCGGAGGAGGGCAACCGCCGGCCAGTGCCACAGGTAGATGCCGTAAGAACGTTCTCCGAGCCAGACGAGCGGCCTTTTCTCGAGGATCGCCCCCAAGCGGCCGCCTTTCATTCCCGCCGCGATGGCGACCATCGTCGCAACCTGGGTCGCCAGGAAACCCCCCGGATAGAGGAGCCGGGACCGCTCGTTGCTAACGACGACCAGGATTGCGAGCGCCGCTAGAGCAAGCATTCCGGCGACGCCAAGCCAGCGCCGGGGACGGCGCACGAGGTGGGCCGGCGCCCGGCGAGCCCCAAGAAGGAACCCAAGCAGCATCCCCGAGAGGAGCGCTCCGACGCGAGTATCCGTCCCGTAATACGCTCTCGACGGATCCGGGCTCTCGTACAGCAGACCCATGGCCACTGCAGACGCTGCTATCCCTATGAGGATTAGCCCCATCGCAGTCAGGCGCTTCCTCCATACGACCCAACCGACGATGAATGGGCACACGAGATAGAACTGGAGCTCGACGGCGATCGACCAGAGGTGGCGAACGAGAGGGGGGCGCCCCAGGCGGGTGAAGTACGAGTTCCCATCGAGAATCAGGTGCCAGTTCGTCATCCCGGCAAGAGAAGCCAGGACGTCTTTGCCGAGTCGGTAGGCGTCCTCGGGGGCGACGCGCGGCGCGACGACCACCAGCGCCAGCAGCATCAAGACCATCGCGGGAGCTATTCGCAGGATCCTCCGGCTCGCGTAAGCGCTTCGGTCGATGCGTCCCGTACGGACGACCTCGTTGAGAAGCAAGCTCGTCAGCAGGTAGCCGGACAGGACGAAGAACACCTCAACGCCGAGAAACCCGCCCGGCAGGACAGAGGGCGCCACGTGGTACACGACGACCGCAGCAAGAGCCAGCCCGCGAAGGCCGTCGAGCACAGTTACCCGCTGCCCCCGCTCGATTCGCATCACTGCTCCTACTCCCAGTTCTGCTTGCCTACCCCAGGTGTCGCCGTGACAACGGGTCGCGCGATTATGTGACTAAACGAGAAGAACGACCACAGTTGATCTTCGAGATTTGAACATTTTTCGCGACCTTCGCGATAGGGGGTTTCGCGACCTTTGCGTGGACCTCCGAAGAGACCGCGGCGTCTTCCGAGCGAGTCTCCGTCCCCCGCCCCGAGCGCGTCAGATCCTTCTGATAGAGATGACGCGGCGGCCGTACATCCGCGCGCCGGGACAGTCCCCCGGGTACGCAATGTCGAACTCGCTGCCTCCGCCGATCCGGTCTTCTACGACGAAGGTCTCACCAGCTCGCGGCCCCGTAAGAACCTGATAGCGGCTGCCGAGCGGCGCGCCGTTCATGGCGGCGGCGCCGGCGTAGGTAGGTCTTCCCGATGCCATCGCCCCGGTGTGGCAGTACGCGGTGCTCGTGACCCTTCTTGCGGGGGCTGCTGCTCGGGCCGCTTCCGGTTGCCGCTCTGGCGGGGGCGCCGGGCGGGTCCGGAGTCGTTGCGCCGCCGCGGGCTCGACATTCCTGGTCTCGGGCGGCACAACCACCTCAGTCTCGTCCGCTTCGGGCTCCGGCTCGACGTCTCCTTCGGCGTGCGGCTCCGCCAACGGGCCCTCGAACGGAAAGCCTGGTACAAAGACGTCGTCCATCATCTCCCGAGCCTCCGAAGACCAAGCGTGAGGGACAAACATGGCCTGCACGAGCAGGCAGACAACTAAAACGATCAATCCCCTTTTCAAAGATCACCTCCTGACAGCGATCGGGCTCGTCCCGCTTCTCGAGACGAGCTGAACGACCCGCGCGGGCAGGGCCGGTGGTGCTTTGTAGGAAGCAGCGCTTTGGTTGCCGAGTCGTGGTTGGGGTGTGAACCAGCGCGCCGTGACGGTCGGAAAGCGAGACAAGCGTTGCCAACCGGGAACGGTTGGCCGCTCGAGCGACTCCGCCGAAACTACGAACTACGAGACTGCAATTACTCCATGGTCGGGGCGGCGTCCCCGCCGACGTTACCCATAGGCCGGCGGCCTAAACGAGAATTCGGCTTTGTAACGAAAGTTTTTGTATTTGCGACCGGTCAAAAACGAAGGATTGCCGCTATCGATCCGAAGTCCTTCAGAGCTTCTGGGTCTCGTACCACGAACGTCTCGCCCCCGATCTCCTCGGTCCGCTCAGAGGCCTTGTCGACGAGCGTTGCCGTCTGCAGTCGCTCCCCGTCGAGGGGGCATTCATCTCCGTCCTGGGTCAGGAAACCGCACTTTGGACAGAACTTCACCTCGCCCATGTAACCATCGGCAACCAGCAGCCTTTCCACTCTCGCCTCGTTCAGGCTCCTGAGTACATCGTCGGGTCCCGCCGCCGCTCGTGAGTTGTTGCCCAGCCCTTCCCGTAACCTCTCGATCAGGGCTTGCTCCCGCTGCTGCTCGTATTGGGAGGCAAGGCTCTGGAGCACGTTCTGCAACTCTTCGGAGTCGGCGTTCTGCGTGTCTACGTCGATGCGTCCGATCACATCTTCGGCGACGTACGGGTGAAGCTTTTCCCTGATGCGTGGCCAAAGCTCCTCGTTGGTCCCGATCACGATGTGGTCGAAGTCGGTCCTCTTCTCGAGGCGAAGGAGCCTGTCAACGACGTTGCGAAGATGGTCCTCGACGTCTTCTTCGACGGACCTTTCGTACCGCGCCTGCGACCATCCCCCTGCGCTGTGCTGGCTGTGCACGTCGTCTACGGTCTCGTCCAGCTCTCTCAGCTCGGTTGGGGAGCCGACGAAGAACCTTGCAGTCCGGCGGTCGACCAGAACCACGCACCAGCTCTCGGCCGAGAGGATGTCCTTGATGGGAAGCGTGTGGGGGGCGTCCTCGATGAAGACACCCCGTCGAATCGGCTCGGGGAGCTTTACGACGTTGAAGAATTTCCCGGCAGATGAGACAAAGATCGCAATCGAGCGCGCCTCGGCGGACCAATCGTCATTCTCCTCGAGAAACCCCCTAACGAGCTCCAAGTCCTGTATAAGAACCTTCTTGTGCTCTTGGTCCAGCCGATCGACGAGCTCGGACGCCTCGTTCAAGACGGAGTTCACCTGCGTCTGCCTCGCCGGTGCCACCGCGAATTCCGTTGGGTCCAGATCGAGGTAGATGCTTAGCGTCTTGCCGCCATCTGATTTGGCCGCATCGAGCTTCCGAAGCAAGTCCCGGCGTGCTTTTTGAACTGTAGGGTTGAGTTTGGCCATCGAACCTCTCTCGTCCTAGTGGGAGTCTTCCTCGCTTCCCTACCCAAACGGGGTCGCCACGTAACGGCAGCTCGCTCGTCCTTCACCGAGCGCGAGGAGGGATTCGGCGCCGCAGCCGTCCCTCGGAGATGTCCGTGAACGTCCGAGGGATGCCGAACATCGCTAGTGCCTCATCCAGGCTTTGAGGCTCCAAGACGCCCTCGAAGAGGTCTCCCACTTCGTCGATCCGCCGGAGCATCGATCGAATCGTGAAGTCACGGGGACGAACCGACATCTCGTCGACCTCCTCCCATTTAAGGGGAGCGGAGACCGTCGCTCCCGGCTCGGGGCGAACCGAGTAGGCAGAGGCAAAGCTGGCGGCACGCCGGTTCATGTTCACATCGATGAAGATCTTGCCGTCCCGGCGCCTGACGTCCCACTCCAGCGTTACCCTCACCGGGTCGACCTTCTGAATCATTCGCGCTATCCGCTCGGTGAGGCTACGCGTCTCCTCGTAGGAGTGGCTTTCTGCCACGGGCACGTAGATTTGAAGGCCGGTCGCGCCTGACGTCTTCGGGTAGGAGCGCAATCCCAGCCGGTCGCAGACGGTCCTTACGTGCGACGCCACTATCAGAGCTTCACGAAACCCGGCCGGTGGTGAGGGATCGAGATCGAAGACCATGTAGTCGGGACAGTCGTAGCGCTCACAGGGGGAGTGCAGCGGGTGGAGCTCTATGCAGCCGAGATTGACGACGTAAATGAGATCCCGGATCCCCTGCACCATGATCATCTCGTCCACCTTGCCGTCCTCGGGTTCGATCGCACAACGAGTGATCCACGGCGGGGCGTAGTCCGGAGCATCCTTTTGGTAGAAGTGCCCGCCCTTGATGCCCTCAGGCATCCGCTTCATCGTGATCGGCCGGTCCTTCAGGTAGGGCGCGATCGTCGAGGCAACGTTGAAGTAGTAGGCAAGGAGATCCCCTTTGGTGAAGCCCTCCTCCGGCCAGAACACCTTTTCGAGATTGGAAAGACGAAGCCGGATCCCACCGGCTTCCATCCACCAGTACTCTCCCTGCCGGTCCACGGGCAGTGCGGCGGGGAACTCGACGGTGAACGCTTCGGCCCCGTTCGCTGCTGCACGGCTCATCCCTTACCCTCGAAGCCTTTCAGTACCGAACGCCTGCCGGCACGATGTGGTGATACCCCCTCTTCGCGGTGTAGCTCATCATCTGAGATCGGAGTGGCTCGAAGAGCCTGCGCAGCGAGCGCAAGGGCCATCGCACGTTTCCTTGGTCCGGCCGCCGGGAACAACAGGTTTGCCATGTCCAGACCCCAACAGCCCGAGCTCGCCCGAAGCGGCAAGGGATCGACCGACCAGGACAGCGCCAAGATCAAGGCGGAGTCCGAGGTGCGCGCCGACCAGCAGTCATTTGGCAAGGTCCCCGAGGACAATCAGCCAGGGCACCACCCCGAGAAGGAGCAGGACAAGCCGCTGTAGACCACCGCGGCCAAGCGCAAGGCGACATGATCCGGCGTGCCCTCGCACTCGCTCTCGCCAGCTGCATCGCGTGCGGCTCGCCGGGCCGCGACGCCTCTTCCCCCAGAGAGACTGGATCGGGTGAGACGCCGGGGGCCGAGGAGGCGGCTTCAGGGCCGGCATCGCCTCCGGCGGCTGGAGGGTCGCCGGCTGCCGACCGCGAGGACTACCGCTCCAAGCGTTTGGAGATGGTCGACAAGCAGATCGCGGGCCGGGGGGTCAACGACCCGGCGGTTCTCGAAGCGATGCGTAGAGTGCCGCGCCACCGTCTCGTTCCCGAGAACGTCGTGGGTAGATCCTACGAGGACCGCCCACTGCCGATCGGCTTGGGGCAGACGATCAGCCAGCCCTACATCGTCGCCCTTATGACGGAGCTGCTAGCCGTCAAACGGGGAGACAAAGTGCTCGAAATAGGGACCGGTTCGGGATATCAGGCGGCCATTCTGGCCGAGCTGACCGACTCGGTTCACACGATCGAGATCATTCCCGAGCTGGCAGACCGGGCCCGGAACTCGCTGCGAACGCTTGGCTACTCGCAGGTGCACACTAGGAACGCCGACGGCTACTTTGGATGGGGGGACGCGGGCCCGTTTGACGCGATCATCGTCACGGCCGCCCCCGACCACATCCCCCCACCGCTGGTCGCCCAGCTCAAGGACGGGGGGCGCTTGGTGATCCCCGTAGGTCCGCCGGGCAGCTATCAGACGCTTTGGAGGATCACCAAGCGAGGGGAAAGAGTCGAGTCTGAGAACATAACGGACGTGCTGTTCGTCCCCCTCGTTCGAAAGGTCGACTAAGCGGGGGCTCGGCGGCTAACCAACGCCAACAGTCCTATGGCGTAGAAGAGCGCGCCGGACGCGAGGACGAGGTTCGAACCGGACGACAGGGCGATCATGGCGGCAACGATCGCGCCCAGGACGGAGGCAAAGCCATTAACTCCCCATGCCAGTGGGAGCAGACTCGGATTGGCCTCTCCGAGCCAGCGCAGGCCGCGCGGGAGTGGCACTCCCATCAAGAACCCGAGCGGCAGCACAAGCGCGAGCGAAAGCGCGGTTCGCCAAGGCGATGGGAGTGGCATCAACTGAGACAGGACGGCAGGCAGCGCGGCGATGTAGAGGAAGACGAGCACGACCAGGGCCGCCATCACGCCTCGCCACGGGAGGCGAGCCGAAAGGAGACTTCCGGCACCCGACGCCGCGAGCAGCCCGAACAGCACGACTGCAAACGCCTGGGCCGAGTGTTCCAGGACGAGGAGGAGACGCTGGACGAGCGCCACCTCCACGATCAGAAAGCCGAGTCCGAGAGCCGAGAAGTAGACGATCGCCTGCAGCTGCCCCGCCACACCCGGGTCGCCGCGGGCGGCGCGCCTTCTTGCGGCGATGGCTGGGATGAGGATCAGGACCAGCGACAAGACCATGACGATAACGAGTAGCGCCACGACGATGAGATAGCCGCTTCCCCCAAACGGCTGCCAGGTTCTGCCCAGCAGAGCCAGAACCGTTGGGGTCTGCTCCCATTTGAAGAAGTGAAAGAAGAACGGACGGCTGTCGGTCGGCGGCGAGACATCGTATTCGTACCTCTCGTAAAACCGCTCGTCTGACAACAGGCCCTGAAAAGAGTCGTAGTACCGGTCTTCGCGCAGCACGTTTGACCGGTTCGCCTCCTCGGGGCGTATGCCTGGGTAGTAAACAAGGTCGAATTGGCGCTGCTCCGCAAATCGCCGCGCCGCCTCGACCTCTTGGTCGTCGAAGGGCTCGACCTTTCCCAGAATCAACATCGTTGAGAAGGAGCGAAGAGCGAGCAAGCTGTTGGTTGGGTCCGAACCCCTTCTGGCGAGGGCATCCTTGAGGAGCGCGGCGGCCCTCAACTCCTCCGTCGGCGGGAGCTGCAGCCAGCGGTGGATGACGATGAGTCCCTCAGGGGCAAGATGCTCGAGGTACTGGTCGAACGCTTCGGCCGTCATCGTGTAGTTCTCGGAGAGGGAGAACGCCCCTGTCGTGACCGCACGGCGGTTCTCGGGCGCCGTCAGCGCAATGAGATCGAACCTCTCATCGGTCCTCGCCAGAAAAGTGCGGGGGTTGGCAAGGACGAGCCTCGAAGGCCGCCGGTCGTACACACTCCCGCTCCCCTGGTTCAGATGTGACCCAACAAGCTCGGCAAGCTGCGGATTTCCCTCGGTTGCGGCAACTTGTCGAACTCCTAGGGCGAGCGCCGACTCAACCTCCAACCCTGCCCCGGGCTCCGCGACCAACACGCGAGCCCCGGGACGGAGGTGGTACGCGAGCGCGGTGGGCATGGAGTCGAAGAAGCGGGCCGGGGTGCCGCGGGAGGCGTTGCCGGCCATGACGACGTCGCCGTCGACCACGAACGCCCGCTGCTTTGGGAGAGGATCCTGGAACTGCAGGCTCAATCCGGGGGCTGAGTGAACCGCGGAGCTTTCCACGACGTCGACTCTTGCCAGCGCGTTTGACCGGCGCTCGAGGATCTCCGAATCGGGGTAGGCGAGGAGCTGCGGGAGGGCTTTGTAGGGAGAGAGACGAATCTCGAGCCACCGCGGCGAAGCTACGGCCGTCGCGGCCAGCAGCACGATTACGCAGCCCGCTCCTACCTGTCGCACGCTGAACCGGCTCGGGCCCTCGCGCCCGGTCTTCCAGCTCGCAAAGCATAGGGACCCGAGCGCGGCCACGAGCCCCGCGAGCACCACCGCAATGCTCGGGTCGACGCGATTGAGGACCCAGAGGGCGCTCAAACCTCCGAGGGCTGAGCCCGCCAGGTTGGCACCATACAGGTGGGAAGAGCGCTCCGGCCATGCTGTGATGGGCAGCCCGAGGACGAGGCCTGCGAGAAGAAACGCCGCCGCGAGACACAGGAAGTATGCGCCGAGGAACAGAAGCTGCCTCGGCTCCCACCCCACTCGGTAAGGATCGAAGGGAACTCGGCCGGCGGCGAGGTACCCGCCGACCACGACGATCGAGAACAGCAGTGAAAGCGCCGTCAGCCGACCGGGAGAAAGACGGGCCGGCCACGAAGGCCTGAGCGCGATCACACTCCCGCTGGCTCCGAACCCGAGCAACCCGAGGCTAATCGCCAGGAACGCGAAGTGGTAGCCATACGAGATTGCGAAGATTCTGGTCAGAGCGACTTCATACAGCAGGGTCGAGGCTGCGGCCAGCCCTATCCCCACGTATACGAGCGGCGCGCTCCTTCTCCCTGAGCTCTCGTTCGCGGCCGGCCCCCGCTAAAGGTTCATGGCAACGTACTTGAGACTGACATACTCCTCCATCCCCTCGTGTCCACCCTCCCGTCCGAACCCCGAGTGCTTCACCCCGCCGAAGGGCGCGGCGGGGTTCGAGACCATCCCTTGGTTGAGGCCCACCATCCCAGTCTCGAGGCGTTCAATTACTCGGAAGGCGCGCCGTAGGTCGGAGGTATAGACGTAGGCAACCAGGCCGAACTCCGTGTCGTTGGCGGCAGCGATAGCAGCTTCTTCCGAATCGAAGGCGGTCACTGGTGCGACGGGGCCGAAGACCTCCTGCTTCAATGCATACGCGTCCTGTGGCACGCCCTCGAGCACGGTAGGGGCATAGAAGTAACCCGGCCCTTCACCCGCTCGCGCACCGACGAGAGCCTTGGCCCCCCGATAGAGCGCGTCTTCGACAAGCTCAGAGACCTTTTCTCGTGCCCGTGCGTCTATAAGAGGCCCCACCTCGACACCCTCGTCAATACCCCGGCCCATCCGCATGCTCCCGAGCCGGTCCGCCAGCCGGTGAGCGAACTCGCTCGAGAGGGAGCGGGCTACGTGAAAGCGATTGGCGGCGGTGCAGGCCTCCCCGATGTTGCGCATCTTCGCGAGCACCGCCCCATCTACGGCAGCGTCGAGATCGGCGTCATCGAAGATGATGAAAGGGGCGTTCCCTCCGAGCTCCATCGACACGCGCAGTACCTGGTCGGCCGCCTGTGCGATGAGCTTCCGCCCCACCTCCGTCGAGCCCGTGAAAGAGAGCTTCCTGAGACGCGGATCGGTGAGAAGGGGGCCTACGACGCCGGCCGCGTCCGAGGTCGTTACGACGTTCACGACGCCCGGCGGAACGCCGACGTCCTCGAGGATCTGGACGAGTGCGAGCATCGACAGGGGGGTCTGCTTGGCGGGCTTTATCACCATCGTGCAGCCTGCCGCTATCGCAGGACCGATCTTGCGTGTGCCCATGGCCAGGGGGAAGTTCCACGGTGTGATCAGAAGGCAGGGGCCGACGGGCTGACGCATCGTGAGGAGGCGGCCGGAGCCGTTCGGCGCCGTCGCGTAGCGGCCCTCGATGCGCACGGCCTCCCCGGCAAACCAACGGAAGAACTCGGCAGCATACGCAACCTCCGCCTTGGACTCGGCGAGGGGTTTTCCCATCTCGAGGGTCATGAGAAGGGCGAGGTCGTCTGCCTCCTTCGTGATCCGCTCGAAAGCGCGCCGAAGGATCTCCCCCCTCTCAAGAGGCGGGTGCCTGGCCCAATCGGCTTGGGCGCGGGTGGCGGCGGCGAGAGCACCAGCTGCGTCCTCGGCATCTCCGTCCGCGACGGCGGCCAGCGTCTCACCGGTAGAGGGGTCCTCCACGCGCAGCCGGCCGCCGGCTCTGCCCTCGAGCCATCGGCCATCGATGAACAGCTCCTTCGGTACGCGGTCGACGACGGCCGTGCATTGCTCCTTTGTAACGCTCATTCCGTTCGCCCCCTCTCCTACAACACGGCGCCGGCCGGTAAAGCGTGCCACATGGGGCAGCTCGCAGCAGGTGGTACAGGCGGGAGGCGACTAGAGATCGGGGGCTGCTTTTCCAAGCTCTTCATAAGCCCGCAGGCACCGGTCCGCACACGCTTCCCAAGTAAAGTTGTCGAGGACGAGACGGCGCGCGTTTTGGCCAAGGCGCTCGGCCAGGGACGCGTCCCCCAACACGAGCGACAGATGATCGCGCAACTCGTCGACGTCGCCCGGCTCCACCAGGAAGCCCGTCTCCCCGTGCGCTATTACCTCGGGCAACCCACCCACCCGGCTGGCGATCACGGGGGTCCCGCTCGCCATGGCCTCGAGAGCCACAAGGCCGAGCAGCTCGGAGACCTCAACCCACTTGCCATAGCACGTCCTGTGCACCGAGGGAATGGCGAGGACCTGTGCCTGCCGGTAGAGCGAGGGAAGCTCCTCATCGGGAACGGGTCCGAGAAAGGAAACATCGTGGCCGCGGGCCAGCCGGCGGAGCAGCCCCGGGTACTCGCTTTCGGGGGGCTCACGGTCATGCCCCGTCGATCCGGCCACCCGAAGGGCCGCGCCTTCGGGGAGGGCTTCGATCAACCTGTCCACCCCCTTGTGTGGGGTCAGCCGGCCGACGAAGAGCACGCCTCGCCTCGTCTCGGTGCTGTTCGGCGAAAAGCGCGTTGGGTCGGCCCCTCCGTAGATGACCCTCGTGTCGCTTCGCCGGACGTTCAGCTGCTGAGCCGAGTACTCGGTAACCGTCAAGAAACGGTCGAAGAGCTTCGGGAGAAGGCCTGCCCAGTCGCCTCCCACCAGCCCATGGTCCGTCACGACCACATGCTGCTTCCGGAACGATGCGATAAGAGCGCACAGCCGGCTGGGAAGGCTTCTCATATGATGCGTGTGGATGAGGTCTGCCCCCGAGAGGGCCGCCGCGAGGCTGGGTGCTATTGGGTGCGCGGGGTGCCCGCCCAAGTGCCCAAAGGATCGCAGAGTCCGTATTTTGAGCGGCCCGGCGACGTCGAGCGAAGCCCGCGGAGCAAAGGTCAGCAACTCACAGTCGACCTTCGGCGCCAGAGCCCTGGCCAGCTCGAGGGGGTATCGCTCTCCCCCGCCAAAAAGCCCTGCGGATCCAAACGGCGTGGGGGCTACATGAATGACTCGCATGCTCTCGATATCCCTGATCACCTTAGGTGACCCCGCTACCCTGACGGGGGGCTACCTCTACCACCGCAGGATGGCAGACGCGGCGCCGTCCCATGATGCTCGCATCACCTTCACATCTTTCCCCAACCTTGCTTTCCCCCTTCCGGCCATCGCAGGACGCAGGATCGTCGACGCCGTCGGTGACTCCGGGGCTGACGTAGTCGTGCTCGACAGCATCGCAGCCGCGTACTTGGCTCCTTGGCTAGGCCGCGAGAAGCTCGGAGTGCCGCTCGTGGGTAGCCTGCACCAGCCGCCCGGGGGCATCGACCACGGACCCCTGCGGACGGCAATCCAGGCACGGTTGGACCGGATGGCCTACCGCCACGCCGCTCTCCTGCTCGTTGCATCGGACCTGCTCGCCGAACAACTGCTCGAAGATGGAGTGCCGCTGGATCGCCTGCGCGTCGTGCCCCCCGGCCGCGACGTAGCGGGGGGCGGGAGGGACCTCGGCGCCGGGCCCGGGCCACGAGATCGGGCCGATCTTCGCCAAGGCCGGAGTGCCGCGTTCCTTTGTGTAGGCAATTGGGTGGAGCGAAAGGGAATCTTGAGCCTGCTAGACGCCGTCGCCCTACTGCCAGAGGGTGCGGCTACCCTGCACCTCGTCGGCGACGACACGGCCGATTCACGGTATGCGTCCCGGGTTCGAGACAGGCTTGCCGATCCGGCGCTGCGAGATCGTGTCGTGGTTCACGGGCCTTTAAGCCGGGAGGAGGTTGCAGCTCTGTACAGGGGTGCCGACGCCTTCGTCCTCCCGAGCTTGAAGGAGCCGTACGGAACCGTTTACGGCGAGGCGATGGCCGAAGGCCTTCCCGTCGTCGGGTGGCGGGCAGGGAACCTCCCATACCTGGCCGAGCACGAGCGGGAAGGGCTCCTCATGGATCCGGGAGACGTTTCTGGCCTGGCAAGCTCGCTGGCCCTCCTGGCGCTGGACGAGCCGATGCGTCGGCGGATGGGAAAGGCCGCGCGCGACAGGGCGGTCGGCAGGCCAACCTGGGAGGAATCGGCTGCCGTGTTCTTCGGCTCGATCCGCGAGGTCGCGGCGAGGCTCAGCCGGTCCTAGCCCTCGACCTGGTCACTTCCTTCCCGGCCACTCCGCCCTCTTAGGGGTGAGAGCGCGGCTGCTTCCATCAGCATTGGGTGAGCCGAGGGAGATGCGGCAATTACGTCGCCAGACAGGTAATCCGGCCCACCCGCCCAATCCGTAACTCTGCCGCCGGCCTCCTCAACGAGCAAGCCCCCCGCCGCCACGTCCCAATCACTGAGGTTCAGCTCGAAATAGCCGTCGAAGATCCCCGCAGCGACCCAGGCGAGGTCCAGCGCGGCCGCACCCGCCCTGCGT
>JALZBO010000081.1 GCA_030863545.1 Actinomycetota bacterium
ACATCAGCAGGGACGTGTCAACAACGTGCAGGAAGAGGAATCCGAGGACGGCAAGCCCCGACCCGCGGTGGAGGATCCAGGACCACATCCCCCCGCCGCCCCGGTAGTGACTCCGTTTCACGGCGACCTTTTCCAGGGCAGCTTCCACCCGGCGAGTGTACCAAGGGCGAGCCCGTGATCGATGAAGTTGAAAATCATGTTCATCTAGGCAATGATCCTTCCCATGGGAAGTCGCGCCGCTCATCTGCTGCTCCTGGCGGCGTTGCTCGTGCTCCCCGGATGCGGAGCTGCGACGCCTGCCGCTTCCGGAAGGCCCGCCGTCGTGGCGGCGCTCTACCCGCTTGCCTTCTTAGCGGAAGGGGTGGGTGGAGATGAGATCGAGGTCGTCAACTTGGGGGCCGGCGCCGGCGACCCGCACGATCTGGAGCTGACGCCTCGGCAGGTTCGCACCATACGGGAGGCTGCGCTCGTAGTGCACATGGGCCGGCGATTCCAGCCCGGGGTGGAGGCGGTGACCGAGCAAATGCCGCAAGAGCGCATCTTCCAGGTGCTGTCGCTGCCGGAGGTCGCTTCCGAGCTCCGCCGCGTCGAGCCGGAAGATGGGCACGAGGGGCAAGAGAAGGGCTCCGAGGGTGACGACCACGCCCTCGATTACGACCCCCACGTCTGGCTTGACCCGATCCTCACGCAGGAGGTCGTCCGTGCTCTGGGAGCAAAGCTCTCGGCGGTCGATCGCGAAAACGCAGAGGAGCACACGCGCGGGGCCGAAGAGCTTGCCGGACGGCTAGGGCAGCTGGACCAGAGGTTCAGGGAGGGGCTGGCGGATTGCGCTCGCCGAGAGATCGTGACGAGCCACTCTGCGTTTGGCTATCTTGCCGCCCGCTACGGCCTTACCGAGGTTGGCATCACGGGCCTCTCTCCCGAGGCGGAGGCGTCGCCGCGGCGGATGGCCGAGGTAGCGAGCTTTGCGAGACAGCGGGCCGTCGAGACGATCTTCTTCGAGAAGACCGTATCGCCGAGGATTGCGGAGTCCCTTGCGAGGGAGGTGGGAGTGTCCACCGACGTCCTGGATCCGATCGAGGTCGAGCCGGACTCGGGAGACTACTTCGGCGCGATGGAGACGAACCTTCAGAGCCTGCGGAAGGCGCTCGAGTGCAAATGACCGAGCCGCCCTTCGAGCTCAGAGGGGGGACGGTGATGCTCGACTCCAAGCCCGCCCTGACGGATGTCGACTTCCGGCTCGACCCCGGCGAGTTCGTGGCCGTGCTGGGTGACAACGGCGCCGGCAAGTCGACGCTGGTGAAGGCTCTCCTGCAGCTCGTGCGGCTGACCTCGGGCACGCTGCTCGTGTTCGGGAAGCCGGCCCCCGCCTTCCGTGAGTGGCACCGCATCGGATACGTCCCGCAAAGGTTCACCGCCGGCGCCCCCCTGCCTGCCACCGTCCTGGAGGTGGTGCTTTCGGGGCGCGTGGGCCGCTTGCCCCTCTGGCGCCGGTACGGCGCCGCCGACCGTGAAGCTGCTCGGAAAGCCGTGGAGGCGATGGGGCTCTCCTCGCTCGTGCGGCATAAGGTCACCTCGCTGTCGGTCGGCCAGCAGCAGCGAGTGCTGATTGCTCGGGCGCTAGCCTCCGACCCCGAGGTGCTAATGCTCGATGAGCCGGCGTCGGCGCTGGATGCAGACAGCCAGGACGCGCTGACGAGGAGCCTCTCCGCGTTCAGGGCGGCGGGAAGGGCCCTCCTGCTCGTTGCCCACGGGCTCGGGCCTCTGGAGGCGCTCCTCGATAGGGTGGTGGTCCTCGAGCGCGGGGCCGTCGTCTACGAGGGCCCCCCGCTGCTCACCCCCGGGCGGCCCCACCTTCATGTCCTTCGAGCGGGAGGGTCGGCGCCCTCCGATCACACCCATCACCATCCGGAGCAGGAGCCTAAGCGGTGACGCTTCTGGAGCTCGACTTCATGCGGCGAGGGCTGCTGGCTGCGGTCGTCGTCGGACTTGCTGCTCCCGCCATCGGCACCTTCATCGTCCAGCGCCGGCTCGCCCTGCTGGGAGATGGGCTCGGGCACATGGCCGTCACCGGAGTAGCCGTCGGGTTCCTCACCCGGACCTCACCGCTGGTTACCGCGCTCGTCGTCGCGGCCGTCTCCGCAGTGGGGCTCGAGATGCTGCGCGAGAGGGGCCATACGGCCGGGGACGTCGCGCTGGCGATCCTCTTCTACGGGGGAATCGCGGGGGGCGTCTTCCTGACCAGCCTCTCGCCCGTAGGCGGAGGCAGCCTCTTGTCTTACCTCTTTGGATCGGTCCTGACGGTCGATCAAGGTGAGCTCATCGGGATTGCCGGGCTTTGCACGCTCGTGCTCATTGCGCTGGCCGTGCTGGGAAAGCAGCTCTTCGCAGTGTGCTACGACGAGGAGGTCGCGCGAGCCTCGGGGCTTCGGGTCAGAGGCTTGAACATGTCGCTCGCCGTGATCTCGGCCGTCACGGTGGTCGTTGCCATGCGAGTGGTCGGCCTGTTACTGGTCGCCGCGCTGATGGTGATTCCCGTGGCCGCCGCCCAGTCCCTCAGCTGGAGCTTTCGATCGACGGTGTTCTGGGGGATGGGCCTCGGCGTCGTGGCCACGATTCTGGGGCTGGTGGTCGCCTTCTACGCCGACGCCTCGCCTGGGGCAACCATCGTACTGGCCGCCTTGGTCCTCTACCTGTTGAGCTCGGTCAAGAGGCTGATATGGTGACCGGGCTATGAGCGGGGGAGGCGGTTTGGGGCCGGAGCCGCTTAGGCGGGAGACGCGCCAGCGCGCGGCCATCGCGGAGCTGCTGGAGGGTGGGGATCGCTTTCGGAGCGCCCTGGAGATCTATGAGGACCTCATCGAGAGCGGCCGGCGCGTTGGCCTGACGACCGTTTACAGGACCCTTCAGAGGCTGGCGGCTGCGGGCGAGGTCGACGTGATCGTCGCTGACAGCGGGGAGGCGCTTTACCGGAGGTGCCAGGTGGTCGACCACCATCATCACCTCGTTTGCAGGGGCTGCGGCCTATCCGTAGAGATCCAAAGCCCCGAGGTTGAGACCTGGGCCGAGAAGGAAGCGAGGAAGCACCGGTTCACGGACTTCAGCCACAAGGTCGAGCTCTACGGGCTCTGCCGGCACTGTTCTTGAGAGACTCGAGAAGCTGGGCAACGTCAAGGAGGAGATCATGCGCGTCGCGGTAGTCGGAGGTACTGCTGGAATCGGTTACGGGATCGCGCTTCGACTGGCGAAGGCGGGGGACGAGGTCGTGATCGGAGGCAGGCAGGCCGAGAAGGCGGAGCGCGTAGCTGGGGAGGCAAAGGCAGCCGTCGGTGATGAGGCGAAGATATCGGGCGCGGCAAACGAGGAGGCGGTGAAGGGGGCCGAGGTCGTCGTCGTCACCGTTCCCTACCCCGGGCTGGTCGCCACATACGACACGATCAAGGACAACATGGCGCCCGGGACGACGGTCGTGGATTGCAACGTCCCCCTTGCGAGCGAGCTCGGGGGGAAGGCTACGCGGCTACTGGGCGTCTGGGAGGGGTCCGTCGCCCAGCAAGCAAAGGGGATCCTGGGCAAGGACTTCTCGGTGGCTTCGGGCTTTCACACGGTGATGGCTGCAAAGCTGACCAAGCTGGACTCGCCGTTGGACAACGACGTCCTGTGTTGCGGGGATGCGAAGGCGCGGCCCGTCCTGAAGGAGCTCGTGGGCAAGATCGACGGAGCCCGGTTCGTCGACTGCGGCCCGCTGGAGACGGCGCGGATCCTCGAGTCGCTGACCGCACTTCTCATAGGCATCAACATCCGCTACAAGCTCGACCCAGGCGCCGGGATCCGGATCGCCGGCCTTCCCGACTAGGAGCGGAAGGCTCCGGCAAGGGGTTACTCGTAGCTGGAACGCCGGCCGGAGGGTTACTCTCCCGACCCAATCGTGGCAAGGACGGTTCCGACCGAGACGGTCTGGCCGGGCTCGACCTTGAAGGAGACGGCTCCCTCTGAGTGGCTGAAGATCTGGTTCTCCATCTTCATCGCCTCGAGCACCATTATCGGCTCGCCCTGCTTGACCACCGCGCCGTCGTCCACCAATAGCTTGACGATCGTGCCCTGCATAGGAGCGGTGATGGTCTCGCCGGCCCCGCTCTGCCCCCCAGCCCCCGAGAGGTCGGGGGCGCTCGGCTTACCCCTGAAAAGGTCGGCGTCGGGGCTGGAGGTGAACCTCACCTCGTAGCGCTTCCCCTCGAGTTCCACGGAGACCAGCCGTTCCTGCGAGGCGGGCGGCCGCCCCGAGGGACGCTCCACCTCGAGGATGGTCAGGTCGAGATCCTGCTCGACGGTCTTTGTCGAGAACTCGCCCGCCGCGAACCAGTCGCTGGAGATGGCCAGCCGGTGGAAGGGGATGATCGTGGTGAGGCCTCCGATCCTGTACTCGTCTAGTGCTCGGAGCGTCCGGCGGATCGCCTGGTCTCGCGTCTCGCCAAAGCAGATGAGCTTGGCGATCAACGAGTCGTAGTTCGGGACGATGGTGCTGCCAGCCTCTGCGCCAGCATCCACCCTCACCCACGGACCTCCCGGCTCGCGGTAGGTCTCGATCGTTCCCGGACGAGGAAGGAAGTGCTCGGCGGGGTTCTCAGCGTTGATCCGGCACTCGATCGCATGGCCCCTGAGCACCACTTCGGACTGGTCGAAGCCAAGTGGGGCCCCTTCCGCCACGAGGATCATCTGATGCACGAGGTCGCGGCCTGTGACGAGCTCAGTGACGGGGTGCTCTACCTGAAGGCGGGTGTTCATCTCGAGGAACCAGAACTTGGGACC
>JALZBO010000099.1 GCA_030863545.1 Actinomycetota bacterium
TTGTGCGCTGTCCAAGGGTCCAGGAAGGAGCGAGAGGGCCCGAAAGTGCCAGCCCCAGCCCCGGGACGACCGCGAGCCCGAGACCTCGCCGAACCTCAAGCCCGACTCCAAGGACCACCTCGAGTCCAACCCGCGAGCCGAGCCCTTCCCCGGGTTAAACCTTTCCGCCCCGGACGGGAGAGCTGCGGCGAGGCAAGCCAAGCAGTACCTACAGGGCGCGCAACCGAGCAGTATTAAGGGGCGGGTGTAGCGGCTGGCTCCGGCGGAGGGAAGGAAAACGGGGACGGCGAGGGTGACGCAGGTTGTGGCGATGGCGGCGGTGACGCAGGCTGCCGCCCGAGCAGCGAGTCCAAAAGGCCCCCCGAGGGTGGCGGTGGCGCAGGCTCCGGAGTCGGCTGGGGCTCCTCAAAAATTGGGGGCGGCGACGGAACCGTTTCTTCGACAATCCGCTCGGGAGCGATGTATCCGTCAAAAGGCGTGGGGGCCATCGTTGGCCGGAAGGGCAGCTCGAACCTTTGCAAGGCTTGCGGTTCGGCAAAAGGTGTATGAGGCATTCCTTCGAGCGCCGGCCTCATGAACTCGGCCCAGATCATCGCCGGAATGCTTCCGCCCGTTACCCTACCAACCCCTCTGACGTTTTCGAGAGGCCTGTTCAGCTCCTTGAAACCGACCCAAACGGCGGTAGACAGTTCGGGCGTGTAACCAACGAACCAGGCGTTCTGGAAGTCCTGAGCGGTGCCGGTCTTACCCGCCGCCGGCCTCCCAATGTCGGCGCGGGTGCCGGTACCACCGGTGATGACCCCTTGGAGGATTGCGGTCGCATGGTCGGCGACCTCTTCGTCTAGCGCTCGGCGACCCCTTGCGGGCCCCTCCTCGAGGACCTTTCCCCTGGCGTCGGTGACGCTGTGCACGACCTTTGGCTCGTGGTACATACCCCTTGCCCCGAGCGTCCCGAATGCCGACGCCATCTCCAGCGGCGTCACCTCTTCCGAGCCGAGGGCGAGGGCGGGCAGCGGTTCGATCTTCGTCCCGCAACGCTCCTCTCTAGTCGGCGTGCAGCCCGATCGGGGCGGGAGCCAGTCTGGCCCGGGGATGCCCATCCTCCTTGCCGCGTCCACGACCTCCTTGGGCCCCACCCTCATGATGAGCTGGGCGTAGACGGTGTTGACGGAGTTAACGGTGGCCTGCTCGAGGCTGATCCGTCCGAACCCGGCATTGTCGAAGTTGCTGACCTCACACTTCGGCCGCCAGCCGGCGATGCATATCGTCGACGGCCCGTTGTAAGAGGTGGTCGGAAGGATTCCAGCCTCAAGGGCGCTGACGAGGACGAACGGCTTGAAGGAGGACCCGGGCTGCCGCCTTCCCTGGATTGCGATGTTGTACTTCTCCTGCTCGTAGTCTCTTCCTCCGACCATGGCGCGCACGTATCCCGTCCCCGGCTCTACCGAAACGAGCGAGGCGTAGGGATCGGCAGGAGAGGGCAGAGCGTCCTTTACGGCCTTCTGCGCGAGATCCTGAAGCCGAGGATCTAGAGTCGAATGGATCTCAAGTCCCCCGTTGTAGGCGGCGTCCGCGCCGTACCTGCGGAACAGGTAGCGCTTCACCGCGTCGACGAACCACGGGTACTTGAAGACCTCCTCAGTTGGTTGAGGCGCGACAAAATCCGGCCTGTCGGCGCGGGCTTCGGTTGCCTGGCTTGAATTCAGATAGCGAAGCTGCTCCATCCTGCGGATGACGTCGAGCCGCCGCTGCTCCGCGCCGGTGGGATTCGTGTTCGGAGAGAACCTCACCGGAGCAGGGATCAGGCCGACCAGAAAGGCCGACTCGGAAACGCTCAACTGTGCCGCGTTCTTGTCGAAGTAGACTCTCGCCGCGGCCTCGACCCCGTAAGCTCCACGGCCGAGGTAAACCGTGTTGAGGTACCGCTCCAGGATCTTGTCCTTTGAGGCCGTCCGCTCGAGCTGGGCAGCAATCTGAGCCTCCCTGATCTTTCGGACCCAGGTCCGCTCCCTTCCCACGTAGACGTTCTTCACGTACTGCTGGGTGATCGTCGACCCTCCCTGAACTGGTGCTCCCGCGCGGAAGTCGGCGGAAAGAGCGCGCAGGATGGCCCGGAAGTCGACGCCCGAGTGCTGGTAGAAACGCGAGTCCTCTGCAGCAACGGCAGCATTCCGGAGGTGCTGTGGCATTTGATCCAGGGGGACGGGAATCCTGAAGTGGACTCCCCGCAGCGTGGCGATTAGTGAGCCATCCGAGGCGTAGATATGGCTCGAACGCGCTTCACTTACGACATTCGGCTCGGGAAGAGTCGCCGGAGGAGGTAGCGCGACGAGGTAGAGGTACAGGCCCACCGCCGCGATGCCGGCGAGCACGAGGGGGATCACTACGAACACGATGCCCGCCGCCACCGCGACGTCCAGCGGCTTATGCCGGATCTCGGGGAAGGTCGGGGCAAGTGACATCGATACTAGGATATGCCGAAGCTGCCACAGGGCTTTGCCCGGGGGTGCGGGCAAGAAGGGGGGTCGTGTGCAGTCCCGAGCAGACACCATACGAGGTTTGCTCTCCGCGGGGCGGACTATCAACATGCCCGGCGTCTACGACGCCCTGACGTGTCGCATAGCCACCCGGGCGGGATTCGACGTCCTCTTCGTCTCGGGCTACTCGGTCTCAGCGTCGAGGCTGGGCATGCCCGACTACGGCTACCTGACCCAGACCGAGATTGCGGATGCCGCGGCGTCCATCTGCAGGAACACCGACGCACCCGTCATAGTCGACGCCGACACCGGGTACGGGAACCCGTTGAACACTATCCGGACCGCGAGGCTTTTGGAGCAGGCGGGAGCCGCGGGGATCTTTCTCGAGGATCAGGTCTGGCCGAAAAAGTGTGGGCACTTTGCGGGCAAGCAGGTGGTGGAGCGGTGGGATTGGCTTTCCAAGCTCCAGGCCGTCGTCGACCTGCGATCAGAGGGAGTCGACCTGTTTCTCGTCGCACGAACAGACGCTCTGGCCGTGCTGGGGATCGACGAGGCGATCACGCGCGCGTGCATGGCGCGAGACCTCGGCGCCGACGCCGTGTTCGTCGAGGCCCCGCGGACGATCGAGGACCTCGAGTTGGTGGCGGCGAAGGTCGAAGGGGTCGTCCGGGTAGCCAACATGATCGAAGGGGGGCGGACACCGTTGCTTTCGGCCGCCGAGCTCCACGATCTCGGGTACGACCTCATCGTCACGCCGCTGGCGGCCCTGTTCGCTGCGGCCAGGGCCGTCGAGAATGCACTGGGGATCTTGAGATCGGAGACGACGCTGCGGGATCACTTAGACCTCCTGGTGACGTTCGGAGATTTCGAGCCGGTCGTGGACCTGGAAGCGCACAAGAAGCTCGAGGAGCATTACCGGTCATCGAGTTGAGCCGGAGCGAGATGAGAGGTAAGGGGGATAAGTGAGCCAGGCGGCCGGGACACTCGGGCAGGCGGCGGTGAGAGGAAGGGGCATCGTGGTCGATGCCGCCTTTGTGGTTGCGGGGACCTTGCTGGTAGCGCTGTCCGCCCAGGTGCGGATTCCGTTGCCCTTCACTCCGGTCCCGCTTACCGGGCAGACCTTCGGGGTGCTTCTCGTAGGGGCGTCGCTTGGAGCGTCGATGGGTACCGCGTCGCTTTTTCTCTACCTGCTTGCCGGGGCCGTCGGGCTACCTTTCTATGCGGGAGGGGCGCATGGGTGGGATGTGGTACAGGGGGCCACCGGCGGGTATCTCGTTGGGTTCATAGTGTCGGCGCTCGTGGTCGGCTTCCTGGCCGAGAGGGGGTGGGACAGAAAGATCGGGCGATCGATGGGGGCGATGCTCATCGGAACGCTGGTCATCTACCTATTTGGACTGGCTTGGCTGTCGCAGGTTTTGGACGCAGGGCTCGAGCGAACCTTGGAGGCCGGCCTTTACCCCTTCCTCCTCGGCGACCTGCTGAAGCTGCTGCTTGCCGCCGCCGTTCTGCCCACTGTTTGGAAGCTCGTGGGTCGCCGCTCGCGGTGAACGTCTGCAAGCCGGCCCGTCTCTTCAGGCTCAAACCGGGATGCGGGTAGGGTTCTTCAGGCTCTAACCGGGGTACGGGTAGTCTTCAGGCTCTAACCAGCCGGTAAGGGTAGGATTGGTAATGGCAAGGCTTGGTAGCCGAGGAAGGGAGCGCGTCAATGGAAGAACCGCCCGACGACGCAGAGAACGCCCGTAGAGCTCTTCGTGCTCTTTGGGAGATGTCCGGCCAGATGGAGTATGCCGACCACCTCGGCGAGGAGGAGCGTGGCGGCCGCACCGGAGGCACGCGTAAGCTCGTGGGTGAGAACTTCAAGGCACTCGGGGATGGCGGAGAAGGCCACCTTGGGTTCGAAGGTTTCGCCGAGACGAACGAGCCGACCTTTAACCGAGGGGAGGCCGTAGAGAAGATGCGCGCCGCCTTCAGATCCCAGCTCGCGCTCGACGGGAAGGTCGCGGAGGGTGCCAAACCGCTTTCCGAGGAGGCGGGGAAACGAGCCAGGGCGAGCTCGCAGGAGGAGTCGCGCGAGCAATAAAATCGCATCAAGCGTAAATTGTTGGTAACCGAGACCACAGCGTTGTAAGGAGGAAGAAATGCCGTTGAAGCGCCCTCGTCTCATGAAGCGTGAAGAGGCCGCTGCACCTGCGCCTGCACAGTCGTACTCTCCCGCTCCGTCCGGGCAACCCACGTCGGCGACGGGCACCAGGGGCATCACCACTCAGGAGTTGCAGGCCGTGCTGGGAGGGACCTACACGGCTCCGACCGCGGGACAGGGCAAGGGCGTTACAGTGAGCGACCTCGGCCACATTCTCGGGTCGTCGGCTCCCAGCACCGGCGAAAACCGTTCCGTCGAGTCGGCCCGTGTCACGTCCTATCCCGGGGATCGCGACCTCAAGTCCCTTCCCGACAAGGCTGGCATGCGGACCGGGCCCAGGGTCACGTCGTACCGGGTCGGGATTCGGAGAGCTGCCCACAGCAACGTCTACGACACAATCACCTAACAACTAGTCCGGCCAAGGCCCGCGCCGGAGGGGGAGCGTCGCCCCTCGAGTTGATTCGACGCGATCGATGAGCTCCGGCATGGAACCCAAAGCCAACCGGCTGATCCACGAGATCAGCCCCTACCTCAAGCGCCTGGCTCACAGCCCCGTCGATTGGTATCCGTGGGGCAGCCAGGCGTTTGAGCGCGCCCGGTCCCTCCAGCGGCCGATCCTGCTCTCGATCGGCTACTCGGCATCCCACTGGTGCGCGCGCATGGACTCCGAGACCTTCGGCGATCCTCAGGTTGCGGAGTTCCTGAACGACTGGTTCGTGTGCGTCAAGGTGGACCGGGAGGAACGCCCGGACGTCGACAGCTACTACATGCACGTCGTGAGGGCGATGTCGGGAGAGGCGGGCTACCCCCTCAACGTGTTCCTCGATCCGGAGGGCGTCGCGTTTTACGGGTCTGCATACCTTCCCCCTACCCGCGGCGCGGCCCAGCTCTCGTTTCGAGAGGTCGTCCACGATCTTGCCTTCCAATGGCAGAACAAGCGGGAGGAAGTGATCGCCAGCGGGAGGCAGGTGGCCGACGACATCGAGCGGAGGGACCATGAGGAGCCACCCTCGGTCAACCTCGACGCCGGGGTTCTTCAGCAGGCCGTCTTCTCGATCCAAAGCGCCTTCGACGAGGAACACGGCGGCCTCGGTGAGGCTCCCAAGTTTCCTCAAGCGTCGGCCCTCGAGTTCATGCTCCGGGGGGCTGCGCGCGGGGTCGGGAAGGCCGACAAGGTCGCCGAAGTCTCGCTGCGCGCCATGGCGCGGGGCGGAATCTACGATCAGCTGGGCGGCGGGTTTCACCGTTACTCACTGGACAGGCAGTGGGTGGTTCCCGAGTTCGAGAAGATGCTCTACGACAACGCGCTCCTTGCGCGGCTTTACACCCACGCCTGGCAGCTTCGGCAGGACGCGCTCTTCAGGAGGACCGGGGAGGAGACGCTCGAGTACCTGCTGAGGGATCTCTCGGACCTCCGAGGAGCCTTTTACTCGAGCGAGGGCTCCAATGCCGGAGGCAGGGCGGGCGACTTCTACGTGTGGGACTACGACGAGTTCATGGCCATCGCTCCGAAGGCGGCCGGGTACTACGGGGTTACAGAGCAGGGCAACTTCCACGGGAAAAACGTCCTCGTGGCAAGCGCAGACGAGCCGCCGGGCCCGGAGCGGGCGGCCCTCCGCAAAGCCCGGGCGGGACGAGCTCGCCCCTTCAGGGACGAGAAGATCGTTGCTTCCTGGAACGGCCTGGCCATCTCGGCATTTGCCGAGGCGGGGGCCGCTTTCAACCGGTTGGACCTCGTAGAGGCAGCCCGCAGGTGCGCCTCCTTCGTCTTGCAGTTCCTCCGCGGGTCTGAGGGCCGCCTTCACCACTTGTACTTCGAGGGGCAGCTGGGCGTTCCCGCGATGCTCGAGGACTACGCCTATCTAGCGGACGGTCTGTTCACCCTGTGGGAGGTCACTTTTGAGCCCCAGTGGATCGAGGCGTGCAGCGATCTCGTCGACGAGATGCTCGCGCTGTTCTGGGACGACGAAGGAGGCGGCCTCTTCACGACACCCGGCGATCAGGACCACCTCATCCCCCGTCGGAAGGAGTACTTCGATCCATTCACTCCCTCCGCCACCGGCGTGGCCGCTTTGGTTCTGATGAAGGTGGCGGTGCTATCCGGCGACGAGGGCTACCGAAAGGCCGGCGCGACGATCCTGCACGCCGCAAATGCCGAGATTCAAGGCATGTTCCTCGACGCGGCGTCTGTGCTCAGTGCGATCGACTTCTACCTTACGACCCCTGCGGCCATCATCATTCTCGGGGATGAGACCGATTCGAGGACGCGTGCGCTTCGCCGAGAAGTCTGGAGCCGTTTCCTCCCCAACAAGGTGGTTGCCGGAGCGCCGCCGGGAGTGGACTGTGCGCTGCTCGAGGGCAAGAAGCCAGTCAACGGCGAGCCGACCGCCTACGTCTCTCACGGGGCGCTTTGCCACCCTCCCGTCAACGACCCCGAGGAGCTGGGCCGCCTCGTCAAGTTCTGGAGAGCGCCTTCGGACGACCAGGTGAGCAAGGTGACGGGCCTTATGACCAACGAGCTACGGCGCCGCCATTTCTTCGAGAACCTCGAGAGCCCTTCCTGGATCGGCCCCCTTCACGAGGCGGGGTTCTTCGGCTCCCCGCCCGAAACCATGCACGATTTCGCCCAGGGGACGGTAGCGTCCCCGCCCTGGGCTCAGTCACGCTACCTCGCCCGGATGGCGCCGATCAGCCCCGAGGCGGTGCATCAGGTGGCGATGGAGATGGATCAGGGGGACAACGTGGTGGTCCATGAGGACCTTGCCGACGCTGCGCTCAACCTCCCTCCGGACCTTGCAGCCGACTTCGTGCCGCTTGCGAAAGAGTGGCTCAAGTCCCCCTACCAGCTGCACTTGCCCGAGAAGCTCGGAGAGCTGATCCGCCGGCTGGCCGAGGGGGGACGGGTGCAGGAAGCGCTCGATCTCGCGGTTGCGTTGCTAGAGCTGAGCCCGAAGGTGGAGGAGGGTGCAACCGAGCTGACGGCCGGGTCTCCCGAGCCGGCCTCGCGATTCAACCGCTTGAGCTACGAGCAGATTCTCAAAGAACACATCCCCGCCCTCGTTGAGGAGTCGAACCTGGGCTCGGTCGACCTGCTGTCGGACCTTCTCGATACTTCGATTCGCTTGTCTCGCCCTGCCGGAGGCGACAACCCGCCGGAGGACGACTCCCATGTGTGGCGCCCGGCGATCCATCACCACGAGCTGAACATCGACAAGACTCTCCGAGACCCGCTGGTGTCGGCGGCAACAGAGGCGGTAGAGCAAATCGCGAGGGCCGATCCCTCCCGGGTTCCCGAGCTGGTCGAGGCGTTGGAGCGCCGCAACAGGCACGTCTTCACCAGAATTGCCCTGCACCTGCTGCGGGTATGGCCGGAGAGGGCGCCCGAGCTTGTCGGGGCTCACCTCATGAATCACGACCTATTCGGGGACCCGCACTTCCATCACGAGTACCTGCTGCTTGCCCGGGAGCACTTCGGGGAGCTGACGGAGGAGCAGCAGTCCCGCCTCCTGGGGTGGATAGACGAAGGACCGGACGTGGACCTTTGGAGGTCCGACGCCGGGTTTCCGCAGAGCGACGAGCCCTCCGGGGAAGAGCTGGAGCGTTACCGGCGGGGGTGGAAGCTGAAGCGCCTGCTAATCCTGGAGGAGCACCTCCCCCCCGACTACCGAAAGAAGCTGGAAGAGCTCATCGAGGAGTTCGGGCGGCCGGATCACCCGGAGTTCGTCTCGTACTCGGAGGAGCGCCGGACGGATCCCACGACCCCGAAGCAGGCCGATGAGCTGCACGAGATGACCGTCGACGACCTGGTCGCCTTCCTACATTCCTGGAAGCCCTCCCCGGGGCTCGGAAACCCCACCCCCGAAGGTCTCGCCAGAAGGCTTGCCGCTGTTGTGGCCTCCGAGCCCGGACGCTTTGCAATGTCTGCCGACCGCTTCGTGGGGCTCGACCCGAGGTACGTCTGGGCGGTTCTGCAGGGCCTCAGGGAAGCGGCCGAGGGATACACGCTGGACTGGCCCCCGATCCTGAAGCTTTGCAGGTGGGCCTCCGAGAAGCACCGGGGAGAGGATCCGCGGGACTGGGCGCCGGCGAGGGTCGAAGCCGCTCGCGTCCTTGCCGCCGGCTTCACACACGAAGCGGCGGCGACGATCCCCTTCAGGCTGAGGTCGGAGGCTTGGGAAGCTCTGCGGTCCCTGCCCGACCACCCGGACCTTGACGTTACGCATGCAGGAGGGTCGAGACCGGGCATCATGTCAGGCCAACCGTCGGGCAGCACCCGCGCAGAGGCTCTCCAGGCGGTCGTCCGGTACGCCCTATGGGTGCGCCGGTACCTCGAGACGACGCCCAACGCCCGGGAGCGAGTGGCACGCGGGTTCAAAGAGATGCCTGAGGTGAGGGCGGTGCTCGACGCCCACCTGGACCCGCAGGCCAACCCTCGCATTGCCACCCACGCCGTCTACGGCCAGTGGTTCCCGTGGCTTCTGCTCATGGATGGGCATTGGACGATGCAGCGCGTCAGGAAGGTGTTTCCCGACGATCCCGCCCTTGCCCCGTTGAGAAGAGCGGCCTGGGATGCATACATAGGCTCGAGCCCCCCGTTCGACCAGCTGCTGCAAGTCTTGGAGTCCGAGTACGAGCGCGCCGTAGACGAGCTCCAGAGCGGGGAGCCGCAGGTTCGGGCGCGGCTAGATCCGCGCCACCGCCTCGCCGAACACGTCATGGCGTTCTTCTTCCGAGGCAAGTTGCGAACCGAGGACCCCAACGGCCTTCTGGTCCGGTTCTTTGGTAAGGCGCCGGATGAGGTACGGGCCTACGCGGTTGGCTTCGTCGGACGGACGATCCATGGCCAGACGGGTCACCTGCCGAAGGTGTTCCTCGACAAGCTCCAGCGTTTCTGGGACTGGCGCTTCGCCCAGATTCGCGAGGAAGCTGCGAACAGCCGGCTGGAGCTGGGGGCGTTCGGGTGGTGGTTTGCCTCCGGCAAGTTCGACGACTCGTGGGCCGTGGAACGGCTGGTCGCCGCTTTGGAGCTCGGCGCTCGCGTCGAGCCCGCCAAGCAGGTGGTGGGGCGCCTCGCCGACCTGGTCCTCGACTTTCCTCAGCAATCCGTCCGCTGCCTGGCGTTGTTGCTAAAAGCGGAGAAGGACAGCCCGAACCTGGCCTCGTGGACCGAAGAGGCGAGGAAGCTGCTGAACCGCGCGGTCCAAACCGGTGATCCTTCGGCCAGGAGAGAAGCTCTCGAGCTGTTGGAGTTCTTCGACGTCTCGGGTTTGGAGGAGCTGGTCCGCTGGCACTAGCACGGCGCTAGTGGGAGGGCCCGACGCCCTGCACCAACCCCGCGTCTCGTCTACCGCCCAGACCCACCCCGCTCCTGCTTTTTTGACCCCGCCTCAGGCTGCCTAATATGGTTACCACCCGTTACAATTAGTCGTTTTTTCACCCATCCACCCGTGGGTGAAAACAAGGCAGGGTGAGAGTCGAGAGGAGATCTATGAACCTAGCGGCGCATATCCCCGGCGAGCCCCACCTCTTCGGCTGGTACCTGGGGTTTGCCATCACGTTTGCGATCATCATCGTGATCGTGGTCGAGGTGCAGGCG
>JALZBO010000001.1 GCA_030863545.1 Actinomycetota bacterium
GTGTGGGCCGAGCTCGGCGACCACGGCCTACTCCGACGCTATCGAGCAGACGACGGGCTGCAGGGCACGGAAGGAGTCTTCGTGGCCTGCACCTTCTGGCTCGTGGAATGCCTTGTGCATCAGGACCGTATCGGCGAGGCCCGCGACGTCTTCAGCCGAGCCGTGGCGACGACTAACGATTTGGGATTGTTTCCCGAGGAGTTCGACCCGGTTGCCCGCTGCCATCTCGGCAACTTCCCGCAGGGACTGAGCCATCTGTCCCATGTAGCCGCGGCGATCGCACTGACGAACGCCTCCGCCCTGCCCGGCGCTTGATGGTGGCTAAGAGGGGGCTGCGCCCAGGTCCGGCCGCGAAAGGGACCAATACACGCTCGTTCAGCAGTGGAGTGGCGGGAAGGCGCCTAGTCGTCTCTGCCGCAGCGGCGCTTGCCGTTGGTGCGGGCGGCGCATTCGTCGTCCCCTGGCAGGCCGATCTCCTCATCGGGTGGGACACCGCGGCTGTCGTATTCGTCGTCTGGGTCTGGTCCTCGATCGCGGGCAAGGACACTGCGGCTACCGCAGAGCTCGCGACTCGCGAGGACAACAGCCGAGCCGCGGCTGACCTCATGCTGCTCGGCGCCAGTGCGGGTAGTCTCGCCGCCGGTGTCCTGGTGCTCCTCAAAGCGGGCCACGAGACCGGCCCCGTCCAGGCCGCACTCACGGCCCTCGTCGTCGTGAGCGTCATCTTGTCATGGCTCGTAGTGCAGACGGTCTTCACGCTGCGCTATGCGCGCCTCTACTATGAGGGCGCGGCTGGTGGCATCGACTTCAACGGAGGTCCCGATCCGAGATACCTCGACTTCGCTTACGTCGCGTTCACGATCGGCATGACCTACCAGGTGTCCGACACCAACCTCCGGTCGACATCGATGAGGGCAGCCGCATTGAGGCACGCCCTACTCTCGTTCCTATTCGGGACCGTGATCGTCGCAACCACCATCAACGTCGTTGCGGGTCTGCTGAGGTGACGACACGCCTCCAGTTCGAGGTCAAGAGGAAGCGGATCGTGTGACCCTCTCCCCGCAGCCGCGACGGGAGTGGCTGGGACCGAAACGTCGTACGAAGATGCAGAGAGCTCTTTCGAGGCGAGCGCTTATTGCACCGCATGCCGCTGGGGCCAGAGGCGAGAGCGCATGCAAGCCCCACCAGCACCAGGATGTCGATCAAGCTCATCCGTTTGCTTTTCCTTCAGACCCGGTTCGTCCGAGGCGACCGAACGCTAACTGGGTCGACCTCTGACTGCTTTCAGCCTGATGAGGCTCTCATCCGGGAGGGGCAATGTCTGCACCGCTACCACCCATCTCGCCTTCGAGGAGGCTGGAGTTTGGCTTTACCTGGTAGCAGCAAGGCCGAGACAAACGCGGGTGGGCAACGGATGGGCCGCCTGGTGCGGGACGATTCGGAACCTCGAACGCAACAGCGCGGGGAACTTATCTGCGGCTGGCACGTTAAGCAGTCATGATGCGAGCAAGACGGGAAGTCGGCGGGCCGGTACCGGAACTGCGGTTCGTGCAGCTCCAGATAAGAAAAACCGACTGCGGCCACGTGAAGCTCCGGGGCGAGCTCGACCTTTCAAACGCCGAGCGCCTGGAGGAAGCACTCTCCAGAGAGCTCGAGGGCGACCTGGGAATCGACCTCTCCGAGCTCTCGTTCATTGACAGCCACGGCGTAATCGTGATCATGGAGGCCGCTCAAAAGCTGCAGGGAAGGGGCCGTCTGGTGCTTCTGTCTCCGTGCAGGACTGTCATGAAGGTCCTGGAAATCGCGGGCTCCCACCTGGCACTTCCCAACCTCCATATCCTTCCGATCGGAACCTGCGCCCCGTGAGAGGTTGTGTTGGATGAAGCGTCGAATGACCATTGTCGCCGTCCTGGCCCTCCTTGCCGGGATCGTCCTGGGGATCGGCGGGGATCGGTTGATTGACCTGAGCTAACCGGCAGCCCCGCCGGGAGAACGGACGCGATAGATCTTGCCCAGCCGGTCTTCCGGGTTCAGACCGATGAGAAGATCGTGGCCCTCACGATCGACGACGGACCGGATCCCGAGTGGACGCCAAAAGTTCTCGATCTCCTTGCCGAGCACGGGATCAGGGCGTCGTTCTTCCTGGTGCGCCAGAACGCGCTAACCCACTCCGACCTTGTGAATGCTGAGGTCAGGGCCGGCCACGTCATCGGTTCGTGACCATCGACGAGTTCCTCAAGGAAGGGAGGGCGGTGAACCGCCGTTACAGCGAGGATCTTCTCGAAGAACTGCCCCGCCCTTGATAGAAGTCGGTTGGTGATGAAAGCTCCGCTTCCGGCAACCATCAACCGGGCGGGGATGCCCCTCCCCCTCCCCCGTCCGGAGGGGTGGCGGGGGGCGGCGTTGAGGTCGGTCGCCGGTGCACGCCGTCCAGCAATTGAATGATCTGATCGTTCTGCCACACTAGGTGTTGGAGCGCTCGCTGGTTAACGAGATAGTCGTGCTCGGCCATGTCCCTATCCTTCGCGGACTGCCGGTTTTGAGAGATGAGAAGAATTGGGCCCGTGTATGCGGCCTGAAACGAGAGCGCGAGGTTGAGCAGGATGAACGGGTATGGATCGAAAGGCTTCTCTTGAAGGACGCGAACGGCGAAGTACCCGTTGAAGAGGATCCATGCCACAAGCAGGATCGTCTGGACGATGATGAAGGGCCAAGAACCGACCCTCGCGGCTACCGAATCCGCGACGCGCTCGCCTACCGAGCGCCGGTCGAAGTGCCTTATGTTGACGGGATGGCGGTAGCGGCGGCGGAGAAATGGAGGCCGCCGGCCGGTCTCGGCAGTGTTCTTCATCTCAGTCTCATCCTCGTTTCCCACATCCGTGGGCCTTTGTCTTGGTCAAGCGTGACGCCGTCCGATCGGGTTCGCCTTCGCATGATCACCCCTCCGGCTGGAGGTAGGGCTCCAACAGAGGTCTGAGCGCCGTGCGGCCTCGGTGGATTCGGGAGCGGACCGTTCCGATGCACCAGCCGGTCAAGGAGGCGATCTCCTCGTACCTCAGACCGCGCAGGTCGCACAAGACTACTGCCAGCCTGAACTCGGGAAGGAGCTTCCGAAGGGCTTCCTCCACGACCTCCTCGAGCTCTGCATTTAGCGCGGCCTCGTCCGGGGAAGGTAAGGTCGATACCTCGGTGAATTCGTCCGGCGTGGGCATCGGGTCAACTTGGCGGCGGGCGGCGCTGCGCATGCGATCGTAGAAGAGGTTGGTGGTGATCCGAAGGAGCCAGCCTCGGATCGAGCCCGGCCGGTAACGGCTGAGAGCGTCCCTTGCCCGAAGCAGGACGTCGTGAGCTAGGTCGGAGGCGTCGTCCGGGTTGCCGGTGAGCCGGTAGGCCACCGAGTAGACAAAGCTTCTGTGTTCAACGACGAGCTCCTGCCAGGTCGGCACGCCTTCCCGGCGATTCGCGGTCGCACCTTCAGGCTCGGACCCCCTCCGCTCGGGGACACGGCGGTGGCTGGCCGACGACGCTTGCCGTGAAGTGCGAGCAGGCCTCGACGCGACGTGCTCCTGCTCGTGCTCGTCCTTCCGGCCCGCATCCCCAAAGGGCAACGCGCTCACGAGCTCTTGCTCCTGACATGCGCACCTCGCGGTGACGGGTCGGGGGGAGTGCCATGGAGGGCCCGGTCTACGCTTCTCGCGTCCCGATCCCCCGACAGGTCGAGCTTGTAAGGCACCGCGGAAACCACAACCGAAGGCTCGAACAAGAAGAGCCCCTTGAGCAGCAGGGAGGTCTTGGAGTGCAGCAGGTTGTGCCAGGGGCGGCCAACGACCAGCTCGGGGATGACGAGCGTGACGAAGGTCCGCGGCTTCCGCTCCAGCACATCGCGCACCCATTGGGAGATCACTCCCGTGATCTGGCGATAAGGGGAGTCGAGGATCTCGAGGGGCAGGCGCGGAACGGCCTCCTTCCACTCGGCAAGCACCCGCTCGGTCTCGGGGTTATCGATCGAGACGTGCACGCAGTGCAGGTCGTCCGCCTCCAGCGAGCGGGCATAACGGAGGCCCCCGAGCGTGGCATTGTCCACGTCCCCGACGAGGAGCACGGCGACGTGGCGCCACGGCTCCTCAGTCTGAAAGCGCCTAGCCGCCTTCTCCCCCGGCTCGAGCGCCTCGTAGCCCTTGTGAAGGGTCACGTTCGTAACGACGACGTCCGGCTCGGCCAGCAGCACTGCCTTCAGACGCTGGACG
>JALZBO010000022.1 GCA_030863545.1 Actinomycetota bacterium
AGTCCTGACCTGGCCCGGCTGCCTTCTGGCCGGGTTGAAGGGCTGAAACGTGGCGATCGCCGTGAAGGCGAGCGCCAACAGCCCCGCCAGGGCGGCCGCAGCTCCGCGGCGCTTCACTTGTGCAGGGCGACACGCCCCGTTTTAGCTCTCCCGCCTCTCCTGGATGTCGCGGATCGCGTTCATCGCGTCCTGCTCAATCGGGCCCGCTTCCGTACCCGCCGCACCGGGAGCCGCTGCCGATTCCTGCTGGCGGTCTGCACCTAGGATGTCGCCGCTACCTGCGATTCCGCCCGCGGCATCGGCCAGGGAGCGGGGCTCGTCACCCTGTTTGGACGCTTCCGCTACCTCGTGGGGGTGCGGGACGTTGCTTTCCTCTTGACCCATCTTTTTCTCCTTCCTGGTTGTTTCCGTCGGGGAGTTCGTACCCCCGCCCGATAGAAATCAAAACGCGCAGGTCGTGGACGGTGGGGCGAGACCCAATTTACTGGCTTCGCTAAAGGTCCGTGCCGGCAGCCTGCTTCCGAAGCCAGCGGGCGTGAAGGTCTTTCAAGACGGCGGGGGTTAGCATCGGCCCCACCTCCACACCAAATGGATTGTCGAGGACCTGAAGAGGCGAATCCGGCTCGCCGAACTCATCGACGACCAGATCCGCATTGCTCAGATCTGCCGCTTTTGCGTACTCGCCTCTTACCGCCAAGCAGCAGCAGGAAGCTCCCTTTGCAGCCGCCACTCCATTTTTGGAATCTTCGACGATGAGGGCATCGCGTGCTTGGGCGCCGAGACGTTCAAGGGCGAGCACAAACGCTTCTGGATCGGGTTTGCGGTTCGTCACGTCGTCGCCCGTGATCGTCGTCTCGAATCCGTGCAGCTGTCCCATCTTCGTCAGCTGGTCCATCAGCGGCAGAACCCACCCCCGGGTGCCGGTAGTCGCCACGCCGAGCCGGATGCCCTCCTCCCCGAGCTGTTTCAGCAACCTGAGAGCGCCCGGCCTGGGCGGCACTTCGCCGCCGTCGACCAGCTCCAGAAATAGCTGCGTTTTCAAGGGATGGATTTGCTCCGCAAGGTGCTGTGCTTTCTCCTCCTCCATCCCCTGATAATTCGTGAAGTAGTGCACGAGCCGGCGGACCCCGCCGGTCACCCTGAGCAGCTCTCCGTAAAGCTGTTCATCCCAGCGGTCGGGCAGGCCCAGCTCCTCGAACGCTTTGTTGAACGCGACGCGGTGCCCGTGCCTCTCTGTTTGCGCCAGCGTTCCGTCGACATCGAAGATTACGGCCGTCAAGTCCAAGGGCGATTTCGTCCTTTCTGTAGCCTCGACTATTCCAGGGTCTCGCCAGCGGCCCCATCCGCGCTTGGGTGAGCAGATTCTTGCCGATCGAAAGGCTATCTGCCGGGCGATCGCCATCACTCCGCGGGAAAGGGTAGCTGCAGCCACCAGGGCCGGTCGTCTACGACGACGGAATCCACCCACTTGACCCACCAGAACCCCCGTCTTCCCGGGGCGACCAGGCGAACGGGATAGCCGTGCCCCGGGGAGAGGGGTGAGCCGGCGATCCCGGTTGCGAGGAACAGCGTCTCGAGGTCGCCAACCGGAAAACGTCGCGCGTATCCTGTCGTTGATTCGACGGACACGCTCCTGCCGGACACGGTTGGCGGGAGGAGACGAGACAGCGGCACGCCCGTCCACTCCTGGGTAGCAAACCAACCTCCCGTGCAATCGAGGGTGGCGATCACCTCGGCCTGATGCTCGACGAGCTCGTCATAGGTCCAGTCTCTCCGTTGCCCGCCCGACCGGACCTTCAGCACCCACCTCTCGGCATCGATGAGCGGAACCTGGTCGTTCAGCCATTGTGTGACAGGCATCCGATCCGGATCAAAGGAGCCTTCCTCGTGCGATCCTGTAAAGCGTCGGCGTGCTCCCGGAAGGTCGGCAAGCCTCGCGACCGACTCGAAGAACAAGTACAGAAGCGCCCCTCCGCCCACCACTCCGAGCCCTCGAACGAGGTTTCGTCGGGACAAGTCGGTCCGTCGGGGAGGCACCCTTCTGTACCACAGGTGGTGCAGCGCAAACGGCAGCGCGAGAAGTGCTGCGCCGACGTGCACCTGCATCGGCGTCAGGAATGAAAGCCCAGGCGCGAGCCCGAGGGAGTGGACGATTCCGAAGACCAACGAGGCAACGACTAGAAGCGTGAAGGCTATGGAAGGCCACGCTCCTCTCGCTCTTCTTGCCAGACCCCGCCGAGCAACGACGGACTTCCAGGGCGCCAGCACCAAGAGGCACAGACCGGCGACGCCGTGGGCTACTACGACCGGTACGCCCCAGCCCGTCCCGGCGGCGAAGGCCAAGACTCCCGTGAGGAACGCCAGCAGCAGCGCCGACAGAAGGGCCAGGTTTGTTCGACGGCCAGCCATCGCTACTTCCCGCTTTACGTTGGGGGAGTGCTCAGCTTAGGCGAATTGGCTGAAGCTTCGGCCGATCTTCTGAAGAAGGTCATCCCCAGTCATGGCTAGCTCGCAAGTGGAACCGAGGCTTACATCATTGTGGGCGCCGCCAAACGGCTGCCTAGGGAGAAGGCTACTAGGGGGTCCAGCCGAAGATGAGTACACCGCCCTGGACGACGATGAACCAAACGGCCACGTCGAGCAGTGGGATGAGCAGGACGGTCGCGGGACGATCGCGGTTGCGTATGCCGACGATCAGCAGGATCACCCAAACGACTAGGAGAAGCGCCACCGCCCATAGCGGCGCCAACAGACCCGAGGAGAGGAAAAAGTATCCCGCGACTAGGTGGAGCAAGAGGGCGACGATGAGGGCAATCGCCGGAGCGACGGATTTCGACGACCGTTCCATGTCCTAAATCATAGGCGGGGCCGCCTTAGGAAGCGCCGGGCCCAAACCAAAGTTGCTTATTACAGACTCAAGTTTCTTTTCTCCAGAAGAGGTGGGGGATTAGTTATCGACAAGGGGAAGGGACCGTCTGAGGGCGCGAGAAAGTCGCCGTACTGTCTGTTTGCCTGAGCCGGTCCGAGGGTAGCTAGACGACTCGGACGGTAGACAGGAGGGATGGCGAACCATGGAAGAGGAAAAGACGGCCTCGGGCGAACCGATCGTGCCTGCAGGGATGGAAAGACCACAGGACATGGCGGTCGAGGTGCCGGAGGGCACCGGTCCTCCAAAGGGGTTCTCTCCAACCGGCGAGACGAATCCAAAGAACCAGGAGGATGCGGTCACCGGCGAGTAGGGGATTACCGGCCCCAAAGTCTAGATAGCTTAATCCGCTTCGCGAGGTCAAAAAGGACCGTCTACTGCCCCAATCGGGGCGGGCGCGACGCGCCGAATTCCCAAAGCGACGACTCCGCCCTCCCTACCAAATTCCTGGTTGGCCGAAAGGCCGCTCCCAAAGCGAGAAGGGGTGGGCACGACTGGGATCGAACCAGTGGCCTCTGCCGTGTGAAGGCAGCGCTCTCCCGCTGAGCTACGCGCCCCTCGACCGAATTATAGGGTCGGTACGCCTTGCTACTTCACCCTTAGGGCGGCGAGCACGCCATCCCGGATCGGGATGATCGACGGCAGGTAACGAGGGTCGGCGTACACTGCTTCGTTCAGGGCTCTGATCGCCCGCGTGTTGTCATCGTCGTCCTCCTTCGCGACCCGTCCGGACCAAAGGACGTTGTCGCACAGGAAGTAGCCGCCCTGTTTGATGCGTTCCGCCGCTACTTCGAAGGCGGCCGGGTAACCGGTCTTGTCGATGTCGCAGTAGACGATGTCGTACTGACCGTCGCTGGTGAGCAAGGACCCGAGGGCGTCTCCGGTCACGAATTGGCAGCGGCTCGCCAGCCCCGCCCGAGTGAGAAAGTCCTTCGCCTTCTCTGTGTTCGCGGCGTCGGTGTCGGTGAGGACGACCTCCCCGCCCGACCCTACCCCCCGTGCAAACCAGTAGGCAGAAAAGCCAAATCCAGAGCCGAGCTCGAAGACTCTTCGCGCTTTGATCGAGCGCGTCAGCATCTCGAGGAGCGCACCGACCACCCGGCCGACGATCGGGAACTTCTGCTCAGCAGCCAGTTGCTCCATTTCGACGAGAAGCGGCCTGTCGAATCGGTCGCACAGCCGCCTCAAGTATTCGGCAACGTCGTCGTCGATGAAGTTCATTGTCGGAAGTGTGTCATTCAATGAGTGAAGGAGCCACTAGGTCGGTAGTGCCGGTAAGCTGGGTCTCGAGGGGGGTCGATGAATCCACTACAACAGCTGCATGACGCCGGCCAGGGCGTTTGGCTCGACTTTCTCCGCCGAGGGCTGATCACCGGCGGGGAGCTTAAGCGGATGACCAAGGAGTATGCGCTAACGGGCGTCACCTCCAACCCCAGCATCTTCAAGAAGGCGATCGGCGGGTCGACCGACTACGACGAGGCCATCAAGCGAATCGTCGAGGGCGGCGAGTACGACTCGGTGGACGTTTTCTACGACCTGGCTCTCGAGGACATTCGGGGGGCTGCAAGCGTGTTCCGTCCGGCATACGAGCAGACGGGCGGGAAGGACGGCTTCGTCTCTTTCGAGCTCGAGCCCAAGCTTGCGCACGACACGGCGGGAAGCGTCGCGAAGGCCAAGGAGCTCTGGGAGCGGTTCGCAAACCCGAACGTGATGATCAAGGTTCCCGGTACACGCGAGGGGGTTCCGGCGGTCGAAGAGCTGACCGCCGCGGGCATCAACGTGAACATCACCTTGCTTTTCGCGGTCTCCTCGTACAAGGAGGTTGCCAGAGCCTACATCCGCGGCTTGCAACGCCGCCTCGAGGCCGGGGAGCCGATCTCGGGCCTTTCGTCGGTGGCCTCCTTTTTCGTGTCTCGTGTCGACTCTGCCGTCGATGCTCTCCTTCCCAAGGACTCCGGGCTCCGGGGGAAGATCGCCATAGCAAACGCCAAGATGGCGTATCAGGCGTTTCGCGAGATATTCAGTGGACCGAACTGGGAGGCTTTGGCGGAAGCCGGGGCGAAGGTCCAGCGGCCGTTGTGGGCGTCGACCGGAACCAAGAATCCCGAGTACTCGGACGTTCTATACATCGAGGAGCTCGTGGGCCGCGACACGGTGAACACGATGCCGCAGCACACCATGGATGCCTTCAAGGACCACGGCCGGGTGAGGCCGGACTCGGTCTTGGAGGGAGTCGACGAAGCCGCCCGCCAGATCGAGGAGCTCGCGGCGGGGGGCATAGATCTCGAAGAGATCGCGCTCAAGCTCGAGGACGAGGGGATCGAGGCGTTCGAAAAGGACCTCAACAGCCTGCTCGAGACTCTCGAGGACAAGGTGGAGAGGGTCAGAGCCGGAATCGTCAGGTGGCGCTCGAACCTCGGAGATCTCGACAGGTTCGTCTCCTCGAAGCTCGAAGAGTTTGGCCAGATCGATCTCGTAGGTCGTGTGTGGCGGAAGGACCACACGCTTTGGAGCCCCAGCCCCGAGGAGATAACCAACCGGCTCGGCTGGCTTCACCTACCCGAGACGATGCAGGAGATATATCCGGCGCTCGAGGCGTTCGCGAAGCAGACCATCGCGGACGGTTTCCGCCACTGCGTTTTGCTCGGCATGGGTGGTTCCAGCTTGGCCCCCGAGGTGTGCCGTGAGTGCTTTGGAGCCGCCGAGGGCGCCATCGACTTGCAAGTACTCGATTCCACTCATCCGAGCACCATCAACCGGATCGCCCGTTCGGTCGACCTCGAGCAGACGCTGTTCGTCGTCGCCAGCAAGAGCGGCACGACGATCGAGACGCTCTCTCACTACGCCTTTTTCCGCGACCTGGTCCGGCACCCCGAGCACTTCGTGGCGATTACCGATCCCGGTACCCCGCTCGAAGAGCTCGCCGAGAAGGAGGGGTTCAGGGCGGTGTTCGGTAACCCGTCGGACATCGGGGGGCGGTTCTCCGCCCTCTCGCTGTTCGGAATGCTCCCCGCGGCGCTGATGGGTGTGGACATCCCAGGGCTTCTGGACCGCGCCGAAGAGATGGCGTGCGCGTGTCACGAGTGCGTACCCGATAACGAAAACCCCGGAGCGTGGCTTGGTGCGGTGCTCGGCTGTGGCGCCCTGTCGGGGCGCGACAAGGTGACCCTTCTGATCACCCCTCGCTTCGAGGGCTTTGGCAGCTGGGTAGAGCAACTCATCGCCGAGTCCACTGGAAAGCAGGGCAAGGGGATCCTGCCAGTGGTCGGAGAGCGGCTCGGCTCGCCCGACGTGTACGGAACGGACCGGATCTTCGTTGCGATGGGGGATGTGTGGGGCGTGGAGGCCCTTACGGAAGCGGGGCATCCGCTGGTCCAGATTCCGCTCGGAGACCTTCTGGATCTGGGGGCAGAATTCTTTCGCTGGGAGTTTGCAATAGCCGTGGCCGGCCACGTCCTGGGGATCAACGCCTTCGACCAGCCCGACGTAGCCGCGGCGAAGGAGGCAACGAAGCGGGTCCTCGACTCTGGTGACTTCGAAGACCCCGGGATGGACGACCTGGGGGACCTTCTCGCCTCGGTCCGTCCGGGCGACTATGTTGCCATTCAGGCTTATCTCGACGAGACGCCCGAAACGACCAGCCGGCTGGAGGAAGCCCGGCTTGCAATCCGAGATCGTTACCGGGTCGCAACGACGGTCGGGTTCGGTCCCAGGTTCCTTCACTCCACGGGGCAGCTTCACAAAGGCGGTCCAGACTCCGGCGTTTTCATTCAGGTCGTCGACACCGAGAAGGACGAGGACGTCCCGATCCCGTCACGGCCGTACACGTTCCGCCAACTCATAGACGCGCAGGCGTTGGGCGACCTTCGGACGCTTCGCACCAGGGGGCGCCGGGTTGGGCGCGTCACCCTCGACGCTTTGGACGGGGTGCGCGGATGAAGATCGGAATGGTCGGGCTCGGCAGGATGGGCGGGAACATGGTCGAGCGCCTGAGGCGCGGGGGCCACGAGGTCGTGGGCTACAGCCGCCGGCATACGGAGGAGGCGAAGTCGCTGGAGGACCTCGTGGGACAGCTCCCACCGCCGAAGGTTGTGTGGGTGATGGTGCCCGCGGGGGACCCGACCGAAAGCACGGTCAGCGAACTGGCCGACCTGATGAACCGGGAGGACCTGATCGTCGACGGCGGAAACTCGAATTTCCGGGACTCGATCCGTCGAGCGCAGGACCTGCTTCCAAAGGGGATCCACTTCCTCGACTCGGGTACGTCGGGTGGCATCTGGGGACTGACCGAAGGCTACTGTCTGATGGTCGGAGGAGCCCCTGAGGCATTCAAGCAAATAGAGCCGATCCTCCAGACCCTGGCCCCCCAGGATGGATATGCGCACGTAGGGCCCCCTGGAGCCGGCCACTTCGTCAAGATGATCCACAACGGCATCGAGTACGGGATGATGCAGGCATACGGAGAGGGTTTTGAGATCCTCAAGGGCTCGAAGGACTTCCCCGACCTCGATCTGGGCCAGATAGCGGAGGTTTGGCGGAGGGGCTCCGTCGTTCGATCCTGGCTGTTGGACCTGGCCGCCCACGCCCTGAGCGGCGATCCGGGGTTGTCGACTGTCCGGGGATACGCGGAGGACTCCGGCGAAGGGCGGTGGTCGGTCATCGAGGCCATCAACGAGGATGTTCCGGCAGCGGTGATCTCGGCCGCCCTCTTTGCGCGCTTTGCTTCTCGAAGGGAGGAGTCGTTTGCCATGAAGATGGTTGCGGCCCTGAGAAGGGAGTTCGGAGGCCACGCCGTTAGGCAGGTCCCTCCCCAGCCCGCCGAGCCGAAGTCGGAGGAACTGGCTTAGCGGTTTCGGACGAGGAGCCGCGGGAATAAAAGACGCGTAGGTTCGTTCATCAGCATGGAAAGGAGGAAGGGCTCTAGGCGATCTCCACCTGGGGCTTATCCAACGTTATGGCCAACCTAGCAGCAGCAACTGACGACAACTTCACCGCTGAAGTTTTGGACTCTGACCTTCCGGTCCTAGTGGACTTCTGGGCGGAGTGGTGCGGGCCCTGCCACCTGGTCTCGAAGGAGGTCGAGGCGATCGCGGGAGAGTTGAGCGGCCGGCTGAAGGTCATGAAGCTTGATATCGACTCGAACCCGGCAACGACCAGCAGCTACGGTGTGCTTTCCATTCCATCGCTGCTTCTTTTCGTCGACGGCCAGGAAAAGACGCGAGTCGTAGGAGCGCGTCCGAGCAGCGCGATTCTCGCCGCCATCGAGGACTACCTCCCCGCTCCTGCTCAGGCCGACAGCTCCTCTCAGTAACTCCCTAGTTGCTCCCGGGCGTCGGCTTTTCGCCTGACGCCCGGGGTTGCAGCGCCCGATCGGTTGCCGCGAGGAAGACCTTGTGCGCGCCGAGCCCCGCCTCGGACGCGAGGCTGGCGATGCGGCTCCGCTCTAAAACGAGACGAAGCCACTCGCCGTGAAGCCCCCGGTCGGCCGCTGACCTCGCCTCGTCACGGAGGGCCGTTACCGCCTCGTTCAGACCCAGGGACGCCAGCCACTCGCGCTGCGTCCGCAGGGGCGTCGGTTTCATACCGGCGCGGCGAGCCGACCGTTCCAGGGAGGAGAAGTTCACGTGCGCAGTGATGTCGCGCATGCCTATGCCCTCGAGCGGGTCGAACGCGAGGCGCGCTCCGCTGTACGTCACGACGGTGCCCATGGGTCGCCTAACCCATATGTCGGGCTCGACGTCACCGTAATCAATCACCAACAAGAATCCCGCATCGAGGACGTGCGCGGCGTCGTTGCAGAAGTTGTCGAACTCACGAACCTCGAAGCGGTCACCGGGCTCGACGTGATCCAGTGCCAGCAGGACCTCCTCGGGGTAAGGCTCCTCTAGCTCCAGCCGCACCTCTTCGAGCTCGGGCCGGGACTTCCGAATTCCAACCCCTATCTCCTCGACGCCCTCCTCCGTTACTTCGAAGACGCGGAAGGCGAAATTGTCGAGCACTTCGTTGGCGAGGAGGACCCCGGTCGAACTCTCGAGACCTCTCAAGTTGGACATCCACTCGAACCGCGCTTGGGCCTCCGACAGCCGGTGCCGCTGGAGCATCTCGATATATGGGAGAGGCTCCACCAAATGCCAGGTCACGGCTTCTCGCAGAGGAGCCTTCAACGCCCCGGCGGCAGCGGCTGCAAGATCCCCCCGACCGGGTCCGATCTCGACGATACGGAAGTCGTCGGGACGGCCCAGCAGCTCCCAGAATCCTTCGATCTGAACGGCGGCGAGCTTGCCGAACCACTCGCTGCCCGAGGGGGCCGTATCGTAGTCGAATTCCCCCGGGACGCGAGTCGTGTAGTAGCCGCCGGGACCATAGAGGGCCATCGACATGAACTCGTCGAAGCGCAAGGGAC
>JALZBO010000050.1 GCA_030863545.1 Actinomycetota bacterium
GCTCCGGGCACCCCCACCGACGGCGACCCACCACCAGAGCCGGGGTTGGAGCCCTGCCCGTCGCCGGCCCGGCCCGGCACGAGCGCCAGCGCCTGCCCCAGGCCGGAAGCCACCGGGCCATGGTGGCCCTTGGGAGGCGGCTACGGGCCTCGGGTACGTTCGCAGCCGATGCGCGACCAGCACGCGAGCTTCACCGACAACCCCGAGGCTCCCGGGCGCACCAAGGCCGACGACCGCTGGTACCAGCGGGCGGTCTTCTACGAGGTCCTCACCCGCGGCTTCTTCGACTCCAACGACGACGGCGACGGCGACCTCCAGGGACTGGTCCACCGGCTCGACTACCTGCAGTGGCTCGGCGTCGACTGCCTCTGGCTCCTGCCCTTCTTCACCTCGCCCCTGCGGGACGGTGGCTACGACATCAGCGACTTCTTCACGGTGCTGCCCGAGTACGGCAACCTCGGCGACGCCGCCATGCTGATCGAGGAGGCCCACCGGCGCGGGCTCAGGGTGATCGCCGACATGGTGATGAACCACACCTCCGACGAGCACCCCTGGTTCCAGGAGAGCAGGCAGGACCGCACCAACCCCAAGGCCGACTGGTACGTCTGGAGCGACGACGACCGGCGCTGGGACGAAGCCCGCATCATCTTCGTCGACACCGAGAAGTCGAACTGGACCTACGACCCCGTGCGGGGCCAGTACTACTGGCACCGCTTCTTCAGCCACCAGCCCGACCTCAACTACGCCAACCCCGAGGTCCAGGCGGCGATGCTCGACGTGGTCCGCTTCTGGCTCGACCTGGGCCTCGACGGGTTCCGCCTCGACGCGGTGCCGTACCTGTACGAGCGGGACGGCACCAACGGCGAGAACCTGCCCGAGACCCACGCCTACCTGCGGCGGCTGCGCAAGGAGATCGACGCCACCCACCCCGGCAAGGTGCTGCTGGCCGAGGCCAACCAGTGGCCGGCCGACGTCGTCGACTACTACGGCGGAGGCGACGAGTGCCACATGTGCTTCCACTTCCCGCTGATGCCCCGCATGTTCATGTCGGTGCGCAAGGAGGAGCGGCACCCGATCGTCGACATCCTCAACCAGACGCCGGCCATCCCCGACGGGTGCCAGTGGGGGATCTTCCTCCGGAACCACGACGAGCTGACTCTCGAGATGGTGACGGGTGAGGAGCGGGACTACATGTATTCGCAGTACGCGCAGGACCCGCTCATGAAGGTGAACCTGGGGATCCGGAGGCGCCTGGCGCCGTTGCTGGACAACAACATCACCTCCGTCCAGCTGTTCCACGCGCTGCTCTTCAGCCTGCCCGGAAGCCCGATCCTCTACTACGGGGACGAGATAGCCATGGGGGACAACATCTTCCTCGGCGACCGAGACAGCGTACGAACGCCGATGCAGTGGACTCCCGACCGCAACGCTGGGTTCAGCCGCGCCGACTTCGCCAGGCTTTACCTGCCCCCACTGATGGATCCCGTTTACGGCTACCAGGCCGTCAACGTGGAGTCGCAGATGCGCAACACCAGCTCGTTCCTTCACTGGGTGAAGAGGATGCTCGAGGTGCGGAAGCGCCACGCCGTCTTCGGGACCGGCAAGATGGAGGTTCTTCCCGCCGAGAACCCCTCCGTGTTCGCGTTCATTCGTTACGACGAGGACGACATCGTCCTCTGCGTCAACAACCTCAGCCGCTTCCCTCAGCCGGTGGAGCTCTACCTTTCGCGCTTCGAGGGTAAGACTCCCGTCGAGATGATCGGCCGGGTCCGCTTTCCGAAGATAGGAAGCCTGCCCTACCTGCTCACGCTCGGCGAGCACGGCTTCTACTGGTTCCAGCTGGTCGACGAGGTGCCCGAGCTGGGGCACTCCCGGTGATTCACCCAGACGACCTAGTCGAGGAGCTGAGGCACTTCCTGCCCCGGCAGCGCTGGTTCGGCGGGAAGGACCACCCGATCCAAAAGGTGGTCCCGCATAAGATGCAGATCCTGCGGCTCGAGTGGCCGGGGCTGCTCCGGGTTGAGATCGACGTGTTCAGCAGGGATTTGGCGGAGAGGTACCAGTTTCTCCTCGGCCTTCGGCCGGCCGGCGTTCCCTCCGCCTTCCTCGACCAAAACCCAGACGCGGTGATGCGGCTGTTCGAGACGGAGGCGGGACCGGCGTACGGGTACGACGCGACCCGGGATCGGGAGCTAGGGATCGAGCTGTTCAAGATCGTGATGCCGGAAGCGGAGCTCCCCAGCAGGGTCGAGCCGATCGGGGCCGAGCAGTCAAACTCTTCCCTCGTCTACGACGACAAGCTCATCTTCAAGATCTTTCGGCGGCTCTCGAGCGATCCCAACCCCGACCTGGAGGTTACCCAGGCCTTGGGCCGCGTCGGGTTCGAACACGTCCCCGTACCGGTAGCCGTGTGGAAAGACGGCGATATCGAGCTCGGCTTGATCCAGCCGTATCTCAGGGGAGTGGACGGCTGGGCCATGGCCCTGACCTCCCTTCGGGACCTGTACTGGCAGGGGGGAGACCCGGCTGAGGCGGGAGGAGACTTTGCCGCAGAGTCGCAGATGCTCGGGATGACGGTCGCGAAGATGCATGAAGCGATGGCAGAGGCGTTTGGCCGGTGGCCCGGAGACCCAAAGGGCTGGGGTGAGGCGATGGAGTCCCAGCTCGACCGCATCGCCCACCCGCTCCTCGACAAGCACCGGGCGCACGAGGTCTTTCACGAGCTCGAGTCACTGGACGATCCCGGTTCTTCCATTCGGGTGCACGGCGACCTGCACCTGGGCCAGGCGCTCAGAACGGATGCAGGGTGGTACCTTCTGGACTTCGAAGGAGAGCCCGCGCGCCCGAGAGAGGAAAGAAGGCAAGCCACATCGCCCCTGAAGGACGTCGCCGGGATGCTGCGATCGTTCCACTACGCCGCCTGGTCGGGGATGGCGGCAAGCGAGCTGAAGCTCGTCGAGCCGGGCCAGGCGTGGGAGGAGCGCAACCGGACGGCGTTCCTCAACGGTTACCGCGAGGTCGCCCGCCGGGCCGACGGGCTCCTTCCCCAATCCGAGGTTTCGCTCGAGCTGGTCCTCAAGGCTTTCGAGCTCGACCGCGGCATCTACGAGATCGGGTACGAGATGGCGAACCGGCCGGCGTGGGTTGAGGTGCCTCTGGCCGCGGTCGCCAGCTTGTACTGATCCCGTAGTTCAGGTGGCGAGGATGCGCTCCGAAACCCTGACCCTCGACGGCCAAGAGGTCACGGTCAACAACCCCGAAAAGATCTTCTTCCCCGAGCTCGGGATCACGAAGCTCCAGCTCGTCGAGTACTACCTGGCGGTCGTCCCCGGGGCGATCAGAGGTGTCTTCGACCGGCCGACCTCGCTGAAGCGGTTCCCGAACGGCGCAGCAGGCGAGTTCTTCTTTCAAAAGAGGGTCCCGGACCCCAGACCCGAATGGATCCAGACTGCGCTCGTCTCGTTTCCGAGTGGCCGGACGGCGACCTTCCTTGTCATCGTCGATTCCGCTCACCTCGTATGGGCGATCAATCTCGGGTGCATAGACCTGAACCCATGGCCCGTGAGGCGGTCCGATCTCGACCGCCCGGACGAGCTGCGGGTGGACATCGACCCAACCCCGGGCATCCCCTTCGAGCACGTGAGGGAAGTCGCGATGACGACCCGGGAGGTGCTGGAGGAGTACGGCCTCAAGGGGTTCGCGAAGACCTCGGGATCCCGAGGCATTCACGTGAACGTGCGGATCGAGCCGCGGTGGGAGTTCACGGAGGTGCGCCGGGCGGCGCTCGCGCTTGCTCGCGAGGTCGAGCGCAGGGAGCCGGACATGGCGACGACCGCCTGGTGGAAGGAGAATCGCCACGGCGCTTTCCTCGACTACAACCAGAACGCCCGCGATCGAACCGTGGCCTCCGCCTACTCCGTCCGTCCGGTTCCCGACGCCAAGGTATCCTGCCCCCTCGATTGGGAGGAGGTCTCCGACGTCGAGCCCTCCGATCTCACGATCCGAACGGTCCCGGACCGGTTTGCGGCAGGCAAGGACCCCGACGCATCGATCGACGAGTCAGCGGGCTCGCTCGACTCGCTGCTCGATCTGGCTGCGGAGGACGAGGAGAAGGGCCTCGGCGACGCCCCCTGGCCTCCGCACTTTCCGAAGCAGCGGGGGGAGCCGAAGCGCGTCCAGCCTTCGAAAGCGAAGCGGCAGGGTCCATGAACCTCCCCGTCATGCCGCCGGTCAAGCCGATGCTGGCCCTCTCAGTCCCGGAGATCCCCGAGGGAATGCTCTATGAGCCCAAGTTCGACGGCTTTCGCTGCATCGTCTTCCGAGATCACGACGAGGTCGAGCTCGGCAGCCGCAACGAGCGCCCTCTCAACCGCTATTTCCCAGACGTCGTAGCCGCGGTGAAGGAGTACCTCCCAGCCAGGGCCGTCGTTGACGGCGAGATCGTGGTTGCGCGGGGCTCGGGTCTCGATTTCGAGGCCCTTCAGCAACGGATCCATCCGGCGGCGTCCCGCGTTGCGCTGCTTGCGCAGGAGACTCCTGCCGCGTTCATCGCATTCGATCTCCTCGCGATCGACGACGAGCGGATGATGGAGCGCCCGTTTTCGGAGCGGCGCCACGCTCTCGAAGCCGCACTCGAGGGGAGCAAGCCGCCGGTCTTTCTGACGCCCTCGACCTCATCGACGGAGCTCGCGAGGGAGTGGTTCAAGGCCTTCGAGGGAGCGGGCCTCGACGGCGTGATCGCCAAGCCGGGAGACATCCCCTACGTTCCCGACAAGCGCTTGATGTTCAAGATCAAGCATCAGCGGACGGCGGACTGCGTCGTCGGGGGGTTCCGCTGGCACAAGAGCGGCCCGGTGGTCGGCTCCTTGCTTTTGGGGCTGTACGACGAGTCGGGAACGCTTCACCACGTCGGCGTCGCCGCGTCCTTCTCCGCTGCTCAGCGGAAGAGCTTGCTCGCCGACATCACCCCCTATCGCCTGGGTCCCGGGGAGCACCACCCGTGGGCCGAGTGGCACGGGTTCGAGCGCCTGCCGGGCGGTGAGCCGTCGAGGTGGAACCGGGACAAGGACATGTCGTGGGAACCTCTCCGCCCCGAGCTCGTGGTGGAGGTCGGCTACGACCATATGGAGGGGTCCCGCTTCCGCCACGTCGCGCAGTTCAGGAGGTGGCGGCCCGACCGGGATCCCAGGTCGTGCACGTTTGCCCAGCTCGAGCAGCCGACCCACTTCGACCTAGCCGACGTCCTGAGGACGAGGTGATCGAAGAAAGCATCTGGGGGCAAGGTGCGACTGCGCTTGCCGACGCCGTCAGGGCGCGTGGGATGAGCGCGGCCGAGATCCTCGAGGTGTTCCTCGGCCGGATCGACGAACACAACCCAAAGATCGGAGCGTTTGTTGCGGTAGATCCCGACGGAGCGCGCAAGCAGGCTGCCAGAATCGACGACCTCGTCGAGCAGGGGGAGGATCCCGGCCCGCTGGCGGGCGTACCGGTCGGCGTGAAGGACCTCGAGGACGCTGCCGGTCTTCCCACCCGGCGGGGGTCGCTCGTTTTCGGTGCTGATCCCGCCACGTCGGACTCCATCCAGGTAGAGCGGCTGAGAAGAGCCGGGGCAGTCATCGTAGGAAAGACCGCTACGCCCGAGTTCGGCAGCCTTGCGTACACGTGGTCGCGCGCCCACGGCGCCTCGCGCAATCCCTGGAACCTAGAGCTCACTCCGGGCGGGTCCTCGGGCGGCTCGGCGGCAGCGGTGGCTGCCGGTCTCGTTCCCCTCGCCACGGCTTCTGACGGCGGCGGCTCGATCCGCATCCCTGCCGGCTACTGCGGAATTCCGGGGCTGAAGCCCACGACGGGAACCGTCCCCGCAGCTGTACGCCAGCAGCTGGTCACCCTTACGAGCCGGGGCGTCGTCACCGCGAACATCCCCGATTTGGCCCGAGCCCTGGACGTGGTGGCGGGGGAAGATCCGCGGGACCCTGGTTCGCTCCCGAAGCCGGCGTCCTTCGAAGCGGCGCTGACAAGGGACTCATCGTCCGCCCCTTCGGGAAGGCGCTTGAGGGCGGTGTGGTCGGCAACGCTCGGATTTGGTTGGTGCGACCCTCAGGTCGAAAAGATTGCCCGAACCGCGGCGGAGACGTTCATCGAAACCGCCGGCCTGCTGGAAGTCGAGCACCTCGTAGATCTCCCCGATTGCGGCCCGGCTTGGGCCTCGTTATGGGCTCTGAACTACTTCACGGAGCTCGCGTCGCTGTGGCCCCGACGGCAGGGCGACCTCACGCCGGTGGTGTGTGCGGTTCTGGAGGCCGGGGCAGGGCTGACTGCAGAGGATCTCCGCGCCGCGGCGCACAGGCGACTCCAGCTGTTTCAGCAGGTTGGCCGGCTCTTCGAGCACGCCGACTTGCTCATTACGCCGACGATGCCATCCCCAGCCTTCCCCGCGGATGGGCCGATGCCCCTGCCTGGAGGTGGCGACAGCGCCTCGGAAGTTGGGACGGAGTCGATGGCGGGAGTCTGCTTCACCTACCCGTTCAACCAGACCGGCCATCCCGCGATAACGATTCCAGCAGGGATGGACCAGCGAGGAGCGCCGGTCGGCCTCCAAGTGATTGGGCCGAGATTCTCGGACCACCGCCTGCTCGCGCTCGCAAGAGTTGTCGAGCGCATGCACGCTTGGCCGCGGCTCGACCTGTAGGTGGGCTAACGCCTATGGCATTGAGGGGTACTGACGGTGTAGGGCTACGTCCTTTTGCCGCGCCCGCCGCCGCGCATGTCCGCGATCTTCTTCGTCACCGCGCTGACGATCCCCAGCACAACCATCCGGGAGACGAATCTGAATATCCACCGCTTGATGCCCATCGGAGTTCCTCCGCTTTCCTGACGTCGAGGATCCCTCTTTCAACCGAGATCTAAGTGCCCGCTTTTGACGATGTCTAACCGGCGCCCGGAAGCGCTTTTGACGATGTCTAACCGGCCGCCCGAAGACCGTTGTCGTCCGCCCGGCCGCAGGGTGCCGGGAGCGCGGGTTGCCCTGGTGGTCGTCCTGGCGTTCGTCATGAGCTGCGCGAGCCCTACCTCGGAGCGGGCCGGCGATTCCCCCAAAGGCCGAGCGCCCGAGGCCACGTCAGCGGCGGACCCGACCGAGGCGCGGGACTCGACGGAGGCGCCGCCCGCGGCCCAAGCGCCGGAGGCACCGCCGGCCGCCCTGGAGCCGCGGTTGGTCTTTGCCGTCAAGGGGGATTGGGGGGCGGGAACGCGAGAGCAGGCAGCCGTCACGGCGCAGATGTGCCGGAGCCGGCAGGCAACTCCGTTCGACATGGTCGTCACGACCGGGGACAACTTTTACAACCCGGACGGAATTGCAACCCAAGGCAACTACTACCGGCCGGAAGCGTGTCTCATCTCGCACCCCCGCCACACGTGGCGCGCATCGTGGGGTAACCACGACGTGAGCGGAAACTCGACGGCGACGGTGCTCGGGGCGGAGCGCTATTACCGGTGGTCCGCTTCGCACGTCGACTTCTTCGTTCTCGACTCTAATCAGGCAGCCGACCGCGCCCAGAGGGCATGGCTGGACGCGCAGCTGCGGAATTCCCGGGCTCCGGTCAAGGTGGCGGTCTTCCATCACGCGCCCTACACGGTTGGCCTGCACGAGGGCAACCAAAACGTCATCCGCAACTGGGTCCCGTTGTTCGAGCGGTACGGCGTTTCTCTCGTGCTCACTGGACACAACCATGCGTACGAGCACTCCGTCGTAAACGGCGTTCACTACGTGATCACAGGCGGAGGAGGAGCGCGCGCCTACCCCTGTGAAGAGCAAGCAACGTGGCTGCTCAGGTGTCTGGCCATTCACCACTTCCTCGTCGTGGAAGCGGTGGGTGAGACGCTTTCGGTCAAGGCTATCGATGCCACGGGTGGCGAGATCGACGCCTTCGACATCCCTGTTGGCGAGCGGGTTCCGGCGCTGCCGTGACGGGCGCTGGGCCGCCCCGTGCCAACGAGTGGAGGGGTTATCGGCCGGCTACAGCGCGGGGGAGTCGGCCGGTGGCGAGGCCGCACCCGGTGAAGGCGACGCCACCGCCATCGGCTCAGCGGCGCGCGAGCGTCACGACGTCCCCGACCCTCACTCCCTCCGATCCGAACAGGCCCTGATTCACTTCCACCGCTCCGACGGCAGGCCTGCTGGACCGGTGAACTGGACAGGGATCGGCCCTGCAGGGCTGCATCTGGATAATGTTGATGATCCGCATGTTTTCGTCCCAGAACGCGATGTCAAGCGGAATCAACGTGTCCTTCATATGAAACGCGCGGTTGCCCGGCTCGTCCCAGATGAACGCCATTCCCTCCAGCGTCGGAAGTGACTCGACGAACATCAGCCCGCGCTGCTGCGTCTCGGGAGTCTCGGCGATACGTACTTGGAGGGTCACGAGAGTCTCGTTGTTGCGGCTGATACGTAGCTCGCCCTGCGGCAGAACCGACATATTTTGCGGCGTCGGGGAAGGTGCCGGCGTCGGCGCGGCGGCTCGCCTCGCTCCCGGCTCGCACCCCTCCCGGTACTCGACTTCCGGCAGCTTGCCGACTTGATACTTGACGACCTTGGCTCCATCGGTCTCGAAGACGATGCGGAAATTCCTGTCCGACTCATTGCGCGGAGTGGCGGTTAGGTAGCGGTAAGGCGGACCCACGAAGTTTCGAGGCGGAAGAGGGGTGTCGCCGCGGTACGCGTCGACAACCTCTTGCTCGCTGCTACCGACCTTGATGCCACGTTCCGTCGCAAAGTCTCCGCCCAGGACGTCGATCCGGGCTAGCTTGCCGTCGACGATCATGAACGCGAGTGGGGATTTCCTCCCGGCCTCGGGAGGGGGAACGTAGCCCGGGATCAGGCCCGGGCTTACAAACGCACAGTTCTTTTCGGCGACGGCCTGCTCGAACCCCTGCTGCTTGACTATGGGGACGCGCGCCGCCTCTTGAAGCTGGTCGAGGGTCATCCCTATGACCACTGGCCCGATGCTTCTGAGGCGAACGACGGAGTTGGCGGTGAGGCCCGCCTCGACGGTCGGCGAGGGCGACGCGCCGCTGCCCAAGATCCCTCCGCGGCAGCCCGTGGCGGCGAGCATTATGAGGAGAAGGATCGGAAGGAGGCGCCGCCGCTGAATGCCGGGGGAGCGCCCGGCTGGGTAGGCCGGATACTTAGAGTCGCCTGGTTGGCGTTGCCTCATATCGAATCATGCTAACCGCTGCCATCAGGACAGTCATCGCTATCCGAATGAGATACTTCATGAGGCATGGTGAGTGAAGAAGTGTCGACAACATAAAGGAGGGCACTATGGCGGAGGAGCAAGAGGGCGCGGGTCAGGCCGCTGGGGCAGGCGAAGAGCCGGCAGCTGCGTCGGCAGGTGAGCCGGACTCGGTCGACGCGGCGCTGAGCCAAATCCCCGGTCTGGCCGAGAGCGTGGCTGCGGTTCGGTCGGGGCCGGCTCCCGGCGCCGGCGAGCAGGAAGGTGAGGAGGGGGAGGTACCGGTGCCTCCGCGTTCCGGGGTTGAGGACACGCCCTCCGTCCAGGCGGCACTCGACCAGATTCCGGAGTTGAGGGACCGCGGGCAGAGCTAGCACGTGCGGGGGGGGGACCCCCGAAGTAGCCCCACGTCGCTCGGTCCAGGCTCGCCTTCTTGGAGGGCGCGCTAAGAGACAGTAGAGCCGGTCACCGCGCTCGGGGCCGAAAGCCCTGGATTCGATCCCTCCTTTCGGGGTATTTAGAGCGTTCGATCCCTTCTTTCGGGGTATTTAGAGCGCGAATCTCACCGACACGCGGGAGCACAGCCCAAGCGACATGATGCATCACTGCGTACCCCTGCTGTGATGTCCCGCATCTTCTCCTTCGCGCTAGGCACCGAGACTCCCCGCGGTGCCACCTTGGAGGGTGGCCCTTCAAAACAGGGCGCGAAGCGATCCTCTCTACCGTATGTCGCCGCCGGGTTCGTGCTGGTGGCTGCCGTCGTCCTCCGCTTTCTCGCACGTTCCGAGCTTTGGCTGGACGAGGCGATCACTGTTTCGATCGCCAGGCTCCCTCTTGAAGATGTTCCGGATGCGCTGCGGCGCGATGGTGCTCCTCCCCTCTACTACCTGCTGCTCAAGGCGTGGTTCGCGTTTCCCGGCATGCCGGACGAGGGGGCGAGGGCCCTCTCCGGAGTCTTCAGCGTCTTGTCCCTCCCTCTCATGGCGATAGCCGCGCGCCGGATCGGCGGGCGGGAGGGTGCGTGGGCTGCCGTGCTGCTTCTTGCCTCCTCGCCGTTTGCGATCCGATACGCAACGGAGGCGAGGATGTACTCGCTGCTGGTCCTGCTGGTGCTGATCGGGGGCTTGATCCTTCGCCGGGTGCTCGACGAAGGGCGGGCAAGAGATGCAGTGGGCGTCGCCATTTGTACGGCGGCCTTGCTGCTGACCCACTACTGGAC
>JALZBO010000058.1 GCA_030863545.1 Actinomycetota bacterium
GCTGAGGGCCGACCCAACGGACAGCGGAATGACTCCAGCCCGAGACGTCAGCGTGATCGTTTGCGCTGCAGGCGCTCTTATACGCCCTATCTCTCGGGTCACGGCGGGAGGAACCGCTCGTGCAAACTGCCGTCCGAGCCGAAGTGAAGAGTTCGTGCGCCACCAGCTGGTGCTCTCCGCGATGAGCAGCCGTCGCGAGAACTCGGCGAGGCGGCTCGACGGGGGCGCCAGCGCGGCGTAGCGCTCGAGCGACCGAAGGGCCTGCTGTATTGCCGGGAAGTAGTCCTGGGACGGCAGCGCGGGACCCTTTTCGAGGACCACATCCTCGGAGACGAGACGGACCGGCTCGCTCTGTGGCTCGACCGCGTCCACTATCTCGTCTGGGGCGGTTGGTCTGATCCACGGCGCCTGGCGGAGCCCCGAAAGGAGGGCCTCGCCCACGGCTATCGGCACATTCCACTCTGCCGGAGCCACCGCGACCACCGCCCTGTAGTGGGACGGCCTTTCGAGCATGATCGTCGCGGTCTCCGCCAAGAATCGCTGCCTGGCCTCGATCGCCCCGCGCCTTTCGCTGTCGACGAGGATCTTGTTGAGATCGGGGTCCGAGATCAGGGCGACCGTCGGATCACCGGAGGGAGTGCCGGCCGGTGACCGGGTCGTCTCGATCTCCACAGGGGCGGCGCGGGTGAGAGGGCCCGGGAACGTTGAGAGAGAGGTTGGATCGAGGATGAGCCGGTCAAAACCGGACCGCTGGACCTCCTGAAGCGTCTTCTCATCGAGCGTCCCTCCCGACGGCATGGCCCACCGTCTGAGGGGCTGGCCGCCGAGAACCCCAGCCGGCCCCGCCCCGAGGAGGTTTCGGCTTTGGAGGAGCTGGGCTTGCACTCTTTCCTCGAGCTCGAACTTCACGAGGGCGGGGAGCGAGGTGCCGGAGTAGTCGGTGGTCAACAGCCGGGTGATCGGGCGCTGCGCAAGGGCGCGCAGTCTGTCGAGCGCCCGGGCGGCCGCCGCGGCCCTCGCATCCTCTGCAGGAACGCGCACGATCTCCGTGCCCCGCTCCCACAGATACCCATCCGATAGGTCACGCAGCATGCTGAGGGTGAGCCCGCTGGGGGCGAGGGTCACGGGGAGGTCCGGAAACTCTTCCAGGACCGCGAGGAGCTTGCTCAGCCTCCCCGAGGTCGCGGAGCTCAGGAGGGAGTCGGAGGTGACGACGTTCGGCCGGTTGCCGTTCGTGTAAATCGACGGGAAGTGGATCGGAATGACGAGGCTGATCCCCATCGGCGTAAGCTGCGGGTCGGAGAAGTGGACCATGTAAGTGTCCACGGGCCGAGATTCGACGTTGCCCGCACGCACGATAATGCGGACCGGGTAGGCGCGGTCGCTCGGCGCTTCCCGGAAAGCGACGAGCTCACTCAACAGCTTCGCCACCTCGATAGAACGAGTCGTCCCCGGACCTATCGTCCCGTCGATAGGGAAGGTGTCGCTGCCGAGCTGGGTCCCCGGCCTGCCCTGAAAGGTGCGATGCAGGTGGGTGCGGTTCCTCACACCCTCGAAGATGATCACGGTCACCTGGAGGTCGGTGGCGGGAGCATCCCCCTTGTTGGTCACCTCGAGAGCTATGTGGAGGGCGTCTTGCGGCCCGAGGGAGACGGGCATTCCGACCAGGTGCGCCTGCAGCTCGGGGGCGGCCAGAGCCGGAGCCGCGGGGGCCAGGCAGCCGACGATCACTGCCACCACAGTCGTCAGTCTTGCGAGGAGTCGCGACATTTTGTTGCTAGGAGAATAGCGGTGAGACCGCCGCGGTTCGTGCTCCACCTATTCTTACCCTGATGAACCATCTGTCTAGGGAGGCGATCCCCCAGGTTGCCCTGGATCTCGCCTCCACCTTCCGGGAACCGGGGTTCGGCCTCTGGCTGGTGGGAGGCTGGGTGCGCGATGCCCTCCTGGGGAAGGTCGAAGCCGACCTCGACCTCGCCACCGACGCCCGTCCCGAGCAGTCGCTGGAGATCTTGAAGCAGTGGTCGAGGTCTCCGCCCTGGACGACCGGGTTCGAGTTCGGGACCGTCGGCGTGCACCATCAGGGTATGCGCATAGAGGTGACGACGTTTCGAACCGAGGTCTACCACCGGGACTCCCGGAACCCGTCCGTTACGTTCGGTCACGACCTCCACACCGACCTCTCCCGGCGCGACTTCACGATCAACGCGATGGCGATCGCCCTGCCCGAGGTCCTCCTCGAAGACCCTTTTGGCGGACTGAACGATCTAGTGGCAAAGCGGATCAGAACGCCGCTGCCACCTCGGGTGTCGTTCTCGGATGATCCGCTGAGAATGCTCCGGGCGTTGCGGTTCATGTCCACGCTCGGTTTCCGCCCTGAGCCGGAGGTGCTCGAGGCAATCGAGAAGATGCACGACCGCCTCGCCATCGTCTCCGCCGAGCGCATCAGGGACGAGCTCTCGAAGCTCATGCTCGGAGGGTCACCGTCGGAGGCCCTGGACGCCGCCACCGAGAGCGGTCTAGCCGAGGAGTTCCTTCCCGAGCTGCCGGCTCTCAAGCTGGAGCAAGACCCAATTCACCGGCACAAGGACGTGTTTCGGCACAGCCTCGCCGTTCTCGACAACGTCACCGCCGTCGACAAGCACGATCCGGATCTAGCCCTTCGCCTGGCCGCTTTGCTGCACGACATAGGAAAGCCGAAGACGAGAGCGTTCACGGCGAAGGGGGTGACCTTTCACCATCACGAGGTAGTGGGCGCACAGATGGCGGAGGCCCGACTGGCGGAGCTGAGATACCCGTCGAGGCTCGTGAACGAGGTGAAACAGCTCGTGTACCTGCACCTCAGGTTTCACACCTACGCCCTTGGCTGGACCGACCGCGCCGTCCGGCGGTACGTGAGGGATGCCGGTCCTCTGTTGTGGAAGCTCAACGCGCTCGTGAGGGCAGACTGCACCACGCGGAACCCGGCGAAGGCCGCTCGCCTCGCCAAGCGCATGGACGAGCTCGAGGACCGGATAGCGGAGCTCGAGTCGAAGGAGGAGCTGAGCCGGCTGCGCCCGGCCCTGAACGGAAACGAGGTCATGGCCTACCTTGGGATCGAGCCGGGACCTCTGGTCGGTGAGGCCCTCGACTTCCTCATGGAGATCCGCCTTGACGAGGGCGAGATCGGCAAGCAAGAGGCGTATGCCCGGTTGGACGAGTGGTTTCGGAATCGCAGTGGGAGTTGAGGTCGCTCACCTCGATCCGCCGCCGAAGGACTGGTACTCGGCCCTTGCCGACCACCTGGGCGAGGCGTACCTCAGTTACGAGTTCACCCAAGGCACGAAAGAGGAGGTCGACTTCCTATTTCACGCGCTTGCTCTTCGTCCGGCAGACCGGCTTCTCGACGTAGGCTGCGGCCCCGGCCGCCACGCCATCGAGTTCGCCCGCCGGGGGGTGATGGTCGTCGGCATCGACATCTCCTCCAGGTTTCTCAACATCGCGAGGAAAAGGGCGGAGGAGGCAGGAGTGGGGGTTTCGTTCTTCGAGATGGACGCGGGCGAGCTCCCCTTCGAGGATGAGTTCGACGCCGTGATCAGCATCAGTCAAGGCGCGTTCGGGTTGGGGCTAGACGACCTGAGGATCCTGCGGGCGATGGGCCGGTCGCTCAAACCTGGGGGCCATCTCGCGGCGGGTGCAGCGAACGTCTACCACGTGGTAACCCGGCCATACGCGGGGACACTCGATCCGGTCTCGGCGCTGTTCCGGCAGACCATTCGCGAGGTCGAAGGGGAGGATGGATCCACCAAGTCCTTCGATATGTGGAACGCGTGTTACACGCCGCGGGAGCTCGAGTGGTTGGCAAATGGCTGTCGTCTCGACCCACAGTACGTTAGCGGGGTCTTGCCCGGGAGCTATCGAAGCGAGAGACCCAGGTTCGACCACCCAGAGCTTTTGCTGCTTGCGCGCAAGCCTGCGCCGGCAGAGTCTTTGTAGGTCTAGGGAAGCGAAGCTCCGTGCATCTGGTCCATCCGTACGGGAAGGCTCTCCGGAACCTGCCCGACGGAGTGGATGAACTCCTCCACCATCTGGCGTGCGACGTCGTCGGAGTACTGAACCGGCGGCGACTTCATGAAGTAGGCGCTCGGACCCAGCAGAGGACCCCCCATTCCCGCATCAAGGGCCAGGCGCATGCACCTGATCGCGTCAATGACGATCCCGGCGGAGTTGGGGGAGTCCCACACCTCCAGCTTCAGATCGATCGATACCGGCACGTCCCCGAACTCCCGGCCCTCCAGGCGGATGTGAGCCCACTTGCGGTCCTGCAGCCAGGGGACGTGGTCGGATGGACCGATATGAATGTCGTCCGGATCCACGGCCTTTCGTATCTGTGAAGTGACCGACTGGGTCTTTGACTTCTTCTTCGAGACCAGCCGTTCCCGCTCGAGCATGTTCATGAAGTCCATGTTCCCGCCGAAGTTCAGCTGGTAAGTGTGGTCCAGCTTCACCCCGCGATCTTCGAAGAGCTTCGCGAGAACCCGGTGGACGATCGTGGCACCCACCTGACTCTTGATGTCGTCGCCGATGATCGGAATGCCCCGCTCTGCAAATTTCGACGCCCAGGCGGGGTGGGAAGCGATGAACACCGGGATGCAGTTGATGAATCCGACACCGGCCTCGAGCGCGCGCTCCGCGTAGAACTTGGCGGCCTTCTCACTCCCCACCGGGAGGTAGTTGACGAGGATCTGGGTGTTGGTCTCCTTCAGCACCTTGACGACGTCTACCGGCGCCTCGGGGGATTCGGTGATGGTCTGCTTGTAGTACTCGCCCAGGCCGTCCAGCGTGGGGCCACGAGACACGGTGACGTCGAGCTCGGGAATGTCGGAAAAGTGGATCGTGTTGTTGGGCGGGGCGAGGAGAGCCTTGGAGAGGTCGACTCCGACCTTGCTCGCGTCGACGTCGAAAGCGCACGAAAACTCCACGTCCGAAACCTCGTAGTCCCCGATGGTCAAGTGCATGAGGCCGGGGAGCTCGTCGGCCACGGTGGCGTGCCGGTAGAACTCCACCCCTTGCACCAGGGCGGAGGCGCAGTTGCCGGCGCCAACGATTCCGACTCTGATCTTGCTACTCATGATTGGTTAACTCCTTTGATCAACCTCACGTGCTCTGCCGGAGGTTGAGTTTTTCTTCTGCAATAAGCCGGTCGATCCACTCGATGTCGGCCCGCGTCGTGTCGACGCGGTGCTCCAACAGCCGGTAGGTGTAGGCATCCAGCCTCTCCCGGTAGGCTCTGAGCTTTTCCTTCAGGTCCGCGATCTTCTCGGTGAGGTAGGCGCGCCGCCTCTCCAACAGATCGACGCGGTCGGACGTCGTCATGTAACGGAAGAATGCGAGCCTGACGCCGAATCGCATGTCGTCGAGGACGGTTGGATGCTCCCGCAACCGGCGCTTGAAGAGCTCCTCCCCCGCCTCGGTGATCCGATAGATGTTTTTTCGACGGGCGACGTCCTGCGCAGGGTAGATGCGCTCTACCGCCCCGCACTTCTCCAGGCGCCTAACGGCGGGATATAGACTTCCGTAAGAAACCTGCCAGTACTGCCCAAGTTGTGCGGTGAGCTCCTTCTTGAGCTCGTACCCGTGCATCGCACGGTCCTTGAGCAGGCCGAGAATCGCCGTGTCTATCACGTTGCTATATCACCTCGATATATCGATTCGATATATCAAAACCGTTCTGACGATCCCTGTCAACGCGGTGTCCGGGGCTGGTCGATGTGGCCTCGGCGAGTTGTCGGTGGGTCCGGGCTAGAATGCGTGAGCAATGCAAGGACTCGTCGATTACACGCTTGCCAAGCGCTCCGTCTTGGAGAGCTGGCGCAGGGGCGCGTTGGACCGGCTCGACATATGCGACGCGCACCCCGAGCTCATCCGGGCGGCCCGCAACATCGGCCTCGACGTCATGAGAGCGTGTCCGGTTTGCGGTAACCGCTCCCTAAAGCAGGTCCGGTACGTGTACGGGGACCAGTTGAAGCACCTTTCAGGGCGCGTCGTCTACCCCATCGGCTGGGAGCTGGAGCTGAACGCGCAGTTCGACGAGTTCCGCTGCTATGCAGTAGAGGTCTGCGTCGACTGTTCCTGGAACCACCTCGCGGCCTGCTACCTGATGGGCCGGCGCTTCGAGGGCGGGCCGACCACCGAGCGGCCTCAACGTAACGCCACGTCCATCGACTGACTCGACCAATCGCTTTTCTCCTCGCCCCCATCTGCACGGCCCTGCTCGTCGGCATCTCGGCACTGGCTTCCCCCGAGTGGCGCAGGAGGGGGGAGATCGTGGCGGCGGTTCGAACGCAAGCCATCTTCGATGCTCCCCAAGGAAGGCCGATTTACGGGCTCATCGCTTTGGGTGTCCTTCTCGGCATCCCCATCGGGCTGGGTCTGGTACCAGTCAACATGCTCGCTCTCCTGGGGGCTCTGATCGCCTCCATGCTGGGACGCGGCCTGCTCACGAGAACGACCCTTCGCCGGCTAACAGGGGTTGAAAGCAACTGGGACGACGCCTCCGGCTGGTTCGTCGTCCTCAGCTGGTGCATCCTCGCGCTGCCCCTTCACGTCAACTCCTTCGACGTCGAACGCGTGCTGGCCGTGCAAGCCGTTCTCGGACCGGCACCGCTGGTTCTCGGACCCGCCGCTTCTTCAGCGATATGGGCCGCCTTCTTCCTGGGTCTGGTTGCTGCCAGCGCGTGGTCGGGCGTCCTGCCCTCGCTTGCACGCCCGGACTACCGCGCTAACGAGGCCCTCGACGTCGTCACTAGGTGGGGGGAGAGCGCACTTGCCGGCACCGCGGTCGCAGCGACACTCTGGGGGCCGTCCGTCGGGGCGATAGCGAGGGGACCCTTCAACTCACGTGCCCTTCTCACCGTGACGCTCTCCTTCGCTATCACCTGCCTTGCCGTTGCCGGCGTTTCCTTTGGCCGGAGGTTCGTGACCCGCATCCCACAGGCCCCCGCGGCGATGGGGGTGGGCGGATTGGCGATCAGTGCGATGCTGGTCGCTGCTTTTGTCCGGTGATCGCGTTCCCGCTCGCCGCTGCAGCGAGCTTCGCAGGGTTCCACCCTCAGGATTTTCGTCGCTACCTTCCGTTTTGGGTGCCTGCCGTCCTTGCGTTTGCCCTGAGCGTGGGCAGGGAGCCTTCGATCATCTTCCTGGGGCTCTTCCTTGTCCCGACCATCTGCATTGGGGTTGCGGCGATCTTCCGACGCGTCACCCCGCTCCCCTTTCTCGTCGTCGCCGCATCCGACGTCCTCGTCGCGGTGGCGCTCTCCGTCTACCAGAGCAAGACCGCCTCGTGGGACTTTCCGAGCATCGGAGGGTGGGGGTTTGGTGGAGGGTTTGCTGCAGGAGCGGCGTTGATCCGGCTCGCCGCTCCTGCGGCGGTCGCCGATCGGAGAGAGGCTGGCTTGAGCTCCCTCGTGTGGTGGCAGGGCGCGCTCCTCGCGTACTGGAGTGGAAGGCCCGCCGGTGCGGTCCTAATCGCCGGAGGCGTCGCTCTTTGGGCGGCAGCGGCGGTATTTCCACGGGGGAGGCTGGAAGGGCTGACGTTTGCGGGGGGTACGCTCGCCATCGCGGCGGGACTGGGCGCGGCGCTCCCAGGAATCCTCGTGATCGGCCTGGCGGGCGTGGCCCTGGCCCTCGGCGAGCGGGCGGTCTCCTCATGGACGATAGCGGTTCTGCCTCTTTCGATACTCACCGCAGGTGTGTTGTTGCCGACGGGGCCATACATGGCGCTCCCCGCCGTGGTGCTACCTGCCGCATGGGCCTTGATGTCGAGGAGTCTTGGGTCGATCAAGGTCATCGAGGGCCAGTTGGGATTGCTTCTGGGGCTGGCGATTGCGGGAGCCGCGGTTTGGCTCGCCGCGCTCGGCTGGTCGTTCGCACCAATAGGTGGGGGCGCGGCGTCCCTGCCGTTGACCGGCGACGTCGAAAACGCCGGCTGGCTCCTTTATGGCGTGGCCCTCGCCGCGTGGGCGACCTACGGGCTTACCGGGAGCGGCTGGCTGGCCGACGTGGATCGAGAGCGGGTTGGCGACTACTCTCAGTTCAACGTCCTGGTCCCCGGGCTCATCCCCCCCGTGGCGTGGATCGTGGTTGGAGTGTCGATAATCCTCATCATCCGGCTGTACCTGGCGGGTCTTAGGACCGGCTTTCTCTAACAGTCGTCCGCATTCCCTCGCGGCGTGGTAAAAACTGCTCCCCGATGGCGAAGTCCCAGGAGTAGCTAGAGGATCCCTGTGCCCACCCGCAAACGGAGGCGCACCCCCCTGCAGCGCCTCGGCAGAGTCCTCGCCCACACCTGGTGGATCCTCGTCGGAGCTTTCGCCGCGGCTGCGATCATCGTCGCGGCAGGCATGCTGCTCGTGAAGATCCCCCTGCCAGAGAGCGCTCCCGGCGCTCAATCGTCAAAGGTCTACTCGGCTGATGGGCAGCTGATCGGCAGCTTTCATGGGGAGCAGAACCGGACGATAGTGCCGCTTAGCTCGATCTCTGCAAACCTGCGGAACGCGGCCGTCGCAACCGAGGACCGCGCGTTTTTCCGGCACTCGGGGGTGAGCTTGCGCGGCATCGTTCGCGCCGCCTTCAGCAACGTCCGGGGACGCGCAATCGAGCAGGGAGCGTCGACGATCACGCAGCAGTACGCCCGCACCTTCTCGGGCGTCGGCAACCAGCGCACGCTTGACAGGAAGATTCGCGAGGCCACGCTTGCCGTGAAGATCGAGCGGAAGTACTCGAAGGAGAAGATCCTCGAGTTCTATCTCAACACCGTGTACTTCGGGAGAGGAGCGTACGGTGCAGAGGCTGCTGCTCAAACCTATTACAAGAAGCGGGCGGCCGACCTCGACGTTGCCGAAGCAGCCTACCTAGCCGGCATCATCCGGGCGCCCCAGCGCTTCCAGGTGGAGACGAATCCTGGGGCGGTCGACCCGATCAAGAACGAGGTCCTGTCCGACATGCTCCAGGCCGGGTACATCGACCGGCGGCAGATGGCCGAGGCGGCTGCGGTCCGCATGGCCTCTCGTTTCCGGTTCGGGCTCGCGCCCGAGCTCGACTCCCCTCGCGCGGGCTACTTCATCGAGTATGTCCGCCGAATCCTCCTCAGCCGTCAGTTCGGTTTGAGCGAGAAGGATCTGCTGGGGGGAGGTCTCGAGATCTTCACCACTCTCGACGTGAAGATGCAAAATGCCGCCGAGGCGGCCGTCGCCTCGACCATGGACCGCCCCGACGACCCGGAGGTGGCCCTCACCGCGCTCGACCCGCAAGGGCGGGTCAGGGCAATGGTGGGGGGAAGGGTCGTCAATGACGTGAGGAGGGCGCGGGGTTTCAACTTTGCGGCCAACCTTCCGGGGCAGGAGGGTGGCCGACAGGCGGGATCGGCCTTCAAGCCCTTTGCGCTTGCCGCGTTCGTCGAGGAGGGGAAGTCTGTGCGCTCCCGCTTCGACGCTCCGGCACATCTCGAGGTCAGCTCGACCCGGTGCCGAAATGAGGACGGGACGCCGTGGAAGGTGTCGAACTTTGAAGACTCCGCCTTCGGGACGCTGGATCTTGTCGACGCGACGACCAAGTCGGTCAACACCGTTTACGCCCAGGTGATGGACAAGGTCGTGACCCCGGCAAGGTTCATGGACATCGCCGACAGGGCGGGCATCTCAATCCCGGAGAGCGACCAGGGGTGCGCCTTGACGCTTGGAACGACCGACGTGACGCCGCTCGAGATGGCCCAGGCGTACGCGACGTTTGCCGCTAGGGGCCGGCGCCCCGAGATCCTGGTGGTTACCAAGGTCCTCTCCCCCGACGGCGAGGTCATAGCCGAGCGCAGGCCGCGAGGGGAGCAGACGATCCGTCAGAACGTGTCCGACACCGTGAACTGGGTTCTCAAGCAGAACGTCGAAAGGGGAACGGGAACAGGAGCGAAGCTTCCGTGGCCGGCAATGGGGAAGACGGGCACCACACAGAACCACGTCGATGCTTCCTTTGCGGGTTCGACTCCTGAACTGACGGCCGTCGTATGGATGGGCTACCCACCCAACCCCCAAACCGGCGCGATTCGGGAGATGACCTCCGTGCGAGGAGTAAGGGTCACTGGGGGGTCATTCCCGGCGACGATCTGGAAGAGGTTTATGCTCACGGCTCTCGAGGGCTCCACCCACAGCAGCTTCCCAGATCCTCCTCCCGACAATGGCGAGGTGCTGTCTCCGAGCCCGACGCCGTGCCCCCCTTCAGGTTCGAGGGCGAGCGCTCCAGCGACCGGCCCGGTAGTCCCCGCCAACTGCATCGCCAGCCCCTCGCCAAGGCCGTCTCCCCTCACCTCCCCGAAACCGGAGGTGACCGCGACTCCCACCCCCTCCCCGTCGGAGCGCCCGCGCGAGCGGCGCTGCCTCATCGGGCTCCTCTGTCCCTCTCCCGCGCCCTGAAACTACCGTGACAGCAGAGGCGAACACCGCCAAGGGCGAGCCCGCCTCGCTGGGGGTGGCGCTTGCCTGGACCTTCGCCGGCCTCGGGATCGGCTTCCTCATCAAGGGACAGTGCGCGATCTACCCCTGGGTCGACAAGTTCGAATACAGGCATCTTTGCTACAACGACATACAGCCGCTGTTCGGCGTGCGGGGAATCAGCCGCGGACTCGTCCCCTACCGGGATGTCCTGGTCGAGTACCCCGTCCTAACCGGAACCTTCATGGATCTCACCGGACGCCTGCTCCGCGTCCTGGTCCGCCTCGGGTTGGTCTCGGCCCCCTCGGACGGGGCCTACTTCGCTTTGACCGCAATCCTGCTCACCCCCTTTGCGCTCGCGGTTACGCTCATCCTGCGCCCCCACGTCACCCGGCAGCGCCTTCTCGTATGGGCGGTGGGGACACCGCTCATCCTCTACGCCTTCCATAACTGGGACTTGATTGCGGTGGCAGCCGCCGTTTGGGGGCTGGCGGCACTGGAGCGGCGACGGACGGCAACCGCGGGGGCCGCGTGGGCGCTCGGTGCCAGCGCAAAGCTCTTCCCTGCCTTTTTCATGCCCGGAGCGCTGCTCGACAGTTGGGCCAAGCGCGAGAGGAGAGACGTGGTCCGCCTGGCTGCGGGCTTTCTGGTCCTATATCTCGCCGTGAACGTGCCGTGGATCGTTGCGTCGCACGGCGTCCCGGAAACCGGAGGACTTTCCTCGGACAAGCTGGCAGGGGTCTCGGTGAGGGAACCCGGGACGAACGGCTGGATGGAGGTTTGGTTCTTTCATGCAGAAAGGTATCCGGATTTCGGAACGGTCTGGTACTGGCTGGCGAAGTACGGCCGCAAGGCCTATCCGGCATCGTTTTGGGAGCCAGGCCAACCCGGTTACCGGGACTTCGTCAGCCTGGCAA
>JALZBO010000067.1 GCA_030863545.1 Actinomycetota bacterium
GCATGGAGGCGGCTCTCCCGCACCGCTTGTTCGAGGAGCTGTGCGACCTCGAACCGTTGCCGCTGGAGAGGGGCCGCGCCGGATTCGAGCCGCGAAAGATCGAGCAGCTGGTTCACGAGCCGTCCAAGCCTCTCAACTTGCTCGAGCATCGTCCCGAAGGTATTCGGGTCGGGGACCTCCACGCCGTCGATGAGGTTCTCGAGCACCGCCTGGAGGGCGCTTATCGGGGTTCTCAACTCGTGGGAGACGTTCGCGATCAGATCCCTTCGCATCCGGTCTACCTCGGCCAGCTCCGACGCCATCGCATTGAATGCCCGGGCGAGCTCTCCCACCTCGTCCCGCGATGTTGCCGTGACCCTCCGCGAGTAGTCCCCCCTTGCCATCGCCTTCGCGGCGCCGGCCATCTCACGCAGGGGGGAGGTCATGCCCCGGGCCAAGAACTGGACCATGAGGAGGGAAAGGGCTCCGGACGCTATTGCGACCAGAAGCAGCGGCATGCCGGCCCGAAGACCGAGGGTGTGAACCGCGACGGTCACCGCCACCGAGGCGACGATCACGACGCCGAGCTTGGTCTTTATCGAAGAGAGCGGATCCAGTGGCCTCAAGAGCGCGCCCCCTCGACGGCGTACCCGACTCCATGGACGGTCCGGACGAGATCCTGCCCCAGTTTTCGCCGAAGTGCTCCAACGTGCGAGTCGACCGTCCGACCGCCGAAACCGCCTCTGTACCCCCAGACTTCGGACAGGAGCTGGTCTCTCGTAAAGACAACTCCCGGGCGGGAGGCAAGCGTGTAGAGGAGCTCGAACTCGATCGGAGTGAGGTGGACGCGTCTGCCGGCTCGCCACACCTGCCGCGAGGCGGGATCTATCTCCACCTCACCCATGCGGATGGGGCCCTCCACAGGCGCGGGGAACTTCTGTATGCGCCGGAGGAGCGCCCTGACTCGGGCGACCAGCTCGCGCGGGCTGAAGGGCTTGGTCATGTAGTCGTCGGCGCCGATTCCTAGGCCGACGAGCATGTCGGTCTCGGAGTCGCGGGCGGTGAGCATGAGGACGGGGACCGGGCGGTCACGCTGGATCCTGCGGCAAACCTCTAGCCCGTCGAACCCGGGAAGCATGATGTCCAGGACGACGAGGTCCGGACGCGTGCGATTGACGAGCTCGACTCCCGACGGGCCGTCCGGCGCCACCTCCACCTGGAACCCCTCTCGTCGAAGCCTGGCGGCGACGGCGGCCGCGATTATCGCCTCGTCTTCTACTACCGCAATTGTGGGTGCGTTCACGAACCTAGAGTGTAGGAAGGGGAGTTGGGGTTTCTCCTCACCACGTGTGGAGATTTGGTGGAGATTGGAGCCGAGCCGTACGTTCAAGCGTCCGGCACAATTGGTTCCATGCCGCGCCGCAACCGCCGCCTTGACCCCGACACTCCAAAGGGGGCGAAGCAGGGGGCGACCTTCGACCCCTCCAAGATGAGCGAGACGATCGCCGGTCCCGCATGGAGCCGCGTGGACGGATACCAGGTCCTAGAGTCAGTCAACCGAAGCAAGATTTACCGCTGTCCCTACTGCCAGGGCGTGATTCAAGCCGGGACGCCTCACCTCGTCGTAATCCCCGTGGGAAGGATGGAGGACCGTCGTCACTACCACACGGCGTGCTGGGCGAAGCAGGAGGGGCTGCGCCGGCCGTCAAGGTGACCGATCGTCCATGGCCTCTCACCGTTTCATCAGCTCCCCGCGACCTCCGCGATCAGCTCCGAAGCCCGGCGAGTAGAAAGCTCCTCCCGCTCGATGCTCCCCGCAACCGTCGCCACGGCAGCCTCGACTCGTTCGGCTGCACCCTCCTCACCGAGGTGACGCAGCATCAGCGCCGCCGACAGGATCGCTCCCACGGGGTTTGCTCGTCCGGTCCCGGCGATGTCCGGCGCCGAGCCGTGGACGGGCTCGAACATAGAGGTCTTTCCCGGGTGAAGGTTGGCACTTCCGACGAAGCCGATTCCCCCGACGAGCCCCGCGACCAGATCGCTGAGAATGTCGCCGAACAGGTTGTCGGTCACGATTACCGAGAATCGTCGCGGGTTCATGACGAGAAGCAGGGCAGCCGCATCCACGTGCTGATAGGACGTTGGCACCTCGGGAAACTGCGCGGCAAAGCGGTCGAATGTTCGCCGGTAAAGCCCGCCGGCCCGCTCGAGAACGTTCGTCTTGTGCACGAGGGTCAGTGACTGTCCTCGCTGCGAGGCGGCGTCGAAAGCGTACGAGACGATTCTCGAGACAGCGGCCGCAGTGTTCAGCGAGGTCTCCAACGCACGCTCGTTCTCTGTCCCCTCGTCTCTGACGGTTCCCTCGCTTCGATAAAGGCCCTCGGTGTTCTCACGAACGATGAGAACGTCGAGGTCGTCGGGAGTGACATCCGCCAGCGCGCTGCGCACCCCCTCCATCAGACGTGCGGGGCGAAGGTTCACGTAAAGGTCGAGCTCTTGCCTGACGCGTAGCAGCAGGCCCTTCTCGAGGACTCCAGGAGGGACTCGAGGATCTCCGACGGCGCCCAGCAGGATCGCTTCTTGGGAGGCGAGCTGCTCGAGGTCATCATCCGGAAGCACCTCGCCGGAACGCAGGTACCGCTCGGCGCCCAGGTCACAGGTCGTCGTCTCGAGCTCGGAGCCTTCGGCCTCAGCCGCTGCTGAAAGGACCAGAAGGGCCCCTTCCGTTACCTCGGGGCCGATCCCGTCCCCGGGGATCACGGCGACGCTGTGGCGGCGGGTCAAACCGCGTCTCCCGTTAGTGGGTTGGTCCCCACTGCTACGAAGCGGCCTGCCTCCTGGAAGTGATCGCCATGGACCGGTTCACGGCGTTCAGGAAGGCGCGCGCCGACCCTTCCACGACGTCGGTTGAGACGCCGCGGCCCGTGTAGGTGACGCCGTCCACGTCGACGCCGACCGTCACCTCTCCGAGAGCGTCGGTACCCCCGGTCACGGCCCCCACCTTGAACGACACAAGGCGGCAGTTGATCCCCAATGCCTTTTGAATCGCGGCGCAGGTGGCGTCGATCATCCCGTCGCCGAGCGCGGACTCCTCGAGCAGCCTGTTGTTGTCTGCTTTTATCCGCACGGTCGCGGTGGGGCGGAGGTGGGTGCCTCCTGCGACCCCAAGCGATTCGAGCGTGTAGGTGTCCTCGGCGCTCGCGATCTCGTCCGTGACAACGGCGATTAAATCTGCTTCCGTCATCTCCACCTTCCGATCCACGAGGTCCCGGAAGCGTGCCCACGCCTTCCCGAGGTCTTCGGAGTTGAGCTCGAACCCCAGATCGGCCAGCGTCTTGGCGAAGGCGTGCCTGCCCGAGTGCTTTCCGAGCACGATGCGGTTCGACTCCCACCCGACCGACGTGGCGTCCATGATCTCGTACGTGAGGCGCTCCATCAGGACCCCGTGCTGATGGATTCCCGCCTCGTGGGCGAAGGCGTTGGCGCCGACGATCGCCTTGTTCGGAGGCACGTCGTAACCCGTCAGAGCCGAAACGAGCTTGGATGTCCGGACGATCTGGCGCGTCTCCGCCCCCGTCGTGACCCCCATGGAAGCGCCGCGGGTGTGGATGGCCATGATGACCTCTTCAATCGAGCAGTTCCCCGCGCGCTCGCCGATGCCGTTCATCGCTCCCTCGACCTGCCTTGCTCCGGCCAACACTCCCGACAGCGCGTTCGCGACTGCCAGCCCGAGGTCCTGGTGGGTGTGCGTCGACCAGACGACCGAGTCCGATGCGGGTACGTTCTCGATGAGGTACCGGAAAAGCTCCCCGTACTCGTGAGGGAGGGCATAGCCGACTGTGTCGGGGACGTTGCAGGTCGTGGCTCCGGCCTTGATTGCGGCGGAATACATCTTGACCAAAAAGTCCAGGTCCGACCGTGTCGCGTCCTCGGCCGAGAACTCGACGTCCGGCGTGTACCCCTTTGCCCGTTCTACGCCCCTCAGGGCCGCCGCTTGGACCTGCTCCGGCGTCATGTGGAGCTTCTTCTCCATGTGGATCGCAGAGGTCGCAATGAACACGTGAATGCGAGCCTTTTGCGCCTCACGGATCGATTCCCACGCCCTGTCGATGTCAGAGTCGTTCATCCGCGCTAGGCCGCATATCGTCGGGCCTTTCACGCTCGTTGCAACTGCCCGCACCGCCTCGAACTCCGCTTGGGAGTTGATCGGAAAGCCGGCTTCGATGACGTCTACGCCGAGCGCCGCCAGCTGGCAGGCAATCTCAACCTTCTCTTTTGCCGAGAGGTTGATTCCTGGTGATTGCTCCCCGTCTCTTAGGGTGGTGTCGAAGATTCGTACCTGATCAGTCATTCTCGGTGGCTCCTTTGAGTCGAATCCTGGTTCGGTCGAGGCTCCGGTCGCACCTGCTTCAGCAGCGCCGGAGCCCTGGGAGCGCGAGAAGGTCGGTCAAAGGAGCGTGGTGGGTCGTCAAAAGTCTTTCACCTCTTCAGCCACGGCATCATCTCTCGGAGGTTCCTGCCTACTTCCTCGATCTGGTGGCCTGCCGCCTCTGCTCGGAGGCGCTCGAAGTTCGGAGCGCCCGCTTCGGCCTCCTCAACCCACTCCCTGGCGAAGGAACCGTTCTGGATGTCGACGAGCAACCGGTCCATCGCTTCGCGGGTTTCGTTCGTGATGATCCTGTCGCCGCGCGTGAGGTCGCCGTACTCCGCTGTGTCGGAGATCGAGTGGCGCATGTTTGCAAGGCCGCCTTCATAGATGAGGTCGACGATCAGCTTCACCTCGTGAAGGCACTCGAAGTAGGCAACCTCGGGCTGATAGCCGGCAGCGACGAGCGTCTCGAACCCGGCCGTGATCAAGCGGGTGAGCCCGCCGCAAAGTACCGCCTGCTCGCCGAACAGGTCGGTCTCGGTCTCCTCCCGGAAGGTCGTCTCGATCAGCCCCGCCCGCGTTGACCCTATCCCGTGGGCATACGCGAGCGCGGTGGCCTTTGCGTTGCCGGACGCGTCTTGATGAACGGCCACGAGGGCGGGAGTTCCGATCCCCTCCGTATAGGTCCGGCGGACGAGGTGGCCCGGGCCCTTGGGGGCGACCATGAAGACGTCGACGCTGCCCGGCGGGAGGATGCGCTTGAAGTGGATGTTGAACCCGTGGGCGAACGCGAGGGCGTTGCCCTCCTTGAGGCCGGGAGCGATGAGGTCGTTGTAGACGGCGGTCGCGTGCTGGTCCGGAACGAGCATCATCACAACGTCAGCCTCTTCCGCCGCCTTCGCGGTCTCGAGCACCCTCAGCCCCTCCCGCTCCGCGTCCTGCCAAGAGGGCGAGCCGTCCCGGAGGCCGACACGGACGTCGAATCCCGAGTCCTTCAGGTTGAGTGCGTGGGCGTGGCCTTGCGAGCCGAAGCCGATCACGGCGATCGGCCGGCCTCGCAGTACCTCGGGGTCCGCGTCCTTCTCGTAGTAGATCGTTGCCAAGCTATTCCCCTAACCCGCCACTCTGAGGGTTCGGTCCTTGATCGACTTCGACCCACGGGCAAGCGCGACCCGCCCCGTCTTGACGAGCTCGATGATCCGGTCACTTACCAGGTCCTCGAATGCATGCAGCTTCTCGGGGGAGCCGGTGACCTCAACCGTCATCGCGTCGTTGCTGACGTCGACGATCTTGGCCCTGAATACATGGACGAGCTCGAAGATCTGGGACCGGGCCTCCGGCGTTGCAGTGACCTTTACGAGCATGAGCTCGCGCTCGACCGAGTTGCCCGGCTCCATCTCGATCACCTTGAGGACGTTAATGAGCTTGTAGAGCTGCTTCGTGACGTGCTCGAGCGGCCGCTCGGGTAGGTCCACGACGATCGTCATACGGGAGACGTCGGGGCTCTCAGTGATTCCGACGGCCAGGGAGTGGATGTTGAATCCCCGGCGGGCGAAAAGACCCGCGACCCTCGCGAGGACGCCCGGACGGTTCTCGACCAGAACTGAGATCGTGTGCTTAATGGCCTATCCCTCCCCTGGCGGGTCCTCGTCGTACAGCGTGTCCGAATGTGCCGCACGCACCGCAGCCACGTCGTCCTTCTCGTACTCGGGACCAAGGATGATGTCGTCATTGGAGGTGCCGGCGGCGACCATCGGGTAGCACATCTCGTGGGGGTCGCACCTGAAGTCGATGACCACCGGGCGGTCCTCCACCCCGCGAGCCTTCTCAATTGCCGAGTCGACTTCGTCGGGACTGTCGACCCTGAGGCCGATGCACCCATATGCCTCGGAGAGCCTCACGTAGTCGGGGATATCCCAGCCGAACTCAACCTCGGAGTAGCGCTCGTTGTAGAACAGCTCCTGCCACTGGCGGACCATCCCGAGGTAGGCGTTGTTGATGATGGCGATCTTGACCGGGATCCTGTGCACGGCCATCGTCGCCAGCTCCTGGCAGGTCATCTGGAAGCAGCCGTCGCCGTCTATACACCAAACCTCCTCGTCGGGCATTGCCACCTTCGCCCCCATCGAGGCGGGGACTGCAAAGCCCATGGCCCCGCTCCCGCCCGAGTTGATCCAGGTGCGGGGACGCTGGAAGTTGATGAACTGGGACGCCCACATCTGATGCTGGCCGACGCCGGCGACGTAGATCGCGTTGCTCGATGTGATCTGCCCGATCCGCTCTACGACGTACTGCGGCTTGAGCGGCCCATCGGGAAGCTGTCTGTACTTGTAGGGGTATTGGCGCCGCCACTCGTTGAGCTGAGCCGTCCAAGCGGAGTAGTCGGGCCGCTGCTTCTCGAACTCTGACTCGACCGCCTTGATGAGCTCGTTCAGCACCGCTTTCGCATCTCCGACGATCGGAACGTCCGCGCGGCGGTTCTTGCCTATCTCGGCAGGGTCGATATCGGCGTGGATCACCTTCGCCGTAGGAGCAAAGGTGGCGAGCTTTCCGGTCACCCGGTCGTCGAAACGGGGGCCGATCGCGATGAGCAAATCTGATTTCTGCATCGACGTGACCGCAGTGTAGTTGCCGTGCATTCCCGGCATTCCAAGACACAAGGGGTGATCGTCGGGCATGCAGCCCCTGGCCATGAGGGTCGTGACGACGTGGATGCCCGTGAGCTCGGCGAACTTCCTGAGCTCTTCCGCCGCTCCCGCTTTGATGATGCCGCCGCCGGCGTAGATGATCGGCCGCTCCGACGCCGCAATCAGCCGCGCAGCTTCCACTACCTGGCGGTGGTTGGGCTTGCTGATGGGCTGGTAGCCGGGCAAGTTGACGGGACTCGGCTCTCGGTACTTGGTGGTCGCCTGCAGGACGTCCTTTGGGATGTCGACGAGGACGGGTCCGGGCCTGCCGGTGCTTGCGACGTGAAACGCCTCGGCGATGGTCTGCGCGATCTCTTCCGGCTCCATCACCAGGAAGCTGTGCTTCGTGATGGGCATGGTTATGCCGGTCACGTCGGCTTCCTGGAATGCGTCGAAGCCGATGGCGGGCCGCGGCACCTGTCCGGTTATCGCCACCACCGGAATGGAGTCCATGAAAGAAGAGGCAAGGCCGGTGACTAGGTTGGTGGCGCCGGGGCCTGACGTTGCCATGCAGACGCCGACCTTTCCGGACGCTTGGGCGTAGCCGTCCGCCGCATGGGCTGCCCCCTGCTCGTGCCGGCAGAGGATGTGCTTGATGGAGGAGTCGAGCAGTGGGTCATAGGCCGGAAGAATGGCGCCGCCCGGAATTCCGAAGATGTGCTCGACCCCTACGGCCTCGAGCGCCCGGAAGAGGGCCTGCGCGCCGGTCGCCTGAGTCATTTGACCTCACTCTCCTTCAATCGATGCCTCGAATCTCGTTTATCTAACCTCGTCCCTCAAAACAAAAAACCTCTCGTTCGAGAGGTTTTTGTAGCGCCGCTCGTTGCCGAGCAGACGCTACCGCGCTACGAGAAGGAGAACCCGCTGCTCTGAAGTTGCCTCGAACTCGTGACGCGCCACTGCCCACTCCAATTCGTTGACGTGTAAACATCTTCGCCGACTGACCCTGTAGTGTCAAGAAGCAGGGCTCTAGCCATCGGTTCGGGCATACTCGGACGGTGAGCCGAGAACAAGCGTCGAGCCGCTCGCTCGGACCCCAATCAAGCGCCTGGCTCGTCTTCTTCTCCTCCGGGGCGGTCCTGGTCCTCGAAATCCTAAGCCTCCGCCTGGTGGCTCCCTACCTCGGGCTGACCCTCGAGACGAGTACGGCAGTAATCGGCTTTGCGCTTGCAGCCATAGCAGCGGGAGCCTGGATTGGAGGAAGAGCGGCCGACGCGGTCGCACCCCAGCGCCTCTTGGGACCGACCCTGATGATTGCAGGCGTCTTGGTTCTGTTCCTTGGCCCTGCCGTCCGCCTGACCGGCGGCCGTGTCAGGGGAGGGGACGCAACGGCGGTGCTGGTGATGGCTGCGGTCGCCGTGTTCGCTCCCGCAGCGTTGCTCTCCGCCGTGACCCCCATGGTGGTTAAGCTGCGCCTAGCCTCCCTTGCGGAGACCGGCAGGGTCGTGGGGAGGCTCTCTGGGATCGCCACATTCGGGGCGCTCGTAGCGACGTTC
>JALZBO010000069.1 GCA_030863545.1 Actinomycetota bacterium
GGTGTTAAACAAAGAGAAAAGCCCTCGGCTCTCCAAGGGCTTTGTCTAGGTGTTAGGCGCAATTTAGTAGTGTCGGAGCGGGGATTTGAACCCCGATGAGCTATGCGCTCACTAGGCCCTCAACCTAGCGCGTCTACCAAGTTCCGCCACTCCGACCGGGAAGGGAAAGTATAGCCGGGCGCTTCGAACCGGTGAGGACGACCCCTTAGTCCATCAGGAAGGCGAGGGCGAAGGTCGTCAGCGCGAAGAGGATCGCCATCGCAATTGTGAGTCGGTCGAGGTTCTTCTCGACGACGGTCGTGCCGCTCAGCCCCCCACCGACTCCACCGCCGAACATCTCGGAGAGGCCCCCTCCCCTGCCCGCGTGCAGCAAGACGAACAGGATGAGCAGGATTGCGGCGATGACGTGGAGCGTGACGACGACAGCTAAGAGCATGGTTCCTTTAAGTAGTTGGCGGTCGAGTTTAGCATCGTAACAGGCGCTTCCCTGAGGCTGACGCTTCTCGTCTCGGGGTGCACGGTAGAGAGGAGTCAGGCGTTGGGAAGTCTCCACGAAGCGAACCCGTCGATCTGGGTAGCCACGACCCCGACCACTTCCTATCCCCAGCTTGAAGGGGACCTGGACGTCGACGCAGCCGTGGTCGGCGCCGGCATCACCGGCCTGAGTGCGGCCATCATGCTTCTCCGGGCAGGCCTCAGCGTGGCCGTCATCGAGGCCGGCCGGGTGGCCTCGGGCGTGACCGGATACACCACGGCCAAGCTCTCGTCGCTACACGGGCTCACCTACGCCTCAATACTCGACCAGCACGGCCGCGAAAACGCACAGAGGTACGCGGAGGCGTCGCAGGCCGCGATCGAGAAGGTGGCGGAGTTTGTCGTGCGGGATGGGGTCGAGTGCGACTTCGAGAGGATGCCGGCTTTCACCTACAGCGAGGACGAGAACCGCATCCGGGACATAGAGCGGGAAGTAGAGGTGGCCGGGAGCATCGGCCTTCCTGCGACGTTGGTCACCGAGACCGACCTTCCCTATCCCGTAGCAGCTGCGGTCCGGTTCGATGACCAGGCGGTATTTCATCCACGGAAGTACTGCTTGGGCCTGGCCGAGCTGATCGTTCGAGAGGGCGGCCAGGTCTTCGAGAAGAGCCGGGCCTTCCGGATCCAGTCCGGGAAGCGGTGTCTCGTCCACACGGAGGCGGCAACCGTCCGCGCCCTTCACGTCATCCAGGCGACCCAGCTGCCCATTCACGATCCTGCCGGCTTTTTTGCTCGAACCTCCCCCAGTCGTTCCTACGCTCTTGCCGTCACGACGAAGGAGCATGTTCCGGAGGGCATGTACTTGAGCGCGGATAGCCCGACTCGTTCGATACGCCCTCACCGTGAGGACGGCGAAACCTACGTGTTGTTGGGCGGCGAAGGGCACAAGGTGGGTCAGGATCCGGACACGCGTGAGCGGTACGCCGCGCTTGAGGCCTGGGCAAAGGAGACGTTCCGGCCTACGGAGATCAAGTTCAGATGGTCCGCACAGGATTACACGCCCGTCGATGGCCTCCCTTACATCGGGAGGCTCGCGCCGGGAACAAATGGGCTTTGGGTGGCGACGGGCTTCAAGAAGTGGGGAATGACGACCGGAACGGCGGCGGGAATGATCCTCGCCGATCTGATCCTGGAGCGGGACAATCCCTGGGCCGAAACGTTTGACTCGTTACGCCTGAAGCCCGGTGCTTCAGCAAAGAAGCTGCTCAAGGAAAACGTCAACGCCGCCAAGCGATTCGTTTCCGACCGCCTCCACAAGGGATCCGCCCCCTCAGCCGAGACCTTGCTAAATGGGCAGGGGGGGATCGTGCAGATGGACGGCCGGCGAGCCGCGGCGTACCGAGACGAGAACGGGAACGTCACCGCGGTTTCTCCCATCTGCACCCACCTCCGGTGCGTCGTCTCTTTCAACACGGCCGAGCAGACGTGGGACTGCCCCTGCCACGGCTCTCGATTCGATGTCGAGGGGCGGGTGATCCAGGGGCCGGCCACGAAGGACCTAAAGCGCGTCTGAGACGGACTCAGATCAGCGCAGGGGGTTCCCCCTAATCGCGGGGCTTGTAGTACTGGACGATGTGGGCGAATTCGTCTGAGTCGAGGCTTGCTCCCCCGACGAGTGCACCGTCGATGTCCTCCTGCGCCATCATCTCGACGATGTTGCCGCGATTCACGCTCCCCCCGTACTGAATCCTCAGGCGGGTAGCGGCGTCGCCGCCGGCCATCTCGCTGACCAGCTCCCTGATCGAGGAGATCGTCATCTGGGCATCCTCTGCGGTTGCGTTCCGGCCCGTACCGATTGCCCAGATTGGCTCGTAAGCGATGACCATTCGGGCAACGTCGTCCGCAGCTACTTCCTTTAGACCTTCCCAGACCTGCGAGCTGACCTTGGCCTCCGTGAACCCCGACTCCCTCTCACGAAGCGTCTCCCCCACGCACATGATGGGGATCAGGCCGTTCTCGAAAGCGCTCCTGACCTTGAGATTCACGTCCTCGTCGGTTTCCTTGAAGTGCTCACGACGCTCGGAATGACCGATGATCACGTACCTGACTCCCAGCTTGGTGAGCATCGGCGGCGAGACCTCGCCCGTGTAGGCTCCCTTGGTCTCCCAGTACATGTTCTGCGCCCCGATGGCGATTTCGAGGTCGTCCCCCTCGACGACCGTTTGCACCGATCGAAGAGCGGTGAACGGTGGGCAAACCACCACCTCGACCTTGTCATAAGCGTTGGGGTCGAGGCGGTTGCGGAGCTCCTCGATGAAGCTCACCCCCTCCAGGTGGGTCTTGTTCATCTTCCAGTTCGCAGCGATGACCGGCTTTCTCATTCCGAGTCTCCGGCGAGGGCCTTGAGACCCGGAAGCGGCTTACCCTCGAGGAACTCCAGGGACGCGCCTCCCCCCGTCGAGAGGTGGTCGACGGCGCGGATGAGGCCGAACTGGGCCAGGGCCGCCGCAGAGTCCCCTCCCCCGACCACGGTGAAGGCCGGGGTAGAGGCAACCGCGTCGGCTATCGCTTTGGTCCCTTCCGCGAAGGCCGGCCACTCGAAGACACCCATCGGGCCGTTCCAGAGCACCGTCGCCGCCTCCCGAATGCTGCGTCGGAACCGCTCCCGCGAGCTGGGGCCGATGTCGAGAGCCATCGCGTTCTCGGGGACCTCACCGATGCCGACGACGGTCGGAGTCGCCGTCTCCGAAAAGCTGTCGCCCACGACCAGGTCGTCCGGAAGCAGGATCGAAACGCCCGCCCGGTCGGCCTCGTCCAGGGCCCCCGACACCTCGGCGAGTCGATCCTGTTCCACCTTGGAAGCTCCGAGTGAGGCGCCTCTGGCGGCGAGGAAGGTGTTGGCCATGGCTCCGCCGATGATGATCGTGTCGGCCCTGCCGAGCAGGTTGCGGACGACGCCCAGCTTGTCCGACACCTTTGCGCCACCCAAGACCACGATGAACGGGCTCTTTGGCTCCTCGAGCAAGCGGGAAAGAACCTCAACCTCCTTCTGGAGCAGGAGACCGGCGGCGTGGGGCAGGAGCCGGGGAACGCCGTCCACCGAAGCATGAGCTCGGTGCACCGCGCCGAACGCGTCTCCCACGTAAGCGTCGGCGAGGCTTGCCAGCCTCTGCGCAAACTCCGGGTCGTTCGATTCCTCGCCCGGGTCGTACCTCAGGTTCTCGAGAAGCGCAACGTCCCCCTCCGCCAGCGTTTCGAGATCCTCGGGTGGCCCGTCCGGAGAGCCCGTCACCCGAACGGGGGCCTGCAGAGCGTTCGCAAGCGCTTCCCCAATGGGGAGCATGGAGTACTTCGGGTCCACCTTGCCGCCGGGCCTGCCGAGGTGGGAGCAGCAGATCACCCGGGCACGACGGTCGGAGAGGGCTTGTATCGTCGGGAGCGACGCGCGAATGCGCATGTCGTCGACCACCTTCCCGTCCTTCATCGGGACGTTGAAGTCGACCCTGAGAAGTACTCGCTTTCCGGTTAACTCGAGGCGGTCGAGAGCCGGAAGCCTCAACGTCCTATCTTCTCGATCAGGTCAACCAGGCGGTTCGAGTATCCCCACTCGTTGTCGTACCAGCCGATGACCTTGACCTGGTTGCCCTTGGCCATAGTCGAGAGCCCGTCGATGATGCACGAGGCTGGGTTCCCCACGATGTCGCCGGAAACTATTGGATCCTCCGTGTAGGTCAGGAACTTGTTGAGCCCGGAGGAACTCGCGGCCTCCTCGTACGCTTCGTTCACATCCTTGACGGTCACGTCCCGCTCCAGAACGCACACGAGGTCGGTGACGCTCCCGTCCGGGACCGGAACCCTCATTGCCATGCCGTCGAGCTTGCCTTCGAGCTCGGGGATCACGAGGGAGAGGGCCCTGGCCGCCCCTGTGGAGGCAGGGACGATGTTCTGCGCAGCAGAGCGCATCCTTCGGAGGTCCGGCTTGCCCTTCCGCGTCAACGCGATCTGGTCCTGAAGCTGCTGCTCCGTCGTGTACGCATGGATCGTGGTCATGAAGCCTGACTCGATCCCGAAGTTGTCCAGCAGGACCTTTGCCATCGGGGCCACCGAGTTCGTCGTGCAGGAGGCGTTGGAGATTACGTTGTGCTTTGAATCGTCGTACTGGTCATCGTTGACGCCCATGACGATCGTGATGTCCGGGTCCGTCGCCGGGGCCGAGATGATGACCTTGCGAGCTCCCGCCTCCAGGTGCTTCGAGGCCCCCTCTCGGTCCGTGAAGAGCCCCGTCGACTCAACGACCACGTCTACGCCGAGGTCCTTCCACGGGAGGACCGCGGGGTCCTTCTCCGACAAGACCTTGAAAGAGGTTCCGTCGACGTCGATCCCGTCCTCGCCGACCTTGATGTCCTTCTCCAGCACGCCGTGCGTGGAGTCGTACTTCAGCATATGAGCGAGGATCTCCGGCGCCGCGAGGTCGTTTACAGCGACAATTTCCACTCCAGGATTGGTCCGGCTTATCACCGCCCTAAGGAAGTTCCGGCCGATGCGGCCGAATCCGTTGATACCGACCTTGACACTCATTCCCTTACCTCCAGGGTCTCCGACGGGAAGCCGATACTAACAATTAACCCGAACGCGAACCGGGCGCCTCGAGGGCGCCCGGTTCCGTCCTACTCACCGGCGGAGCGTTGCTCGCTCGCCGGCTAGTCGATGGCTACTGCTTCTCGGTGATCAAGCTCCACCGGCGCAAGCGGTAGGCGCCGAACATCAGGAGCAGTGCGCCGAGCATGATTCCGATACCACCTCCTGGACCCCAACCACCTGTCCTGACGAGGTCACGCTCGTCGTCGTCATTCGGGTCGTACGAGGCCGGGTTGTTCGGATCGCCGTCGGTGTGGCATCCGGGGTCGGCGGCATCGATCTTGCCGTCACCGTCGTTGTCGATGCCGTCGGAGCACTCCGGCCTGTCGACGGGTGCGCAGACACCGCCGGAGACCTGCGCCTGAGCGAGGTTGACGACCTCGCCGTTACCAAGCAGCCTCACCTGAAGAGCGATCACGGAAATGCCGTCTGCAGTAGGCGTCACTATGTTGCGGTTGATCTCGAGGATGCCCGGGACTCGGACCGTGTCGACCACTCCCCTCAGCAGGTCGTCGAGCGGTTGAGTGAGGTCGAGGCCGGCGGCAATGACCAGACCGACGATGTTAGAGCCGGCCGCGAAGACCGGCCTACCCTCGACACAGGAGACGACGGCCTCCGCCTCGATCAGCTCCGCACCGACCAGCGACCCGGTTAGGTCCTCCGGGAGGCCGGGCAGCGGTTCCTGTGTCAGGAGACCCAGGCCCTCGATCCGGGAAGCTCCCCGTGCGTTGAACCTGTCCGGCACGGTGCCTCCGCCGGCGGCCTGCAGCTGACCTGCCCTTAGGCTGGAAGCAAGTGTTGCCTCCCTTGCGGTTTGTGCGACCGCGGTTGCCGTTCCGTTAAAGGCAAGCGGCTCGGCCGGTATCTGGAGAAGATCGGCTCTTTCCGTTCTTTCCGCTGGCGGAGGGAACGTAACGCTGACCGTCGGCGTCCTCGCTATAGGGATTATGCCCGTAGCCTCGAGTCCAAAAGCCGAAGCGGTTACGGACTGGAGAGGTGATGACCATGCCCACACGGGCGTCAACACCATCATGACGATTAGAAGGGGCACCGCGACGATGACCCGAGCTAGGTTCTTGCGCACTTGCTTCTCCTTACTTGATGGCAATTCTCGTTCGGACTACGCGCGACTTTGGGGCGATTCTGGGTCGGACTATATGCGCGCGGATTCTATTCGGTCCAGCCTTAAGTTCGGCATCAATTTGGAATGTCAGAGCTAAGGCACCCCCCCAACAGAACGCCTTGGCCGACGCCACGTACCCCCGTGATGCTGGTCGGAACTCTAACGGATTTGATTTTTCGATGTCGGGAATGGCCGCAACTCGACGGTGCCGGCCACAGCACCAGGTGTTAGGCGGCGGCGAGAGCCGGCCCGGAAGACGATTCGACCAGTTTCAGCCGGGCAATCAACCGCTCCTTGGCGCTTCCCTTTGGGTGGCACGTCGTGAGGGTGAGCACCGATTCCGACGTCGGCGCAAGGACGCTTGTGTCGCCCGGGGTGGTGACCCAGGGGTTCCCATGGCCCTCGAAGGGTTCGACCATCTGATACACGTGGCGCCCGACAGGGGTCTCGAGGATCACCTTGTCTCCCGGTCTCAGCTTGTCTAGGTCCGCGAACGGCTTGCCAAAGGTGTTGCGGTGACCGGCGATCGCCACGTTTCCGGGCTGGCCCGGCAACGGAGAGTCGGGGTAGTGGCCTGCGCCGGTGTCGAGCGCCTCATCTGAGATGCCCTCGACGACCACGGTGTCCACCTGCAGCCTCGGGATCACGAGCCGAGTCAGCGGGCTCGAATCCGGGACCTCGTTGTCCTCGAACTGCCTCCTGGCCGCCTCGCTTTTGAGCGCGACGGCAAGAGTCTGCTGCTGCTTACCTGCGAGGTAATCGGTATAGAAGGGATAGGCGACGAAAGCTGCACCGCCAATAAACATAAGGACGGCCGCGGTCGTAACCAGGCGGACGACAAGCCTTTTTCCCTTTGGCGAAAGGCGGACCGCCGTGCCCTTGCGATGCGTTCTCCCGGCGGCGCCCTTCCGTGGTTGCCTCCGCGCTGCGCCTTCGGGCTGGGGTGCCCGCCCGGCGGTTTGTCCCTGCGCCCTCGACCTCGCGCCTGGGGTGGGTGCTGCAGCCCGCTTCGCTTTGCCTCCCGCCGGGCGTGTGGGCCTTTTGGCCTGCACGCCCGGCTGCGTAGCTTGGCTGCCGGGCGTGCCTTTGTCGTTCGCTCTCGGCACCGCCCCTTGAGTCCTTGCCGCCGTCGGCGTGCCCTTGGTCTCCGCGACCCGCCGGCCGCCTTCGGCGTCCGCCGTCTGACCAGTCCCCTTGCGCCGCGCAGCTAGCGCAGTGCCTCGGCCGTGCGCCTCCGCTCTGGCCTGTGCCTCCGCTCTGGCCTGTGCCTCCGCTCTGGCCTGCTCCGGGGCTTTGGCCCGCGGGAACCCTTGAGCCTGCGCCGCATCTTTCGGCGGACCAGCTTTGCGGGGTCCTTTCGGATCCGCTTGCCCGGACGCCTGCCGTGGGGTTTGGGACTGTGGTGTGGGCGGTACCTTTTTGCGTTGTCTTTTCATCTCGCTGTTGGAGCCCGCTCGTGTTGCCTCACAAGGTAGCCGACGGCGTGCCGACCACCAATGCTAGGATCTGCTCCGCTCGAGCGTGGAGGCTAACCAGGCGTGCGACAGACTCTACTAGCCATTGTTATTGCAACGCTTGCCGCGGTGCCCTCAGCAGCGCTTGCGACTCCATTCAATCATGGTGACGACAGGTGGGCGGTCATCATCGGCATCGACCACTTCCAGGGGCAGACGCGTCCGAATGTGGGCAGTGTAGGCGATGCTCAAGCATTCCAAGAGCTCCTTCGGCGCAATGGGTGGCGCGAGGACCGGGTCCGGGTCCTGACGGACAGGGCCGCGACGGCGGCAGGAATGCGCGCGGCGATGCAGTGGCTCGTCGACAACTGCTCGCCCACCTCCTACTGCCTGTTCCATTACTCGGGGCATGTAAAGCAGATGGGCAGTGGAGATTACGGGGGAGGGCCGCACGAGTATCTGTGGCCCCACGACGGCCGGTTCATCTCGGACGACGAATTCGCGGGCTACATGAAGCAGCTGAAGGG
>JALZBO010000088.1 GCA_030863545.1 Actinomycetota bacterium
TTCATGCACACCCTCGACGCGGCCCTGTTTCTCGTCTTCGGCAGCCAGAGCCAGGCGCGCCAAGCGATCGCCAGAGTCGACGCCGTGCACGGCCGGGTGAGGGGGGTGCTTCGGGAGGCCGTCGGCAGCTATGAGCGCGGGACGCCCTACAATGCACGAGACCCCCACCTGCTGCTGTGGGTGTACGGCACCACGATCGACAGCGAGCTGCTAACGTTCGAACGGTATCTCGGCAGGCTTCGGGCCGACGAGCAGGAGCGCTACTTCCAGGACACCGCCCCTAGCATCGTTGCGCTCGGGGTGCCCGAGGAGCAGATGCCGGCAACGCTCGCGGGCCTCCGAGCTTGGCTCCAGGAAGCCCTTGAGTCGGACGTCGCAATCGGCGGGTTTCAGCGCGAGCTCGCTTACAGCGTGCTGCATCCCCAGCTCCGATTTGTCCCCAAGTGGGTGTCGAAGCCGTTCGCTTCCATAACGCTCGGGCTGCTTCCCGAGAAGGTCCGAGAAGCCTACGGGTTCCCATACGGGCCGGTAGAGCGCGTGCTGTATCTCGCGTCGCCCCCACTCGTACGCCTGGCCCTGAAGCTCATGCCGCGGCGCCTTCGGTATCTGCCGCTCAATAGAGCGAGGCGGCTCGGGATAGAAGTTGGGGACGCGTAAAACCGGACTAACGTCTCTTGTTGCTCGGGAAGCTGGAGGCCTTGGTGATGTTGGCGACGACTCCCAGCACCAGAGGCTCCGCAAAACCGGCTATGAACCCGTAGGTGGCGAACACGGCCCAGCTCGTCGATGACCCAGAGGTTCCAGGCAGCCTGATCACGTCACTCGATAGAAGCATGAAGGCGAAAAGGCCAGCCGAAGCTCCGAGAAGAGCCTGAAGGACCTTCCACCCCCTGAGCGCGCGCAGCTCCTCCACGCTGACCAGGTCATGAAGCTTCCTGGCAGCCGAGATCGTGCTGCCCAAGGCGCCGGCCGCGGCGGCGGTCAGTATGGAGGCCAACGAGCCGTCGACCAGGTACAGGAAGACCCCCAACGCAAGTACGAGGCCGGCGAGCAGAAAAGCGTAGTGCAGGAACGAGCGGGCCTTGAGCGCGACCCGAGCCCGCTGTTCGGTGTCGTCGATTCGCCGCCAGTCCCAAAGCGTGACGAGGGCGCGTACGGCCCGCTCGTGCTGAGCTCTCGACACGGAGCCTTCTCGATATGCGGCCAGGAGAGCATCCAGCTCCTCCAGGGGGAAGTAGTTGCTCCAGCGCCGCGGGGCTCTGTTTCGTTCATGAACGCTCTCGCTTTCGAGCAACAGGCCCACATAGCTCTCGTCGGCAACCTGGGGAATCAGGAGCTTCAATGAGTCCGCAGCGAGCCAGAGCGTCTCGACCGGCGCCGTTGCCAGATCTTCCGACAGGATCTCCCTCAGCCTCCGCTCACTGGCGGGAGCGATCTCGTCATCATCCTCGGGAAGCACCCTTCGAAGCTCCTGGACGAGGCTGTACATCTTCTGGCGCACTGAAAGCAGAGCCGAGTCGTCCTCCGCCTCGTTGCTCGAGAGGAGCCTTTTGAGCTTGCTTTCCTGGGAGGCAGCTAGCTCGCCGATTGTCCGTTGCTCAGGGCGCGGCGGAGGATCGTCGAGAATTTCTTTGAAGCGAACCGGCTCAGGCCCGTATCGGTGCTCCCCCCGCTGAACGCTCCGCCTCGGCCCGGGCCTGGAGGCGCCTTCTCTGAGTGGCATCCTTCCTAGCGCCCTCCCACACCCGTCCGGATCTCGCGGATCCGTACAGGACCGCTCGTCTTTGGCGAAAGTGGAGGCGTCGGCAGGCCGTCCCGGTCGTGTAGGCCCGCCAGCAGGTCGAGAAGGGCCTGCTCGGAGGTAAATTGGGGAATCCAGCCCAACTCGTTTCGAGCCCGGGACCAGTCCATGACCGGTGATCTCACCGCCAGGTCTACCCAACCGGGCGGTGTGGGCTGAAGGCGAAGCTTCCAGGAGACCTCCGCGGCTTTCCGCACGAGGGGGATCGGGACGGGGATCGCCCGCGCCTCCAGAAGCTTGGCGACGGTATCGAAGTCGAGCACGGGGTCCGCTGCGATGTTGAAGGGTCCCCGAACGTCGCGGGTGAGCGCGAGCCGGTACGCCTCGCCGACGTCAAAGGAGTGGACGCACTGGAACCGAACCCCCCTCAGCTTGGGGATTGCCGGGATCCGCTCCGGCTTCATGAGGCTCGTGGGCACGAACGGACCCATGAATAGGCGCCTCACTCCTGAAGCTGCCTCTCGCTTGAAGATCAGCGCCTTGCGCAACCTCACGACCCGCACCGCTGGAGAGGCGAGCTCGAACCTGTCCAGTAGGCGTTCGACCTCAGCCTTGTGCCTCGAGTAGAAGTTCGTGGGAATGCCTTCCGTCGGCCACCCCTCGTCGACAGCCCGATCCTTCGGGCCGGGAGAGTAGGCGCCAATCGAAGAGGCGTAGAGAAGGGTTGGAACGCCGGCGTCACCGACTGCTTGAAAGACCCTCTCGCTGCCCTTGACGTTGGTCTCCCTTACCGTGGCCAGGTCCCGCGAAGGCTGAATGAGCCAGGCGAGGTGAATGACGGCATCCGCTCCCTCAAAGAGAGGAACCAGGTCGGCATGGCGGACGTCGGCTGCAACCCAGTCCGTTTTGGGAAACGTCGCTTTCGGCACGCGGCGGGCAATTCCGACAACGGAATCGACCGCGGGCTCGTCGGCGAAGGAGCGGAGGACGCTGGTGCCGACGTTGCCGCTTGCGCCGGTGATGACGACTCTCATCGCAGCTTCAGCTACCCCCCGAGGGAGGCTCCCAAACTAGCTTGTGCTCAAACCACCACGGAGGGCGCGCGGCTTCGCAAAGGTAGTTTTCCCAGCGCGCCGATAACCTCCTCCACGGAGATGGCGAGCAGGCCGTCGTGAGGGTTTCCGGCGTGAGCATCTCCCAAAGTGCCCTTCCACAAGACGAGGTGGGCGTCCACGTCTTTCAACGGCCCCCACAGGGCGGGGGAGGTGGGACCGAACAGCACGACGGAGGGCGTACCTACCGCCGTGGCGAGGTGGGCTATGCCCGTGTCCCCGCAGGCCACGCGCCCGGCCCTGGCGACCAGACTGGCCAGCTCGTCGAGGTCCAGCAGGCCGGCGTATACACAGGATGGGTCGATGCTGGCTTGGCCTGCGAGGGCTAAGCACTCATCCCGCTCCTCGGCATTGCCCGTGACGAGCACCCTGCGCCCCGCCTCTTGTTCGTGCCGCGCGACGCTGGCCCATCTCGAGATCGGCCACCGCCGCGCGACGCTCCCCGCTCCCGGATGGACGATCGAAGCGGCTTCGTCCCGCTCGGACGTCAGGGCGGGGGGCATCAGATCCAGGCGCAACGGGTTGGCCGGCACTCCCGTCTCCGAAAGAAGCCGGCACCAGCGCAGCACCTCGTGCTCGTCCTCGCGCCACCGGGGAAAGCCGGAGGTTTCGGGCACATCGGCGTGCTCGAAGGCGACCAGCCGCCGGGGACGGAGGGCGAGGAGGATGCGGTGGCTCTGAGGTCCGCGTCCGTGGAGGTTGACCGCGACATCGGGTCGATGCAGCGAAGATGGGAGCGGCTCGAGGGGCCTTGCGTCGACGACGGCGTGAACCGTATCCGTCAGTCGAACGAGGGGGGCCAACCTTAGAGGTGCCGCCAGTATCCGCCTGTGGTCGGGAAAGTACTGGGCGAGGGCCCTCAGTGCGGGGACGATCGTGAGGAAGTCTCCGAGCCCGAGGGCTCTGAGGACGACGAGGACGGGGGCGTCAGCCTGCGCCACGGCCGGTCAACCTATTCAGCAGGGCGGTCGTCGAGCGATCGCGAAGGTACGGAAGGATCACAACCTGCCCTCCCCAACGCGCCAACACGGCGGTCTCGGGCAGGTTGCTCAGCGCGTAGTCCGCCCCCTTGGCGAAGATGTCCGGCCGGAGTATCTCGAGCATCTCGGCGGGAGTGTCCTCGTCGAATACGACAACCGCGTCTACGCACGTGAGGGCGTTGAGGATGGCGGCTCTCTCATGCTCGGTCACGAGAGGGCGGTCCGGTCCCTTCAGCTTTCGGACCGACCGGTCGGAGTTCAGGAGCACGATGAGGCAGTCGCCCAACGATCGGGCGGAGCGCAGGAGCTGCAGGTGCCCCGCATGAAGAATGTCAAAGCACCCCCCCGTCGCCACGACGGTCCCACCGCGCCTTCTGACCTCCCCCACGAGGCGCAGCGCTTCCTCCGTTGGGGCGGGTTCTCCAACCAGCGTCCCGGGGCTCGATGATGTCGATGCGATCGCGCCCGGCACGTTTCCAAACGCCTTGATTACGCCGCCTCCAACGAACGCCGAGGCCACATCCACCGCTCTCGCTACGGCATCCGATGGAAGCGAACCGTCCATGAGCGCCAGAGCCGCGGCCGACGAGAACCTGTCTCCGGCGCCGCATGAGTCACCCGTCGCCCTCGCGGCGGGAAACATCATGGGCGCCGCGTCGCCAGCGACGAGTAGAGCGCCTTCCTCACCCAGAGTCACGGCAACGTTCGCGGCCTGCCACTTCCTCTTTAGCTGATGAGCCCGGGCAGTCACGGCGCTTAGGTCCTCTCCGCCGATTCCCTGTGCCAGCTGCGAGGCCTCGGACCGGTTGGGAGTGGCCAGGCGGACGCCGGTTACCGGGCGGGCCCCCTTGGGGTGAGGGTCCCACACGACGGGAGCGCGCTTGGCGCACGCCTCGAGGAGCCCTCTGAGGTCGGGATGACGGGCGACTCCCCTTCCATAATCCGCCACGAGGACTCCGTCGCACCGGGACAGTATGTCGCCTGCGTCTTCGGTTACAGGTCCGATCTCGCCGATGCGGTCACATCCCCGATCGATGCGAACGAGGGAGCGCCCCTGGGCACGCACCCGAACCTTCTCCGGTGTCGGCCCCTCGAGTCCCAGATTCACCACCCGGACGCCGCCCCGCTCGACTCCTTGCCGCAGCTCCGTACCGGGCTCGTCGTCGGAGATGGCGGTTACGAGCACCACATCGGCTCCATCTGCAGCAGCCATGACCGCCGCGAGAGCCGCGCCACCCGGGCGGGTGGTCTCAACTACCTTGTCGAGAACGGGGGCGGCCGACTCCGGCGACAGCCGCTCGGCCCGCCCATCGATGTCCCGGTCGAGGAGAGCATCCCCCACCACCACCAGACGACCCCTCACGCTGCCACCTCAGCTTGCGGCCGCGCCCGCTCGGACCGCGCCGGCGGTGGGAGAGCCCGTGAGCGACTCGAGGGCTGAAAGGACATCTTCGACCGAGACCGCTGTGAGGCAAGGGTGATCGTCGAACGGGCAGACGCGAGCGCGGCAGCCGGCGCAGGAGATTGTCTGATCGCCGAGAAGGACGTGAGGCACGCCCCAGGGACGCCATCGAACCGAGGGCACGGTGGGCGCGAAAAGCGACACTACGGGGGTTCCAACCGCGGCGGCTAGATGGGCTGGGCCGGTGTTGGCGACGACCACGGCCTCGGCGCCGGCAAGCACTTCGGCCAGCTCGGCCATGGTGGTGCGTCCCCCGAGGTCGACGACGCGGGGATCCGGGGGCCCCGAAACGGCAGCCGTCAGCTCGACCTCATCCGGGCCTCCCGTCACCACCACGCTGCGGCCAGAGGAGGCGAGCGCTCTCACGAGCTCGGCGTGAAGCGCGGGGCTCCACGCCCTCGCAGGGACTGAAGCGCCGGGGTGAACCACGACATACGATCCCCGCGGCAGATCGGGCACGGCCGTCCCGCTCCTGAGAATCTGCAGGTTCCCTGAGTCACCGGGGGGAAGCCGGTATCCGAGCGTCGAAACGAGCGAAAGGGCGCGCTGCACCTCGTGCACCTCGTCGGGGACTCGATGGCGGACATCTAGAAGCGAACCGGGGTAGTCCTCGCTTATGGCCGCGATCTCTGGAATGCGCGCCATCCGGAGCAAGAGCGCGGTCGGAAGCGGGCTCTGGTGGAAGGACGTGAAGATAAACGCCCGATCGAAGCGGAGATCGCGGATCTTTCGGATGAGCCCCTCGGTGGCGGCCGTGTCGAGCGGCTGGGGGTCGGGGTCGATCCAGCATGCGGTGTAGACGATGACGTCCGCGACGCCCGGGAGGAGGCTCGCGGCCTGCTTGCCACGGCGGCCGCACATCATGGTCACGCTTGATCCTCGGGCTGCAAGGGCGCGAATCGCGGGGCCGGTCAGGAGCACGTCCCCCTCGTTGTCGAGGCGGACGGCAAGGATGGAGGACTTTGCGGAGCCCTGCTTCATCCTGGCCCTCCGAGCAGGAGGTCGACGGCGGCGTTGAGGTTGGGAGCCACTTCGGGAGCCGCGTCGATCTCCTCTTTTCTCGTGATCGGGGTCGGGACCAAGATCCCGCGGGCGCCCGCCGCGCGGGCTGCTTCCATATCGGCCCCGATGTCACCGATGACGACGCAGTCCTCGGCTCTCAGGTTGAGCGCCTGCGCGGCCTCGATGACTAGACCAGGCGAGGGCTTTCGGCAGCCGCAGCCATCCTCGGGCCCGTGATGGCAGATGATCCAGGGACCCAAGGGGCCGAGGAGAGCCTCGATGCGCCGATTCACAGCCTCCACCTGGTCGGGAGAGATGAATCCTCTTGCCACACCGCTCTGGTTGGAGACTACGGCCGTCGGGATCCCTGCCCGGCGGAGCCGGTCAAGAGCCTCTCGCGCCCCCTCCATAGGAACCACTCGCTCCGGGTCGCCGTTGTAAGGGACATCCCGCACGAGCGTCCCGTCCCGGTCGATGAGAACGCCGGCCGGCTTCGGGCGGCGAGCCACGCGATGTCTCAGATGATGTCTAAAGACACCGGAGAGGAGGTGGGCCGTTGCAAAGGCCGGGAGCACCGCGCTGGTGGCGATCATCTTCGTGACCTCGTTGAATGACTTGGGTCCGGGGGAGATCCGCGCCCATGCAAACTCTGCAGTTGCTGCAACCCATAGGGCCCCCGTAACGAGGGCGGCCCTACGCCGCCTCGCGGCGAGCGCGGCGACGGCCAACACACCTGGCACCGTCGTTGCCACGTGCCCGACGATGCGGCCGCGAGGCGCACCTGCGGCCTCGCGCCATCCCCGTCCATGGATCGCTCTCATGAGAACGTCGTCGGCGTTTCCCGCCTGCAGCCTCACGCTGGTCCAGAACCCTGCCTGACCAGGCGGATGGCTGACGACTCGTGTTCCGCGCACGATCCCGTAGCCCGCCCGAGCGAGGCGCAGGCCGAGATCCGCGTCCTCCCTGTACGCTCGCCGGAACCGCTCGTCGAACCCTCCTACCTGCTCCAGCGCAGACCGCCGGCACGCCATGTCTGCGGTTGCCCAGACGGCGGTCTCCAACCCCTTCACGTTCCGCTCCCAGTCCGTCGGCAAACGATCGGAAGGGACCGGGACCATGACGTTCCCCTGGCTGCCCGCAACGAAGGGTGGCAGGGATTCCAGGTCTCGAGCCAGCGCTTCAAGCCAGTTGTGGGTGACCACCACGTCGTCATCGAGAAAGACGATCCACTCGGCCTTTGACCGCCTCCACCCCTCGTTGCGAGCAGCGGCCGGACCTCGTCCGCCACTCGAGACCACCTCGAGATTCGGGAAGTGTTCGCTGCCCGGCAAGCGCTCGTAGTTCCCGGGGCGGTCGTCGACGAGGATCACCCGATCTGGTTGGCGGCCGTCCGCCGATCCGAGCGATTGAATCAGGCGGGCGAGCGAGGCGCGCCCGGTTGTGGGAATCACTACGTCGAAGTTGACCGCTCCTCTCATCTGCCCGAGCGAAGCGCCGATCTCCTCACCAGGAACGGGCCGATGGCAAGTACGTCCACCGGAGAGGACCCGAAGCACTCCAACGCGTCCCGGGGGTGGTCGACGATGGGCCTGCCGGCGGTGTTGAAGCTCGTGTTGACCAGCACGGGCAGCCCCGTACGTTTGTCGAACTCGTCGAGTAGCTGGGCCACGAGGGGCTCCGCCTTTGGATCAACCGTTTGGATACGAGAGGTGCCGTCGACGTGGACCACGGCCGGGATCCGCTCCCGCCACTCGTCTAGGACCCGATGGGTGAACAACATGAACGGGCTGGGCAGCGGGCCGTCGAACATCTCTCCCGCCCTTCCTTCGAGGACCATCGGCGCGACGGGGCGGAACTCCTCCCGACCCTTGATCGCGTTGATCCGCTCCAAATTGCCGGGATTGCCGGGGTGGGCGAGGAGGCTGCGATGCCCGAGCGCGCGGGGCCCATACTCGCTCCTGCCCTGGAACCACGCCACTATCGCGTCCTCGGCGAGCGCCTCGGCGACCGCTCCCGCAAGATCCTCCGGCTCCTCGTAGGGAACGGTTGCGGACTCGAGAGCCGCTCTCAGCGCAGCGTTCGTCCATTCGCGTCCCAGCGCCGCTGTTCTCATCGGTTCGATCTCGTCGCCCATCTGTTGTGCCAAGTAAAGGGCGCCGCCGAGGGCGGTCCCGGCATCACCGGCCGCCGGCTGCACCCAGATCTCGTCGAACGGGCCGTGGTGCGCCAGGTACGAGTTGGCAACGCAGTTGAGAGCCACCCCTCCGGCGATGGCAAGCCTCGACTCCCCCGTCTGCTGGTGAATCCAAAAGGCGAGCTCCAGCAGCACCTCCTCGAGCCGGCGCTGGAGGCTTGCGGCAAGATCCGCGTGCTCCTGGCTCCACCGCTCCTCCTTTCGCCTCCGCTTTACGAGCGTCCCGAGCTCGGCGGGAGCAATCGAAAAGCCGCCCTCGGCGTTGGTGCGCACGATGCGCCTGAACTCGGGCAGAAAGACCGGCTCCCCGTAAGAAGCCAGAGCCATGACCTTGTACTCATCCGACGCCCGCTTGAACCCGAGGTGATCGGTGACGTCTTCGTAGAGAAGGCCGAGGGAGTGGGGAAGCTCTTGAGTTGCTAGCACCTGCAGCTCTCCCCCATTGGAGTGGCCGGCCAGATAGGACGCGTACTCCCCACGCCCGTCCAAAATCATCACGCTGCACGAATCGAAGGGTCCAGCAAGGTATGCGGAGGCCGCGTGGGCGACGTGATGGGGGATGAACCTTACGCAGGCGGGGTCGAGTCCCGGCAGCGCGGTCTCGAGGAACAGCGGAGCGCGCCACGCGTAGAGGGTCCTCAAAGACTCCCAGCCGCTCGAGGTGATATCCGAGGTCATCGGGGGAGCAAGGGCCGGGTCGTACGAGTACGCAACCGCATCCAGATCCTCCGGCGAGATACCCGCGTGGGCCAGGCACCACGACGCCGATAGTTGCGGCACCTCCCAGGTGGAGAACGGGACGGGCTCCTTTCCATGCTTCCGCCGCGAGAAGCGCTCTTCCTCGGCGGCCGCGACTATCTCGCCATCGATCACGAGCGCGGCCGCGGGGTCGTGGAAGACCGCGTTGACGCCGAGGACTACGGCCACGAGGTTTCCGTGAGGGGCAGGACGGTGACTTCGGGTATCACCGTTGATTCCGGTTGGGTCAGGACGAAGCGGATGACCTCGGCGACGTTATGCGGGTCCTGAAGCCTGTTCGGATCCAGGTCGGGAAAGCGGTCTAGCAGGAAGGGTGTTCTCATGCCGCCGGCCACGACCGCGGTCACCTTGATGTTCCACTGGCGGCCCTCGACATGAAGGCCATGGGACAGGCCGAGCAGCCCCCATTTGCTCGCATGGTAGGCGGATGCGTTTGCCCATCCCCGCTTCGACGCCGTCGAGCAGATGTTGACGATCTGCCCGGCGCCCGCCTCCCGCATGATGGGAAAGGCAGCCCTCGACAGGAGAAACGGCCCCCGCAGGTTGACCTGGAGCACGCGGTCCCAGTCTTCGACCGATATTTCGTCGACGGGTAGCGTGACATCGATCCCGGCGTTGTTGATGAGGGCGTCGAGGCGTCCCTGTGATTCGGACACCCTTCTCACTAGGCTCTCGGCCTGAGCGTCGTCGCAGAGGTCGAACGCCTCCGGGATTACCCGCAGCCCTTCCTCCTGAAGGCCCGCTGCTACGCCTTTGACGGCCTGCTCGTTGAGGTCTGCGGCGATGATCGTTGCCCCCTCCATCGCCAGGACACGCACGGTGGCCGCTCCGAGGCCCCGGCCCGCCCCCGTGACGAGGATGACCTTTTCCTTGAGCTCGTCCATGCGCTGTCTCTTATGACTTGGCGGTGGGCAAAGCGCTTACGGGAACCACTTCGTCCCCGGGCGAGCTACCCTGACCCGACGACAATCCGGCGTTTCGCGATGCGGACCAACCGGTCAGACGGTTTTCGACCAGCTCGCAGACCAAGTGGAGTACGACGATCTGGGCCTCCTGCACGTGCTGGGTGTCTGACGAGGGAACCACGATCGAGACGTCGGCGAGCTGGCGGGCAAAGCCTCCGTCGCTGCCGAGAACTGCGACCGAGCGCAGGTTCTTCGCCCTTGCGGCCTCGAGCGCCTCGATCAGGTTCGGGGATCTTCCGCTGGTGCTTATGACGAGCACCACATCGCCAGGGCGGCCCAATGCTTCTATCTGGCGCGAAAACACCTTTTTGTAGCCGGCGTCGTTTGCCCACGCGGTCAGGATCGAGCTGTCGGAGGTCAGGGCGATCGCCGGCAATCCTGGCCGGTCCGACACCTTGAACCGGCCTACGAACTCGGCGGCGAAGTGCTGGGCGTCTGCAGCGCTCCCGCCGTTGCCGCACACCAGCAGCTTCCCCCCACTCTCGAAGGACTCCGAAACAACCTCGGCCGCTGCGAGGATGGACCCCCTGAGCCTTCTCTGAGCCTCTTCCAGAGTCGAGATAGCCGCCTCGAACCCGGCGTCCACGACCGCAAGGAGGTCGACCTGGCCGCTTCGAAGAGCTCGATGCTGGGCGAGGACCCTCTCGTAGAGGCCCGAGACAGCCCATGCCACCCTTTCCCAAGTGAACAGCGAGTTGGCCCTCTTGATGGCTTGCCGGCCTAGCAGCGACAGGAGCTTGGGGTGGTTGTAGAGGTGTGCGATCCGCTCCGCGAGAGCGTCGGGATCCTTCGGGTCGACGAGGTATCCGGTCTCGTTGTCTCTGACGCTGAACTTGATGCCGCCCACGCTCGACCCGACCACTGGTGTGCCGCACGCCATCGCCTCGACGGGGGTGATGCCAAACGGCTCGTACCACGGGGTAGTCACGAATATGTCGGCGGCGTTGTAGTAGTACTTGAGTGCCTCCCGGCCTTTCTGGCCGACGAAAACCGTGCGCTCCGCCACCCCCTCCTCTTCCGCAATCTCGCGGAGACGGACGACCTCGGGCATAAGCTCCAACTCTGGTCCCTCCGAATCTCCCCCCACGATGAGGAGGCGGGCGCGGATGCCGTGGCTTCTCTCGAGCCGTCCCAACCCTCGGATGACGTTGTCGACGCCCTTCCTGGGCACCATCCGGCCCAGGTGGAGGAGGATCTTCTCGTCCGGATCGAGCCCGAGCCTGGCCCTGGCGAGAGGCTTGGAGATCGGCCAGAACTCCGATTGGTCGAATCCGCAAGGGATGATCGTTATCTTCGCCGGATCGGCGTTGTAGAGGCGGATCAGGTTCTCTTCGTCCTCCGGGCATTCGGCGAGGATGTAATCGGCTTCCCGTACGGCCCGGTCCTCCACGACGAACCTCTCGTCGGGGAAGCGATCGGCGGCGCCCTGGTGGAGGCGGCGAACCCGTCCGAGAGCGTGGAACGTGACCACGAAGGGGATGCCGAGCCGCTGCTTGATCTCGGAGGCGACGAGCGCGGACATCCAAAAGTTCGCGTGTATGAGTTCGTAGCCGCGCCTCCGCCGGCACCATCTCATGACCTGTGAGGTGAACTGCTCCATGTAGGGGAGCAGGTCCTCCTTGGGGATGGGTTGAGGAGGTCCGGCGTCCACATGGACGATCCGCACTCCATGGGACCAGGAGGAGACCTCGGGAAAAAGCTCGCTGTCGCGCCGGGTGAAGATGTCGACTTCGTGCCCCATGGCGGCCAGCTGGCGCGCCAGTTGCCCGACGTAGAGGTTTTGCCCCCCGGCGTCGACGCCGCCCAGCTTTCCGAGCGGGGAAGCGTGCTCGCTGATTAGCGCTATCCGGTTCGTCCAGCCCCCATACCGGGCCGGCCAAGGCACGACTTGGTTGCCGCTCATACGCCTCTTTTCAGCTCTGGCTTGCACTAGCCCAGTACCTCGTACGGCGTTCACCTTCGCATTTCGACGATGGGCTCCGCCTCCCCTTTTTGCTGTCACTGCTACCCGAGAAGAAGCGAACTAAACTTCTCGCCGAGGTTCACGCCTCATCCCTGTGGGTAACACATTTACTCATGTCCACCCCCCATTTCTTCGGAATTTACCTAAACGACCACCTAGCGGCCCTGACCGGAGGCATCGAGCTCGCCAAACGCTCCCTTGCCAACAATCGGGAAGGACAGCTGGCCGAACTGCTCACGACCCTGTCTCGATCGATGGAGGAGGAAAGGGACATCGTGTTGCAGCTCTTGTCGAGAACCGGTACTCCTCCGAACAAAGCGAAGATGGTTGCTGCTTGGGCGGCAGAGCGACTCGGACGACTGAAGCTCAATGGGAAGCTCACCGCCTACTCCGACCTCAGCCGCGTCGTTGAGCTGGAAGCGCTTTCGGTGATCACGCACCTCAGGGCAGTTTTTTGGCGAACCGTGGCGGGCGTCGGGGTCGAGGGCGATCTGCTTTCCGGCCTGGACGTCGACGGCCTGGTGTCCGGCTCGAGGCAGCAGCTGGACGGTATCGACGCACAGCTCCGTTCCGCGGCCGACCGCGCTTTCGGGACGGTGTCGGCACGCTGACGCGCCTCCTCCCCAATTGCCGAAGTTTCGATCAATTCCATCCGGAAGGCGCCAGAATAGGCGGGGACGCGGGCCGAGCCTGCGAGAGGCAACGATCGTGCGGCCGGTCCACCTAGGAGCGGGACGAGTTTCAAGAGGTGCGAGTGATTCGGGAGCGGGGTCCAAGAGCCGATGAGTCCTGAGACGGAACAGCCCGCATTTTTGTGGAACGAAGGTGGCCAGCCGCCGTTTGCGTCGCTTCGCCTGGAGACCCTGTACGAGCAGCCGGGGTTGCCGGCGTTCGGCGTCCCCGCCCCGTTGGCCGAGCGTTACGGAGGTGATCTCGGCTTCCAGCTACCCTCCCTGTACGCAAACTTCGTGTCGTCTCTGGACGGCGTCGTGGCTCTCGACGACGAGACGCCTCCCGCCGCGATCAGCGGGCACAACGAAGCTGACCGCTTCGTCATGGGCTTGCTCAGGGCTTGCGCCGACACGATCTTGATCGGCGCCAGCACGCTTCGCGCCGAGCCGAAGCACCTGTGGACTCCGGGCGCGGTCTTTCCCGCCATGGCCGAGACGTTCTCGCACTTGAGGCGCGGGCTCGGTCTTCCCGATTCCCCCCAGCTGGTCGTCCTGACTCGCAGCGGCGACCTCGATCCGTCGATCCCCGCCATCGAGAAAGGAGCACTCATCGTCACCACCGACGAGGGCCGAGACCACCTCAAGCCCAACCTTCCGGCGGCCTCCGCGATCGTCTCCCGGGGGGAGAGCGTCGATGTGGGGGAGGTAGTGGAGATACTGCGCCGCGAGGGATGCCGGTCGATCCTTTGCGAGGGCGGTCCCCACGTCCTTGGGGAGCTTATCGGGGCGGAGGCCTTGGACGAGCTATTTCTTACCCTGTCGCCCGTCCTGCTCGGACGAGACTACGCGACGACCAGGCTTGGGATAGTGGAGGGGTTGTCCCTCGATCCTGCGGCCCTGCGGCAAGCCTCCTTGCTGAGCGTCAAGAAGGACGCTTCTCACCTGTTCCTCAGGTACCGCCTCGCGTTCTGAGGGGGGCGGCTAAGAAGGGTCGAGCTCTAGGCCGGCCGGCTCCGGCACACCTGGAGGAACTCGCCTCGCATTGCCGGATCGTTCTCGTAGCTCCCCCGCCAAAAGGACGTCCAGGTGCGAGACTGCTCCTCCCTTACGCCGCGCATCTGCGTGCAGAGGTGGACCGCTTCGAGGTGGACGGCGACGCCGTGTGGCTCGAGCAGGGCTACGAGCGTGTCGGCGATCTCCTGGCCCATCCGCTCCTGGACGGTGAATCGCCGGGCAAAGAGCCTTACGAGGCGAGTGAGCTTCGAGATCCCGATGATCTGCTCGTGCGCCACGTATCCGACGTGCGCACGCCCGAAGAACGGTAGCGCGTGGTGCTCGCACAGAGCGAAAAATGAGATGGGCCCCTCGATGATCTGACTGATCGTGCAGTCGGGCCCTCCCCGGCACTCTGTCGGAAAAGCGGTCAGCAGCTTCGCGTCCCCCTCGTAACCTGCCGTCGAGTCGTACAGTGCCTGCAGGAACCGTTCGGGAGTGTTCTCGGTACCAGGGGTATTTAGATCCATTCCCATCGCCTCGAAGATCTCGGCCACGTACCCTTTCAACTCTCGCCACCTATCGGGGGTGATGAGCCGGGGGCGTACGTTTTCCCAGGCCGATGTTTCCTCCGGGTCTACGAGGGCGTGCGCCGACGTGACCGGACCCCCGTTCCCGGAAGGATCCCGGGTGTACGGGCCGCGCTGGTCCTCTTGCACGATTCCTGCCATCTCGTCCTTCCTACGTATTCGGATGAGCGCTGCCTAACATGGGTCCGCCTCGCACCCGACAGGGCGCGGAGGGGACGGCGAAATGCTATTCGCGTGACATCAATCGCAGCACGTACCAGAACATGAGCGCCACGGAGGCGAACAGTTCGAGAGCGGCCGAGACGTAACGATCCTCGGGATAGGTTCGAAGGATCCTGGAGGTCGAGTAGAGGATCGAGGCTCCTGCAAAGGCGACCATGACGACGGAGAAAACCGTTCCGAGCTGAAAGCCGAAGATCAAAGAAGCCGCGATGAGAAGCAGGGCGCCCACTCCGACCCACATGAGGATGCTCCGCAAGAACGAGAAGTCCTTCCCGCTCACGAATGCGACCGCCGTCAGCCCGGCGAACCCGAGCAGCGTCACAAGAGCGGCGCTCGAGATCGTTCCCGGCGCGTACCTGTTTGCCAGGAAGAGCAGTGGGACGAAGATCAGCGCCTCCGCAAGTACGAAGCCGCCGAGTGCCGCGTATTGGACGGGTAGCGACTGCGCCCTCGCGGCGGTCCAGCTCGCGAGCACCCCTACGATCATGAATGCCCCGAGAATGAGCAGCCAGCTCGTGCCGAGCATCGCCCGGGCTATGGCCTCGGCCATGCCTGTTACGAAGAGCCAGGCCTCGACAGCCGTGAAGCCCACGATTGCGGCAAAGAGGTGGCCGTAGGTCCGCTTGATGAAGCTGATCCGCGCATCCGCCCCCAGTGAGGCGACGGGTGAGGCGGAATAAGAAGCCGAATAGTCAGTTGCCATGTCGATCCACCTCCTGGCCAGGGGCCGAGCCGTCGTTTCTCTTAGGTTCCAGCATACGCCGGGCGTGCGAAAAAACGGCCGGAGGCGTAAGTCGTCCGGCCCCTCGCGGCTCTAGCTACTCGTCAACGCGTCGAGGAGCCGGTGAACGCCAACCTCAGGTTGTGTCCGGGCGTCCACTCGGAGGGCCGCCGCCTCAGTTGGTGCGAGCGTCCCTTTGGGTTTCCTCGGCGTTCCTAGAGGTGGGCGGAGGGGTTACGTCCTTGCCCTTCTCGGTCTGAACAGTAGCGGCATAGATCGAGCTTGTCGCCGGTTGCTTGCGCTCGGGGGATGTTCCGCCTGCCGACTCCTGGTCGCCCATGAAATCGCCTCCTCGGTCGATCCTGCTCCAGGTGATGGTTACCCCTTGCGTCCTCGGCAAAAACTTAGCTCCGCTCCGGCCAGGGATCCCGTCAGTGATCGGAAAACTCCCCTCCGCTTTCCCCTTTGGCATGGGCCGCCCTGGGGCGCCGCCCGTGTTAAGGAATGCAAGCGGCGATCATTGAGCGGTCGGATTCCAAACGGGAGGATGCCACGTGGACCGCAACTTCGAGGTGACCCTGAACGAGAAGGCGGAGCGGTTCGAGACGACGGTCGGCGGCCTCACGGCCGAGCTGCGGTACCGACTCGAGGGAAACCGCCTTTTACTCGTTCACACCGGAGTTCCACGGCCGATCGAGGGGAGGGGAGTTGGATCTGCTCTCGTCCGGGCAGCCGTCGAAGAGGGGGTGAGGCGGTCTTCGAAGATCGTCCCCCTCTGCTGGTTCGCCCGCGGATGGCTCGAACGGCACCCCGAGGTGGCCGCCGGGGCCGACGTCGAGTGGTAAGCGAGGCCGTCCCCACGACTGCCCGGCATGGCTAGGATCCCCTCCGTCCAAACGGAGCCAAAAGGCCTCGCCTACGACCCTGATTTCCTTAGCCGCCAGGAGCACGACACGCTAGTCGGCATCTGCGGGTCGCTTGATTTCGGCGAGGTGCAGATGCACGGCCAGGTGGCGAAGCGGGAAGTCCGGCACTTCGGCTATATGTACGGATACGAGTCCTGGTCACTAGAGCCGACCGATCCGCTACCGGAAGAGCTCGGTTGGCTGCAGGAGCGAGCTGCCGGCCTCGCCGGCCTTACGGCCGCGGACCTGCGCGAGGTTCTCGTCACGCGATACCCGCCCGGGGCTGGGATTGGGTGGCACCGGGACGCACCCATGTTCGGATCGAAGGTGATCGGCGTCTCCCTTCTGTCGCCGTCCCGTATGCGTTTCCAAAGAAAGGTGTCGGGGGTTAGGCATGTTTATGACCTCGTCCTCGATCCCGGCTCTGCCTACGTCCTGGCGGGCGAGGTTCGCTGGGCGTGGCAGCACAGCATTCCTGCCGTGAAGGAACTGCGTTACTCCATCACCTTTCGGACCGTGCGCGAGTCGTTTGCCCGTGGCCGGCGGGCGATTGCTCGTGAAGAGCGGTGAGACTCTTACCTTGGCCAGAAATCGGCGTTTGCGATTTCTAGCAGGTTGCCGGAAGGGTCGCGAAAGTAGAAGGAAGACCCCGAAGGGGGTACTTCCGGCGTATTCGAGGGCCAGTCGACCTCCTGAAGCACGTCGATGCCGTTTTTGGCAAGGTGCTCCTTCCAGCCCTCGTACGACGAGGGTGGCACGAGGAAACAAACGTGGCCTTGTCCCGTCGAGCCGTGGGCGGGCAGCGACGTGCCTTTCTTCGTCGCCTCAGCATTGAACAGGAGGAAGACGCTGCTTCCGGCACGGAAGAAGAGATGACGCCCCCTAGCTTGCCCAATGAGGTGCATTCCCATGACCTCTTCGTAGAAGCGCCTGGTCTCGTCCTCGAAGGAGAAGTAAAGGACGGTCTCCAAGACGCCCGACATCGGCGGCGCCATCTTACTCTCCTCCCCGGTTCATCCCGACCCATCTTGACAGGCGACAAAAGGCGCTACTCGGCCACGGCGGGAACCGCCCGTTGTAACGAATACCTAAGTCGACCTATGGGGCCAACCTAAGTACCCTGGTCATCCGCATTTGTGTACGCAAGAATGCGGTGCGTGGCGCCGGCGACAGAACGGGCGGCGCGGGTTCGGAAAGCTATCAAGGGACCGCGAGGATGGACAGCAGCTCCGGCTTGCGAGGATGGTTCGATCACCTGAGCGACCATGACCTCAAGTTGCTGGCCCGCCTTTCGCCAAAAGTCGGAGTAGAACCGGCTGATGTGCTAACCGATCCGCAGGCGGTGATGCGCGTGCTTGCCCACCCGGCATCGTTCGAGTCGGTTTTCCCGTCGTCTCGCGCGAACACGTTGCTGCCCGTGTCGCCGTTCCTGACCTTTGCGCTCGTCGTGCATCGGGGATGGGCGGACCTGCAGGTCGCGCGTCACGTCGACGAATGGGTTGGCCCTCGGCAGCGGCTCCCCGTTCTCGGCGGCGATGACCTCCGGGCCTTCATAGACGGGTCGGAGCGCCGGCTGTTTCTCACGGAGCTACTGGCTTCATACACGCGCGTGACGAGCGGCAGCGCCTGGGTCCAAACGAGCAGGGGGTGGCGGCGGCGCCGGTTCAGCGAGCTCGACCCCGTTCGCCTTGCTTCGTTGCTCGGGGCTGTTCCCGACGACGAGCGCTCTGGAATTTACCGGCGACTGGGGGACCTGGCTCTCTTTCTGACCGGGGTCTTCCCCGACCACACGGAGATGCACGGGCTGGGGCCGCTGGATGAGGCGCGCCTGCTTAGGGTGAGCGGGCTAGCCGAAGCCGACGACGAGCTTCGCTCTTCTCCCGTCTCGGCCGGTGGCCTCGGGATCCTCGAGCGCCTCGGCGAGCGCTGGTACGGGCTGGCCTACCGGACGGTCCGAGGGCCCGTAAGCGGAACGACCTCGGTGCTTGCCGAAGTGGCCGGGAGCTTCGGGGTAGCCAGGCGGACCTTGAACTACCTGACTGATCGCTATCTGTTCACCCGCCGCGCGAGCTGGTTCGGAGACCCTGCTTGAAGTACCTGCTGGCGAACTGGTTCGGAGACCTTGGTTGAAGTACCTACTGGCGAACTGGAAGATGTTCAAGACGCCCAGCCAGTCGGTGGCACTGTTCACCGAGATTCAAGAGGGCCTTAAAGAGCGAGCGTCCTATCACGACTCCTTACCTGTACCCATCCTGTGCCCCCCGTTCCTGTCCTTAGTGCTGATACGCGCCCTTATAGACCACGACCTCGCGCGGCTGGGGGGCCAAAACTGCCATTGGGAATCGGAGGGCCCCTACACGGGCGAGATCTCCCCCACGATGCTCAAGGAGGTTGCGGACTACGTGATGTTGGGACACAGCGAGCGCCGGGCTGCGGGGGAGGTCGACGAGCACATCGCCAAGAAGGTAGCGGCCGCTGCGAGGGCGGGTCTGATTCCCATCCTTTTCGTGGGGGAGGACGAGCAAACGGACGCTGCCGCGTCCCAAAGCGAAGGGCGGCTGGTCGCGGGACTTTCAGGCATCGATCCCGAGGAGCACCGAGTCCTCGTGGTTTACGAGCCGACGTGGGCGGTCGGTGCAGACCGGCCGGCGGAGGTCAACTACGTGCGTGAAGTGGTTGAGTACCTCAAGTCACGGATGTTGGAGATGCGAATCAAGGAGCCCGAGATCATCTATGGAGGGACGGTCTCGTCGGAGACCGTCGAACGATTCGCCGAGCTCGAGGTCCTCGACGGGGTCGGCGCGACCAGGGCGAGTCTGGACGCCTCCGAGTTCCTGGCGATGGTGGACCAGCTGGGGAGCCGGGCGTAGCCGCCAAGCCCTGACCTTCCTAGCTAAAGACGCTTCCGCGAGAAATGATTAAGGCCGACTCGCGAGTTATGGGAGGAACCATGCCTGGCCCCGCTGCACCCACACTCCGCTCAGTGCTCATTAGAGCCGTGAAAGAAGCTCACTGGGTCATCAACGCTACGTTCGAGGGTGTCTCGGACGAGCTTGCCAACCGCAAGCCGCCCGAGAAGGCCAGCCCGGTCGGAACCGCCTACGCTCACCTCGCCCTCTCGGAGGACGCAATCGTGAATGGGCTGCTGAAGCGCCAAGCGCCATTGTTCGCGACGACGTATCAGGACCGGACCGGGGTTGACCGGCCCATGCCGATGCCGGGTTTCGTCGAAGGGGATTTGGGCGAGTGGTTCCGTAGCGCAACCGTGGAGGTCGAGCCGACGCGCGCTTACGCCCGGGAGGTGTTCGCGAACACTGAGGAGTTCGTCGCCGGAGTCGACGATGAGACGCTCGGCCGGCAGATCGACCTGTCGGGATTGGGTCTGGAAGCCCGCTCGTTTCCCGACGTCGTGACGATGTTCGTCGTCGGGCACTGCCACAACCTCGCCGGGGAGATCTCGGCGGTCAAAGGTGTATTCGGGCTCAAGGGATACCCCTTCTGACCTAAGAGTTAGCCGGTTCCCCGCCGCGGGACCGGGCCGACGGTCCGTAGTTGCCAACGGTTTCGCCCCTTCATCGAAAAAGCTCCATGTGTACTCACGAGAGCCGAGTCGAAGTGGCAGAGCTAGACCCAGAAGAGCCACATCCGGCTGCTTATCTCCCGGCTTTGAATGGAGGCCGCTTACTGACCAGTCGGAAGCGGCGAGGGTGGCTGGTCAGGGGCGCCGAGGGCGAAGCTTGCGACCGATCGCGCCGGCCTGGTTCAGGCCTCGGACGGCCTCGATCTCCGATGCCGGCTCAGGGTCGAGGGGTACTACGAAGAATCGCTTTCCACGCAAGGGGGGCGACGAGCTGGTTGCAACTCCCGGTGACTCACCCGACGCAAGGTCCACCCTCACACGCGCCACCTCGGTAACGGCAAAACCGAACACGAATTTCGGAACCTGGACCTCATTCACCCCTCCGAAGATGAAGCGAAGGCGCTCGTCCCCGTTGAAGTCCTGCTCGGATTCCTCGTCACAAACAATCGAGCCGCCCGTGCCTCTTGTGGGCTGCAGCTCCAAACAGGCCGGGTTGCCGGGCCTTAGAACGAGCCTCCATCCCACGCCTTCGGCCCTCCCCTGATCCAAGATCACAGGGCCGGCGGTTGGCGAAGGTGATCCGGGCGGCACCTTCTCGGAAGGGGAACGTTCAGGCTTCGGCGATTCGGGCATCGACGGCGCGGGTGACGCCGGTGGGGAGGAGGCGAGGGTAGCCGTCGGCGAAGGTTCCCGAGTCCCGCACGCGCCCGACAGGACGCAGAGGAGCATGAATGAGGCACCGCGAGACGCTAGCCGGCGCTTGGTCATATGGTCCCCCCCAAGCCGCTGCACATGTGCAGATACTGCTCCGACCGTTCCCCTCGCGTCACGCGTTCTGTCGAGATGACCGCGAACGCCTTCCTCCGAGATGAACCTGACACACAGGCGCCGATCTGCAAAGAGCGTCTAAGGGGGCGTTAGGGTTCTTCCGATGGCGGGTTGGGAATCGATTGGGACGGTCCTCGGTGAGGACGGCCGGAAGCGGTGCGGCTGGTGTACATCGGCGGCAGATTACGTCGCCTACCATGACGACGAGTGGGGCCGGCCGGTCGCCGACGATCGACTGCTGTACGAGAAGATCTGTCTCGAAGGGTTCCAATCCGGCCTCTCCTGGCTCACGATCCTCCGGAAACGCGAAAACTTCCGGCGAGCGTTCGCGGGGTTCGACCCTCGAGCAGTGGCGGGCTTTGGCGCTGAAGAGGTGGAACGTCTGATGGCAGATGCGGGGATCGTCCGGCACCGAGGCAAGATACAGGCAACGATCGCCAACGCCAGAGCTACATTGTTGGCCCAAGAGCGGCACGGTTCGCTTGCGGCGGTGGTATGGGCCTTCGAGCCTCCTCGGGACGGCCGGCGGGTTCCCGAGCGGCTCGGCGACCTTCCCGCGACCACCGACGAATCCAGAGCCCTCTCCAAAGCTCTCGCCAGGCTGGGCTTCCGGTTCGTAGGTCCGACGACGGCTTACGCAGCCATGCAGTCGCTGGGGCTGGTCAATGACCACCTGGACGGGTGCCACGTTCGGGAGGCATGTGAGCAGGACCGCCGAACGATGGGGCGATAGGAGTCGCCTAGCAGAGCGGTAACGACGAGGTTGTCTTGATTGACTCACCCCAGACTCCTGGTGTGATTGCCGCCGCGCCGACGGGAGGAGCGGTGGCGATGCCTCCAACGGAAGGGCCCCCGGCGCCGAACCAGATGGCCTCCGTCCGAGCGTTGGAGTCGGTCTCAACGGCTTCTCGCTGGTCAACAACGCGTCGCTCGCGCTCGCTCGCTTGCCATGTCGACGGCGTCGACGGCGCGATACCTGGCCTTCTAGCCCTTTGAAAACGAGGTGAAGCTCTTGAGGTGAACGTTCGCGACGACCTGAACTAGGACAGGGATTGACCCGGCTGCCCTCCGCTTAATCGACGGCTCGGATTCCTACGGGACGTACTGCTCCTCGATCGCCACGACCCTGCCATTCTCGATCTCTACCCAGAAGCCGTTATCTGGTCGTGGTAGGTGTGAACTAAGGCCCTCGAGGGTCGAGTCGGCGAGGCCGGGGCCGCCACCGCTCAGAATTCTTATGCGGGGGTTCGGGGCGACGCCGAGATCCCTAACCCTCGGGTCATCGTTCACGACGAAGAATTCGAAGACGTCGTCGGGAGTCACTTCACCGCGTTCTCGAGCAGCTTGCTGAGCAGCTTCGCCTGTCAGGTAGACGGCAACGTCGAACGCGATCGAACGGCCGCCGACGTTCACGCTTCTGATAAAGCCGAAATGGCGACCGTCGTCCAGCTGCTCCTGTCCTGGTTCATTCTGAGCCGTCCCGGGCGATGTTCCGGGCGACTGGGTGGGCGACGCCCCGGTGGGAGTCGGCGTGGCGGTTCGCTCCTCCTCGGGGGCGCCACAGCCAGCTAGAAAGGAGAGCGCACAAACTAAGGAGAGAATCGACTTTCTCGCAGACATTGATCACCTTTCGGTTTGGGGTTCCGAAAGGATACTCTGAGCCCGCTGGAGGGGGCCTGAGGTCGATGCCGGTTGAAGTGTGCGGCATCAGTGCGTGGTCGGTCGGCGGCTATCGCCTTCCGGCCGAACGGATCAAGCGGCCACCGACCTAATCAGTTCTTGCTGGTGCTCGCTCCACTGGCTCAACCAGCGTCCGATCTCAGGAGTCACTGCTAGCGGAAGGACGGATGATGGATTGGAAACTTGAACTGGTGACGATTCCTGTCTCCGATGTCGACCGCGCCAAAAGCTTCTACGGCGAAAGGGTCGGGTTCAATGTGGATCACGATCACAGGGTCAGCGATGAGCTCCGCTTCGTCCAGCTCACACCTCCCGGATCTGCCTGTTCGATTGCTCTCGGAACCGGACTCACCGACGCTGAGCCAGGATCGGTGCGCGGTCTTCAGCTGGTCGTGCCAGACATTAATGCCGCCAGGGCCGAGCTTGTCGAGCGGGGCGTGGACGTGAGCGAAGTCCAGGTGTTCCCTTGGGGGTCTTTCGTCTTCTTCACCGATCCCGATGGCAACGCTTGGGCCGTGCAGCAACTGCCTTCCCGCGAATAGTCCCGCTGCCTACGAGGACGCCAGGGGATCTCCACGCCTTCCAGGCATCCCGCGCCCTCGGCTCCAAGAATTGCCGTTAGCCGTCGACACGCGCATTCGATGTCTCGTCGCCATTCATCTCTTCAACGAGGAAGCCGTGCCCTCGGTCGATCCTCACGCGGTAAAGTGCGGTGAACCCCTCCTCCCGCTTCGGCTTACTCAGCCGCCTGTAAGTTCCAACGATCCCCGCGATTGGGATCTTGCTTCTTCCCGACCGGTCCGCATTTCTTGCGATTGCTTCCCTGGGCCTTGCCTCGAAGAAGTAGCAGATGACATCGAACCCGGCCGCCGTTGCCGGCCGGACGAATCTGGCGCGCTCCTCCGGGGTGGGATTGGTGTTGTCGACGACGAACGGCTGTAGGGCGTCGAGGCAGGCCTTCAACAGGATCGCTTCGCGGTGGCGTGTCTTCAGCATGTCGAGGTTGATCCGGACGTGGGATTCGAAGAAGCGTTCCCGATAGAACGACGTCTTCCCGCTTCCCTGGATGCCGCAAAAGACGATCGCCTGCATGGGCTCAATCAGCAACAGTCGTGTCGGGTAGCATGAGGCTCCCCCACTTTTACCACCAGGGGCAGGTGTTTCCAACGCTATGGCCACTCTCCTCGATGAAGCCTGCCTTGCAGCAAAAGTACGGCGGGTCCATGGCGTGATCGTGGCGCGTAGGACCAGGCCCTGAGCTCTGTGGCATCTCGGTAGAGCAACTGGACATGCTCGTAACCATTCTCGAGTTCGACAACAACGTCTCCCCGGCCGAGCTTGGGCGCGCGCTTCTGATGGAGCGCTCGACCGTTAGCCGGAACTTGCGGCGGCTCGAGGCGCAAGGGCTCGTCGAGCAACACGTCATCGGGGGACGACTCGAAGAGTCCCGGTCACGAGCCGCGGAAGCCTGATCCTCGAGCGGGCTTTCGGGCCGTGGAGCCGGGCTCAGAACGCGATCAAGCAAAGGATCGGTCCCGAAGGAGTGACGCGCTCGACGCGATGGTCGCGGCCATCCGTACTCGTTTTCCCGGACTGACGGAGGCGCGGCTGGCGCGTCTCGAATGAGCCGACGTGGATCGACGTCTGGAAGTGGGAGACCTTGGACTACGCAAGAGCAGCCGCAGCTGGCGCCGCCGATGTTCCGGAAGCTGCGGCAATGTTCGGATCGATCAGCGAGGTCGAAGCGATGGAGCACGCGGAGATCGTCCACGAAGCGTGACACCGCGGTCGAACGCTCGTCGCTAGGTGCGGGGCTTAGCCCTTACAAAGCTGAGGGCCTCGTGAGCCAGGGCCAAGCAGGTCTCCTCGTCGTCGTCCACTACCGTTAGCCATTCCTGCATCGGCCGTTTCTTGCCGGCGGCGAAGGTGGCTCCAGCCCCGCTCTCGATCAAGGCGCGCACGCGGTCCCTGGGCAGCTTCAAGACGAGGTGGCCTCCTGTCACCATCGCAAAGATCGAACCGTTGACCTTAAGGGCGTCCGACCCGAACCTGCGGCCGCCCGACGCGGTTGGCGCCTCAACGTCCGGGAGACGGGCGAACTCCTCGACCAGCCTGCCGAAGCGCTCCTCCGCATTCATGACAGCATTCGACCATAAACGGGCTCGAACCCGACTGGGGGCGAAGCGAGTTCGCTGGCACAACGGCCAGACCATGGCAAGAACCAGCTAACTGGTGGGGCCTGTAGCAGCCGCCCTTGTTGTTTGAAGCAGAAGAAACCTTCGGCGAGCTTTCGCCGATGACGGATCATCCTTTGCTCGTCATTCGATGATTTCCGGTGATTTCCCTCTATTAATGCAGACGAGAAGGATGCCGGCGACGATTGCGGCGCCCCTGGGGTAGACGATTACGGGGGGCGTTTCGGCGAAAAGCAGGAAGGCCAGGGCGATCGCGAGCGTGCCTGCGGCGCAGCGCCAGAACGAGATCGCGAGGGGACCGGCTTCCTCCGCGTAGCGAATGAGGATCGCAGACGCCGCGATCCACCGTACCGATTCGGCCCGGCACCACAATCAGCCGTTATTGCAGGCCCGTGGCGTAGCTTTGCATTCCGGTGAAGTCGAGGAAAACGCAGGGGTCCGTGCCAACGATCCATGCGTCGTGGCCCGGTGCGATGAAGAAGGCGTCCCCCGGACCCGCCTCTCCTTCAACTCCATCGTCTGTGAGGACGTGCATCCTGCCTGACAGAACGTAACCCGTGTGTGCCACCTCGCATGAATCTGTGCCCGCTATGGGTTTGACGTCCTCGGACCACCGCCATCCAGGCTGCAGCTCACCTCGCCCTACCGTTACGTCGCCTAGGCGGACTATGGCGATACGACCATTCGGAAACTCGCGTACCTCGTCCGGGTCGGCAAAGCTTTTCGCAGCGAGGGATAGCACGCTCGTAAATCCGGAGCTACCGTCCTTAACTTGGACCGTTATTCGCTCACCCCTGTTGGACGGGATAGATCTCGTCGGCGACGAGCCCGTGAGCTTCACGGTGAACGGCATGCGCAGCTTCGGCGTCGGGTGCTTCGACGAGACAGAAGACTTTGCCGGCCTTCTCGTCGACCCAGTAATTGATGTACCGGACGT
>JALZBO010000063.1 GCA_030863545.1 Actinomycetota bacterium
GAACGGATGAGCGTCGTCTTGCCTGCGCCGTTAGGGCCCACGATCGCCATGAGCGCGCCGTGCGGCACCTCGAGGTCGACATCCCAAAGCACAGCAGCTTCGTTGTAAGCGACCGTGAGGTCCTCGACCTGGATAGCCCACTCGGCCATTCAGGACCTCCTCGCCAGTGCGCCGACGATCGTGTCGACGTTGTGCCTGACCATCCCTACATAAGTGCCCTCCTCGGTCCCGGCGTCGCCCATCGCGTCGGAGAAGAGCTCACCACCGATCGCCACGTTGAAGCCCTGAGGCCTCACCGCGGCCTGCACCGCCTCGATGGCCCTGCTGGAGACCGAGGATTCGAGGAAGATGGCGGGGATTCGCCGCTGGGCGATGAATTCGGCAAGGGCTCGAACGTCGCTTGCCCCCGCCTCCGTCGCGGTGCTGATGCCTTGTAAGCCCCGCACCTCGAGCCCATAGGCGCGCCCGAAATAGTTGAACGCATCGTGAGCTGTCACGAGGACGCGTTTGGACGGGTCTATCTCGTTCACGCGACGGCCTACGTACTCGTCGAGAGCTCTGAGCTCCTCCAGGTAGCGATTGGCGCTGCTTCTATAAACAGCCTCGCCCTCGGGGTCGACCTCTATCAACGCATCGCGGACCCGCTCGACGGCCCTGCTCCAGAGCTTCACGTCGAACCAGATGTGGGGGTCGTACTGGCCCTCGAACTCGGGGGGGCGCAGGAGGAGCGATGGGTCGACGGCCTCCCCTACTGCGACGGTCTTGACCTGCCTCGTGCTTCCTAGAACGTCGGCCATCGCCGCCTCGAGGTGTAGGCCGTTGTAGAAGACGATGCCGGCGCGGTTGATGCGGCCGACATCGCCGGCGCTGGCTTTGTAAAGGTGGGGATCGACCCCGGGGCCCATCAGCGCGGTAACCTCCACCCGGTCGCCGCCCACTTCGGAGACCGCGTCGGCGATCATGCCGGTCGTCGCAACGGCGACCACCTTGCCGGTGGGCAGATCTCCCGAAGCGCGGCCGCAAGCAGCAAGCAAGAGGCAAACAAGAAGCGAAGCCGCCCGCCGGTTCAACTTCCGCGTCCCCTCTTCTCCACGAAGACTTGTTCGGCCACCTCCCGCCCCACGGCGTGCGTCGCGCCCGCTACGGACAACGTGATCGGGCCTCCGAATGGCTCCACGGCTTCAGCTGTGACCTCCGCGCCGGGTACAAGGCCGTGCTCGCCGAGGTACCTCAGCAGCGCCGGATCCCGATCGCTCACATGCGCGATGACCGCCCGTGCTCCCTCATCGAGGTCGGTGAGGCGCGTAAGGGCGCAGGGCGGCTCGTCCAGCTGGCGTCCCGGGATGGGATGGCCGTGGGGATCCTGAGTTGGGTGGCCGAGAAGGGCAGAGATCCTCTCCTCCAGATCCTCGGAGATGAAGTGCTCGAGGACTTCGGCTTCCGCGTGCACCTTGTCCCAGGGGAAGCCGAGGGCTTCGTTCAGGTAGGTCTCCAGCAGGCGGTGATGCCGGATGACCTCGAGAGCCACCCTGAGCCCGGATTCGGTCAGGGACGCTCCGTGGTACGAGACTCGGTCAACGAGGCCCATCCCCTCCAGCTTCTTGAGCATGTTCGTCACCGACGCGGGGGATACGTTCAGGCGTGCTGCAAGCGCGCTGGTGGTCACGGACCCATCCGCACCCTCCGGCCGGCCCTCGTAGCCCTCGAGGTAGATGGCCTTCAGGTAGTCCTGGGCGGCGGGGGACGCTTTGCTTTCAACCATGGAGTTAGCTTAGCCTAAAAAAGAATTTAGCTCTGGCAAGACTATTCAAGCAACCGCCCTGCGGTAGGTTTAGTCGCATGCCAGATCAGTACGATCCACACTCATTCGAAGACGGCTGGGCGGAACGGTGGGAAGCCGAGAAGGTCTATGCGGCTCCGGACGACCCCGCGGGCAAGCCCAAGCGCTTCGTAATGGAGATGTTCCCGTACCCCTCGGGCGACCTGCACATGGGTCATGTCGAGAACTACACGATCGCGGACGCGATGGCCCGGTACTGGCGAATGCGAGGCTACGAGGTCATGCATCCGATGGGCTACGACGCTTTTGGCCTCCCCGCGGAGAATGCCGCGATGCGCCGGGGGATCCATCCAAGACAGTGGACGCTGTCGAACGTCGAGAAGATGCGATCCTCCTTCAAGCGCCTGGGCTACTCGTACGACTGGAGCCGCGAGGTTGTGAGCTGCGAGCCCGACTACTACCGCTGGAACCAGTGGATCTTCCTTCAGTTCTACGAGAGGGGGCTCGCGTACCGTAAGACGGCTCCCGTCAATTGGTGCCCAGTCGACAAGACGGTTCTCGCGAAGGAGCAGCTGTCTACGGGGGTGTGCTGGCGGTGCGGCTCCGAGCCCGAAATCCGCGATCTCACCCAGTGGTTTCTCAAGATCACGGACTACTCAGACAGGCTGCTCGACGAGATGGAGGGGCTGGAGTGGTCGGAGTCCATCCTCAGCCAGCAGCGCAACTGGATAGGCCGCAGCCGGGGAGCCGAGGTCACGTTCAAGCTCCGGATAAAGGACTCGGCCGAGCTGGTCGATTTCCCCGTCTTTACGACCCGCCCCGACACCCTTTGGGGAGCGACCTTCTTCGTGCTGGCAGCCGAGCATCCAATGGCGCGCGAGATCGTGCGGGGGACGGAGGTCGAGACAGCGTTCGAGGATTACGTGCAGGAGGTGAAGCGCCAGAGCGAGGTCGACCGCCTGGCCAAGGGGGAGCGGAGAGGCATCCGCCTGCCGGCGGTTGCGATCAACCCCGTCAACGACGAGGAGATCCCTGTGTGGGCTGCCGATTACATCCTGATGGGATATGGGACGGGGGCGATCATGGCCGTCCCGGCGCACGACCAGCGGGACTTCGAGTTCGCACGTCGAAACGACCTGCCCGTCAAGGTCGTGGTGCAGCCGGACGGGGAGCAGCTGGAGGCAGCGGCGATGAACGAGCCTTACGTGGGAGCGGGGACTCTTGTCGACTCGGGCCCGTTCACTGGGACTCGCGTCGTTCCCGACACCCAGGAGGGGATCAGGGAAGTCATCGACTGGCTCGAGGAGGAAGGCAGGGGGGTCGCGAAGGTCAACTACCGCCAGAGGGACTGGCTGGTTTCCCGCCAGCGGTACTGGGGCACGCCGATCCCGATCATCTACTGCGACGACTGCGGAGAGTTGCCGGTTCCATACGAGGACCTCCCCGTCCTGCTACCGACAAAAGCCGATTACTCCCCTTCGGAGGACGCCGTCAGCCCACTAGCCAACGACAAGGACTTCGTGAACGTCTCCTGTCCCAAGTGTGGCAGGGAAGCGAAGCGGGAGACCGACACCCTCGACACCTTCTTCGACTCGTCCTGGTACTTCCTGCGCTACTGCGACCCCCGCAACGACGAGGCCGCCTTCGACGCACGGAAGGTCGCGAACTGGTGCCCGGTGGATCATTACTTCGGCGGCGTAGAGCACGCAGTCATGCACCTGATCTATGCCCGGTTCTTCACCAAGGCCTTTCAGGATATGGGTCTCGTCAACTTTCCCGAGCCGTTTCTGCACCTGTTCAATCAGGGCCGCGTCTTTCTGAAGGGGCGGGAGATGTCGAAGTCGACCGGCAACGTGATCGAAGCCGCGGAGACGGTCGAGACCTACGGCGCCGACGCGGCTCGGACGTTCATCCTGTTCAGCAGCCCGCCGGCGGCCGATTACGACTTTCCCGCCGACGGCTTCGAGCAGATAGGCAGGGTGGCCCATAGCTGGCTTGCGCGAGTGTGGCGGATCCTGTCCGACGTCGGGAGCGAGCCAGCCCCCTCAAGCCTGCAACGCTCCGTTCATCGAACGATCAAAGCCGTCACCTCCGAGATGGAGGAGTTCGGGTTGAACACCGCGATCGCCCGGATGATGGAGCTAGTCAACGAGTTCTCGAAGGTGGGGGGGCCGGTGCCGCGTCCCGAGGCAGAGGCGTTCCTAAAGCTCCTTGCGCCGATTGCACCGTTCATCACCGAGGAGCTGTGGCATCGCTACGGAAATGAGGGCTCTATTCATCTCGAACAGTGGCCGGACTACGACGAATCCCTGGCGGAAGCCACGAAGGTGGTCATGGTGGTCCAAGTGAACGGGAAGGTGAGGGATCGCGTCGAGGTGCCGGCCGAGATCACCGAGGAGGAGATGCGAGCGATTGCGCTTAAGAGCGACCGGGTTCGCTCTTACCTCGATGGCGGCGAGCCGAAGAAGATCATCACGGTCCCGCCCAAGCTCGTGAACCTCGTCGCTCCCTAGCTGCCTTCCGGGTTGGCCGCATGAGCTGGACCCTATTCCACGTAACCCACGCCTTCAGGTGTTGAACCTCGGCGGCGTGTGCAGCAGATTGCTCAAGACGCGATCTTCGTCGATTGCTCCGCTCCTCCCGGCCTCGATGATCGCGTTCGCGCCGATTGCGGATAATTGCTGAAGGCATTGACCTAGCCCTAGAAAGGGGGCGCACTTGAGAGCTCTTGCCCTTACTCCCCTCCACCCAATGAGCAGGCTTGCCGGCCTCGTGCTTCGCCTGGCGCTGGGACCGATCTTTATCGCCCACGGGCTGCCCAAGCTCCAGAACCCTGGAAGGACTGCCGGGTTTTTCGGGCAGCTGGGGATTCCTTTTCCTGAGGTGATGGTTTGGGTGGTAATCGCGATCGAGGTAGTAGGCGGCGCACTCCTCATCCTGGGGCTCGGCACCAGAGTCGTTGCGCTGCTCATGGCCGTGGAGATGGTCTTCACCACGCTGATGGTCAGGGCGGACATCGGCTTCGTCGCGCAGCAGGGAACCGGCGCAGAGCTCGACATCGCGATCGGCGCGGGGGCCCTTGCTCTGGCGCTCATCGGCCCGGGACTGCTCGCGCTTGACAACGTGCTGGGCATAGAGCCAAAGCCTGTGGCGGCCACCCGACGAGCCTAGCCGAGCGTCTCTCCCTCCCTATTTCCTCCCTACGGGACCGGTCTCAGGAGCCGGAGGGAATGGGTGAAGGCGAGCTGACCTCTGCCGGCGGCTGCAGCCGCCCTGACCCCGTGACGGCAAAGACGAGACCAAATACGACCGCGCCTGCCAACGCGATCGTCGCTCCAGACGGCGCATCCAGGTAATAGCTGAGGTACATCCCGGCAAAGCCACAGACCGCCCCCACGACAACCGAGAGGCCGAGCATCTTGACGAACCCGTCGGTCAGCATGCGGGCTATGACGGGTGGGATGACGAGCATGGCCGCAACCAGCACGACACCGATCACCTTCATCGTCGCAAGGATGGACGTCGCAAGCACGAGCATGAGTAGGGCGTCAACGCGGGCGGTGTTGACGCCCGATACCTCTGCAACTTCGGCGTCGAACGTTGCGAACAGCAGAGCCCGATACCGGAAGAAGACCACGAGGGACGCTGCGACAAAGACGGCGGCGACCACCCAGACGTCCGTGGCAGTCACGCCGAGAATGCTTCCGAACAGGACGGCATCGACGCTTCGGCGCGCCGTTCCGAAGAGTCCGAACAGGATGAGCCCCAGGGCGAATGACGCGGTCGTTATGACACCTATCGCGGCGTCCGATCCGATGATTCGGCGGCGGGCGATGCGGCCGATCATCAGGGCTGAGATCACGCCCCACACGCCGGCGCCGACGTATACGTTGACCGACATCACCGCGCTGGCGGCGGCTCCGCCGAAGATTGCGTGGGAGAGCCCATGCCCTATGTAGCTCATCCCTCTGAGAACGACGTAGACGCCGACGAGTCCACAAAGCGCGCCCGCGAGCGAAGCGACCATCACTCCGTTGCGGAAGAATGCAAAGTCGAACGGCTCCACCAGGGCGCTCATGGGGGCTCTTTTCTAACCGCGGCTTCCGCGGCGTGCTCGTGCCTCGGCTCGCGTTTGTCGGCGCTCTGCTCGAAGCGCTCCACGACGACCCGCATCCCTCCATGGGTCAGCAGCTCCATCGGCGCTCCGTAGGTTTCCTCCAGCACGAAGGGTGTGAGGACCTCGGCGGGGGGTCCCACCCCTTTGATCGTCTTGTTCACGCATACAAGCCTCGGAAGGTGGGTGGCTATCCCGTTTAGGTCATGGGTCGTGAGGACGATCGCGAGGCCCTCCGCGTTTAGGTCGGCCAGAAGGTGGAGGATCTCGTGCCTGGTGTGGACGTCGACCCCTGACGTGGGCTCGTCCAGCAGGAGCAGCTCCGGCTTTCGGAGGAGGGCTCGGGCGATGAACACTCGCTGCTGCTGGCCCCCCGAAAGTGCGCGGATGTGCCTGCCGGAAAGGTCGTCGATTCCGAGGCGAGCCAGAACCTCATGCACCTCGTGCTTCTCGGCTCTGCTCGCCCAGGGGAGCACCCGGCCCCCCCGGGCCATTAGAACGGCCTCTCCGACGGTGATCGGAAAGGTCCAGTTGACCAACTGCAGCTGCGGGACGTAGCCGATCGCGAGGTCAGTTAAGCGGTGTACGGATCCGGCAACCGGCTTGCAGCTACCGAGGATGGCTCTGAGGAGTGTCGTCTTTCCGGATCCGGAAGGTCCGACCACGCCGAAGTAATCTCCTCGGCCAATTTCAAGGTCGGCGTCGATGAGAACGGGATCCTCCCCATAGGTGCAGGTGATGCCTTCGAGACGGACGAGGGGCGCGCTCACTGCGGGTACCTCGCGCGGTCCTTGACTTCGGTCTCGAGCCCTACGGCCTCCAACGCCGACGCGTCTCCTCCGAGGCTCCGAACCATGGTGATGAAATTGAAGCGCATGAGGCCGAGCCACGAGTGCTCCGGATCTCCGGGCTCCCCTGGCAGGTCGTCGTCCCTGAGGACGTCGACGTACCTCACTCCGGCCTCCCTTCCTATCTGGTTGAGAACCGGACTGGGGAACACCTCTGATCCAAATATTGCGGGCACGCCCGCCTGCCTGATCTGACGGATGAGGTTGGCGACCTCCTGAGGGGTCGGCTCGTCGAAGCTGGAAGGCTGAATTGCTCCGATAACCCTCCACCCAAAGTCCCTAGCAAAGTAGGCGAAACCGTCGTGATACGTGAGAAGCTGCCTTTTCTCGGGGGGGATGGTGCCGCTTGCCAAACGTATCGCCTCGCTTAGCTGGTCGGCCTGCCGGCCGAACCCCTCGTAGTTGGCCCGATACTCGGCGGCGTTGGCGGGGTTTCTCCGGGCGAGGACGTCCGCGACGATCTCTGCGTACCGCTTCGCCAGCGGAGGATCGGTCCACAGGTGTGGGTTGGGCCGGCCCCCCTCCTTTGGAAACGAAAAGTCGTAGATGTACTCATTCGGCGAAATCGCCCGGTCGCCGAGCCCGACGATCTCGGCCCCCGGCTTCAGGTTTGCCTTGGCGAGCTGCTGGATCGGATCCTCCAGCATCAGCCCGTTAAGGAATACGACGTCGGCCTGCGCGAGCAGCCGGGCGGCGCGGGGTGGAGGCTCGAAGGTATGCGAATTGGTCCCCTCGGGGACGAGCCCCGCAACCTCCGCCCTCGCTCCCGCCACTTGGGCCACTATGCTCGTGATCGGGGCCACCGTGGTGACGATGTGAAGCTGGGTTTCCCGTGACGAGACGGCGGACGGTGCTTCGCCGGCACTTCCGCACCCCGGGAGGGTCACCAGGCATGCCACTACAAGCGCCGCCGGAAGCCGCCACATGGAATGACAGTAGATCCGTTGCACACCGCTTGCAATTGAAGCCCCTTGTGCGCTTTCCAGGCATCCTTTTGAAGTAGTCTCACCGCGCCGTTGCCTTTACTGGTCGCTAACGCGGCGCCTCACGGAGCCGGTTAATGCAAACGACAGGAAAACGCCCCCGCCAGCTTGGGAAAGGGGCGGCTCTTCGTGGGCGTCTCTCTCGCCCCCTTCGCGAGTTCATGCAGGCGGAGACTGCCGGCGGGGCCGTGCTTGCAGCGGCAACTGTCGTCGCCCTTATTTGCGCGAACTCCCCCCTGAGCCAGAGCTACAACACGCTCTGGGAGACGGAGCTCACCTTGCGCCTCGGGAGGTGGGAGCTTACCGAGGACCTCCGCCACTGGGTCAACGATGCGCTGATGACGATCTTTTTCTTCGTGGTGGGGCTGGAGATCAAGCGGGAGCTCGTCACGGGTGAGCTTAGGGACAAGAAGGCGGCCGCCATGCCGGCCATCGCTGCGCTAGGGGGGATGGTGGTCCCCGCGGCCATTTACCTGGGGTTCAACGCCGGCACCCCTGCTTCGAGAGGGTGGGGGATCCCAATGGCCACCGACATCGCCTTTTCCGTCGGCGTCCTCACCCTGCTTGGAAAGCGGGTCCCTTCCTCCCTGAAGCTCTTCTTGTTGAGCCTTGCGATTGCCGATGACATCGGGGGGATTGTCGTGATCGCACTCTTTTACTCGGGAGGGATCGACCTCGTAGCGTTCCTTGTGGCCATCGCCCTTGTGGGGTTGATCCTCATCGTCCGCGGCGTGCGCGTCACGTGGATACCGGCCTATTTGGCGTTGGGATCGCTTCTTTGGCTGGCGACCTTCGAGTCCGGCCTTCATCCGACCCTCTCCGGCGTCGCTTTGGGAATGTTGACCCCGGCCGCCCCCTCGATCGTCGCGGGACGCCACATGCCCTCGGTGGCCCAGCGCCTGGAGCATCAACTCCTTCCATGGTCCAGCTTTGTGGTGGTCCCACTCTTTGCTCTGGCGAATGCGGGCATCTCCTTGAACCCGGCTGAGTTTGGAAGGGCGGCGAGGTCGCCGATCGGACTCGGTGTTGCTCTCGGCTTGCTCCTCGGGAAACCTATAGGCATCACACTGTTCTCCTGGTTGGCTCAGGGCTTGCGTTTGGGCAAGCTGCCTCACAGGGCCACGTGGAGACAGACGATCGGGACGTCCGGAATCGCGGGTATTGGATTCACCGTTTCGCTGTTCATCGCGACACTTGCGTTTGAGGACCTCGTCGCCCAGGGAGAGGCGAAAGTGGGAATCCTCATAGGGTCCCTCTCCTCGGCCGTTCTCGGAACGGCTCTCCTCTTTAAGGGCGGGGACGAGCAGCGTTGAGGCTTCACCCAGCCGGGAGGCTTCGCAAGGGAGGTCGTAGAGGCCGAAGAGCCGACTGTCAAATCGACCACGCTGCCGCAACTCTGCCGGTGGGAAGCAGGACTCTAGTTGTCACCCTTGCTTGCTAGTCTCCGTTGCGAATTCCCGCTGTTGCAGGTTGTTGCCACGCAGCGTAAAACTACTGTTACTCGCTGAGATTAAAGCCACTTCCCCAGGGCCTCCCCGCCGGGACCGTTTCCCGAGGCTCTCGACAAAGGGGAGGTGCAGGTGCGGGAAAGTGGCTCTTTTGAACGGTTATTCGACTCCCTTCGCGGCTCGCGCTCCGAAGTTGGGCTGATTGCCCTGCTGGGGCTTGCAATCGTCGGCGCCGTTGCGGTTGTCTGGATCCGCAGCGCCGATCCTCCCGCCCCGCCTATTCGTCGCATCCCAGCCGCCACCCCCAGCCCTCCTCCCCCGAAGGTGCTCGTGGTCCACGTTACGGGGCAGGTCACGACCCCCGGGGTTTACGAGGTTCCGGAGGGGAGCCGGGTCAAGGACGCCATCCGAGCGGCGGCGGGGCCAAAGGATCCGGCGGACCTCGACGCCCTGAACCTTGCTGCTCCAGTCGGCGATGGCCAGAAGATCAGGGTTCCCAAACCGGGCGAGGCGTTCCCGGCTGAGGATGCTGCTGCCGAAGCGACCGTCGGAGGGGGAGCGGGTGCCGCGAGCGGAAAGGTCGACCTAAACCAGGCCACGGCCGCCGAGTTGGAGGAGCTTCCGGGAGTAGGACCGGTGCTTGCCCAGCGAATTCTCGAGTACAGGCGCGCGAAGGGCGCCTTCAAATCGCCTAGGCAGCTCATGGAGGTTTCCGGTTTCGGTCCAAAGCGCTACGAATCGCTGAAAGACCTCATCTCGGTGTGACCTTCCCGCTCAAGACCTTCCTGATGGGCGGGTGCCTCGCCCTCGGAATCTTCCTCGCCGATCTGAGCCGTCCTCCTGTCGGGGCTGCCCTTGCTGTCGGCACTATGGGCGCGGTCTCGTTGTCGGGCGCCTGGCTGAGCCAGCGGAGGGAGCCCCTCCCAGGTGACGGAGATCTTCTGCCGAGATTTCGACCCGCGACCACGTTACTCATCGCCGTGGGCCTCGTCGCCGTCGGCTTCTGCGATCTTGGCCTGAGGCGGGCGGTTCTCTTGACGTCTCCTCTGGCTCGACTCGACGGTCAAACACTCGTTCTCGAAGGGCGCGTCGGCAGCGACCTGCAGCCGGCGGGGCGTGCTACCGCCTTCACCCTCGCCTCTGTTGGGCACCGTGGGCATCAACTCACCGGCAAGGTTGCACTCCGGTTCTTCGGGCCGAGACCGGGTCTCCACCTCGGTGACAGAGTCCGTGTCGAGGGGAAGCTGAAGCAGCTGGACCTCACCGATTCCTACGACGCGTCGTTGTTCCGCAGGGGCGTAGTCGCCCGGGGAACGGCATCCGCTTCGGACATCCTGTTGGTCCGTTCCTCCTCCAACCCGGTCGTCAGCTTCTCGAACCACTTCCGCCGCAAGATCGACGAGGCGGCGGCGACCTCATTGCGTCCGCCCGAGTCGGGCGTGGCTCTAGGACTGGTCATCGGCGACGAGCGAAGGACACCCGATGAGGTCCGGGAGGACTTTCGCGCCTCAGGCCTCGCGCATCTCACGGCGGTGTCGGGCGCCAACGTCGCCATCGTGCTGGCGGCTTTGACGGTGCTCATGCAGGCGCTGCGGTTTTCGAGGCGGGTCCAAATCGCGGTGGGGTTGGCAGCGATCTTTGTATTTGCAGTCGTCACGAGATGGGAGCCCTCGGTGATGCGTGCGAGCGTGACGGCAGCCCTGGCTCTCGCGGCTTTTTACTTTGGCCGGCTCACGAACCCCGCCCAGGCGCTCACCTTCGCGTTCGCGGCCCTGCTGGCCTTCGAACCGAACCTGCTCTGGTCCATCGGATTTCAGCTGTCCTTCGCCGCAACTGCCGGAATTCTCTGGCTGACCCCCCTGATCGTTCGCCGTCTCGAAGGTCTCCCCGCCGCCGTCGCCGAGGTCGTCTCGGTTGCGGCGGCGGCTCAGGCCGCGGTCTTTCCGCTGATCGCGCTGCACTTCGGCCGGATAAGCGTCGTCGCGCTAGCGGCCAACCTCCTTGCATTTCCTCTCGTCCCCCCCGCTACTGTGCTCGGGCTGGCGGCGGGAGTCGCTGCGATGGCCTCCGCTCCCCTCGGGAGCGCGCTCATGGAGATGGCCGGCGTGTTCGTGTCGGCGCTCGTCTGGATCGCGAGAACGGCCGGTCGGGCCGGCTTCGCCGAGGTGACTGTAACGAGCTTCAACCTCCCTCAAGTTCTGGTCGCTTACCTTGTCGTCGCCGCTCTGGCCCTGCTGCTGTCGGGAAGGGCGAGGTGGGCGCGATGGCCCGCTGCTGTTGCCCTGCTGCTTGTGGTCATCGGCGCGCTCTTACCGGCCCATTCCGGCCTGCCCGACCGTCTTCGCGTCACTTTCTTCGACGTAGGCGAAGGCGATGCAGCCCTGGTGGAGAGTCCGGGCGGAGCACGGCTGCTCGTAGACGGGGGTCCCGAACCGGAACAAATCGCGCGTGCTTTGCGGCGGCGAGGCGTCAACCGCCTGGACGTCGTCGCCGCTTCCCACCTCCATGCCGACCATGTCGTGGGGCTGATCGAGGTCCTCCGGCGGTTCGAGGTGGGCGTTGCGGTGCACCCGGGGCTGGAGGCCCCGCTGCTGACCCCCCTGCAGTCCGCTCGAAAGCTCGAGGAGGCATCCCGCGGCGAGGCGATACAGTTGGGCGATATGGCCGTGGAAGTTCTAGCCCCAACCCACGAGATGCGCATCGCCGCGGCGGGCTCGACTTCTGCCGGTCCCGCGGAGAGCTCGGCGCTGAACGACTCTTCCCTCGTGCTTAGGGTCAACTGGGGGAGGGAGTGCGTCTTGTTCACTGGGGACCTGGAGGAAGCCGGACAGCAGGAGCTGCTCGACTCGCACGCGGACACGATCGCTTGCACGATCATGAAAGCGCCCCACCACGGGTCGGCAAGGCTCCTCTCGACGTTTGTGCAAGCGGTCGATCCCGAGTGGGTAACGGTCTCGGTCGGCCCCAACGAGTACGGCCACCCCACCCAAAAGGCCCTTTCCACGTTCGTCAAGGCCGGGGCAAGAGTTCTTCGCACCGACCGACTAGACGACATCGTCCTCGAGATGGATCGAAGCGGCCGGGTAGAAGTGACGGGGTAAGCTGGTGGCCGACTCTACCGACATCGCCACCGGCGCCAACCTCGCCGCCTACCTAATCGCCGGTGACGACGAGTACCTGATCTCCGACGCCCTGACCAAGCTGTTGAGGGGAGTCGATCAGGCGTCCGTGAGCGAGTTCGACCCCACAGACGATATCGAGATGCTGTATCAGGCGTTGCTTACCCCGCCGATGTTCGAGGACCGCCGCTTCGTGGTCTTGAAGGAGGCCGACCGCCTTCCGGCCGAGGCTCAAAGGCAGCTGATCTCGTTTCTCGATGATCCGACCCCTTCGACCACCCTGATCCTCGTCGCCTCCAAGGCGAGCCAATCCCTGGTCTCCTCGGTGAGGAGGGCGGGAAGGGTGATCGACGCCGTCAAGGGCAAGCGTCCCGACCTCTACTCCTGGCTCAAGCAGCAGTTCGCGCGGAACGGGCTCAGCGCGGCAGGCGAGGCGCTGGCGGCCCTCGTGGAGGCGGTGGGGGAGGAGCGAACTGCCCTTTCTCAAGCGGTGGACGAGCTGACGCTCGCCGTCCCCAAGGGAACCCGCCTCAGTGCGAACCAGATCGCCCGCCACTTTCGCGGCCACGCTGACGTCAAGCTCTATGCCTTCGTTGATGCCGTAGCCCAACGCCAACCTGGGGATGCGCTGCAGTCGCTTCATTACCTCTTGGCGCGGGGAGAGCCCCCTCAGATGCTCTTCTGGTCCCTTGCCCGCCACTTCCGGATGTTGCTTCTCGCGGCGCAAGGCCCGGCCTCCTCGGTGGCCGACCAGCTCAGGCTTCCACAGTGGCGAGCCGAGAAGCTGGTTCGGCAAGCCCGGCTGTTTCGGACCGAGGAGCTCGTCGCCGCCTACCAGCGCTTGGCCGAGGCGGACCTCAAGATGAAGAGAAGCGAGGAGCCCGAGTCGCTGACTCTGGAACGTGCCGTCGTGGCCATAGCTTCCCGCTAGGGACAGCGACGAGCCATAGAGCTCCGTCCTGCTAAGTGGAGAAGCTTCCCTTGACGGGTCCGATATAGCGGCCGCGTAAACTTTTACTAGTGAGGTCGAAGATCGCCCCGCGCATCCCGACGGCGCTCCACGTGCTCGACGTGCAACCAGGCGATCGGGTCCTGGAGGTCGGACCAGGTCCCGGCGTCGCGGCCGAACTGATCGCGGAGAAGCTCAACGACGGGTTTCTCCTCGCGGTGGACCGCTCCGCTACGGCGGTAGAAAGGACCCGCGCGCGGACGGCCGCCCACGTCGCCGCCGGGAAGGTCGAAGTGCGCCATACCTCCGTCGAACAGCTGGACATAAACGAGAGGTTCGACAAGATCTTCGCCGTCAACGTCAACCTGTTCTGGGTCGCCGATGCGACGGCCCATCTTTCGAAGCCCTCCGTAATCTGCCCGCGGGTTCAGGCGGAAGAACCCATCAGCAACGCGGAGATGTCCACGTGTAGCTTCGGCATCACGCCCGCGTCCTTTCGCTCCCCCGAAGCTCGCGACGGATGAGCGCGCCGTAGGTGATCAGGGCGATCACCCCGAACGTGAACCACTGGATCGCGTAGGAAACGTGCGGTCCTTCGGTCGCTTTCGGAAGAGGAACCGGTTGCGGGAGGTCGCGGGGCGCCGGCGGATCCTGGCTCTGCAGCCTTAGGTAGAGGGGGTACGTGGGGCCGGGGAGCTGCCGCGAGAGCGCCGGCACGTCGATCTTCGAGGCGGCTCTTACGTCTTTTCCTCCGCTTACTCGGGCCGGCCCTTCCTCCTCGGAGGGCAGAAGAATTCCCGTTACTCGCACCCGTCCCTCCGGAGGGGCGGCCTCAGCAATCGGTGGCTCGTTCATGGTGAGGGGCACCCACCCCCGGTTCACGAGGATGATGTGCCCAGCCGACGTAACGAGCGGGGTGAGGACGTGATTGCCCGTCCGGCTCCCGTCGCTATTGGACCGGGTTAGAACGACGATCTCTTCGTCCGGGCGGTAGCTGCCGGTGACGGTTACGGTCCGGTAAGCAGACGCGGCCGCCTCCTCGGCGGAGGGAGCTGGAGATGGAACGACATCCGTCAGCTCTTCGGGCGGGAGGCTGCTGAGCGCCGCAATCTTCGCGTTCTCAGCTCTTCTTTCCTCGAGCCGTTGAAGCTGCCAGCGGCCAAGCCCGGCGCAGACGGCAACGATGAGTGCAACGAGTAGGTTTAAGAAGATCCACGGGGGTCTGAGCAAGAAGCGCGGCATTGTCGCAACCTGAGGATAGCTCGGGATTCACCGCTATCAGGCGTCGTTGCGCTCTGATCGAGGTCTGGGCCTCACGCGACACATGGGTCGCTCGGCGAAAGCTAATCGCAGAAGGGGAAGCAGGACGGGAACATTTGGTTCTCGGTTGAGCGCGTCTCCCGGCGGGACGGGGGCCGGTAGTCGTCGTCATCGTCATCGCTGCCACCGCTCACAAACGGGTTGAAGTCTGACTGACGGGGCACCCTCACGACCGGTGTGTCGTCGCTGCGACGGCTCTGCCGGTTTGACGGCGCCGCGCTCACTGGTCCAGCGCTCGCAAGCGTCGCCGACGACGGTGGGCGATGCCCGACTACCTCCCCGCCCAAAACCGGCTTGCGGAAGCCCGTTGGCCTAACCCCCTCGAGTGCCCTGGACATGAACTCCCTCCAAATCGTCGCAGGGAAGGATCCGCCCGTGACCTGCCTGCCGCGTACCCTGGTCATCTCAGCGATCTTGCCGTCGGGTCCGGGCGCGTAACCCATCCAAACCACCGCCGTCAGCTGTGGGGTGTAACCCGCGAACCACGCATCCTGGAAGTTCTGCGTTGTTCCCGTCTTCCCGGCGGCGGGGCGTCCGATCCTCGCACCGGTTCCCGTGCCCGACTGAATGTTCTTCTCGAGGACGTGGTTCACCGTGTCGGCAACGTTCTCGTTCAGGACCTGCTCCATCTTCGGGCCGTTCTCTACGACCACCTCGCCGTTTGGCCTGGTGATCTTGAGCACGACGAGCGGCTCCGGACGCTTCCCCCGCTGCGCGAAGGTCGTATAGGCCTGGGCCATCTCGAGCGGTGTGACGTCGGTCGTTCCGAGCGTAAGGGCGCACCCAGCGTCGTGAGTGGGAATCGGGATCCCCGTCTTGCCCGCCATCTCGATGAACTTCTCGGGGCTTACGACTTTGTCCATGATCTGGGCGTAGACGGTGTTCACCGAGCTCAGCGTCGCGGCGGTGACGTCGAGCATGCCAAAGCTCGAGTGTCCGAAGTTCGAGACCTCCCAGGGCTTGTCCCCGTTCTTGCACCGCCCGGCGTCGATCTTGATCGTGGATGCTCCGACGAAGCTGGACTGGAGTGACTTGCCTTCGTCGAGGAAAGCCGCAAGGGCGAAGGGCTTGAAGGCCGACCCCGCGGGCCTTCCGCCGCCCGTATGATTGACGTCGGCTGCAAAGTTGAAGCCGCGCGACCGGTCGATGCTGTCCACATCCCGGCCCCCCACCATTGCCCGCACCCGTCCCTCCGGGTCCATGGCGACCACGGCCGCTTCGGGGTCGTCGGGCCGGTTCAGCACCGACCTCATGGCCGCCTCGGCCGCGTCCTGCATCCGAAGGTCGAGCGTTGTATGGATCTGGAGGCCTCCTTGCAGGATGTCCTCGTCGGTCAAGTTGAACTGGCTCTTCAAGGTCCGCCGGACGTACTCCACGAAGTAGCCGGCTCGGGGTGAGTCGACCTCGATCGACAAGCCCGGCTTGAACTGAGCGCGAAGGTCCTCAGCCATCGCTGCTTCACCTTCACGGGGACCGAGGTACTTTCCTCGAACCATGCTCTTGATCACCGTGTTCCGAATCGCAACGGCTCCCTCTGGATTCTCGTCGATCTGGTAGCGCTGAGGGGACCTGATGAGGCCCGCAAGGTAGGCAGCCTGCCCCGGGGTTAACTCCGCAGCGGACACCTTGAAGTACGTTCGGGCTGCGGCCTCAGCTCCGTAGGCTCCGCGTCCGAAGTAGACGGTGTTCAGATACCTCTCCATGATCTCGTTCTTCGGGTAGTGCCTCTCGAGCTGGATCGCCCAGAAGGCTTCTTTCACCTTTCGCAGGAGCGTCCTTTCCTTTCCGACGTGGGGGAAGGTGTTCCGGACGTACTGTTGAGTGATCGTGGAGCCACCCTGCAGAACCTCACCGCTCTCGACGTTCGCCCGGGCTGCACGTATCACCGCCCTTACGCTCATGCCCTTGTGCCGGAAGAACTCCCGGTCTTCGGTCGACAGCACGGCGACCTGGAGGAAGGGGGAGATTTTCTCCAGCGGCACGATCAGGCGGTTCTCCTCGCCATGAAGCGTCGCGATGACCTGGCCGTCGTAGGCGAGGACCCGCGAAGACTGCGCCGGAGGTGGAATTTCTGGCAGCTCGACGTTCGCGAGGATCGTCGAGACCCTGATGCCTGCCGCGGCGATGACGAACCCCGCGACCGCCCATGGCCACTTTCTGGATGCTCGAGCAGCGGCCTTCCTTATGTAGTAAGTCCAGCGGGGTCGGGTCATGTTCGGCGCCGTTTAGCTACCCCTCCCCCTGGTGGCGAAACGGCCAATTAGAAGCAAATAGCATTCAGCAGCGAATAAGGGGAGAGGAAGTATAGGGAGCGAACGTTTTCCCCCTCCAGTCGCGCAAGGCAAGAGGGCGCGCCTCTTAAGGCGGATTTATCGATGCCTAGCTGGCTTTGTCCGCGCCTTGCGTGGCGTTGAGCCGCTTCGCCATGGCGGACTTGCGGTTCGCCGCGTTGTTTGGGTGGATGACGCCCTTGGAAACCGCCCGGTCGAGCTCCGTGCTGGCCTTGCGGAACTCAGCAATCGTAAGGTCGGGGTCCCCGCCGTCGAGAGCGCGTTGAAAACGCTTGATGTACGTCTTCAGCGCGGTCCGCACCTCACGATTTCGGACCCGCCGCTTCTCGTTGGTGAGGTTGCGCTTTTTCTGCGACTTGATGTTTGCCATCGACGACCCACTCTAGCATCCGTTTGCGCGCGAGTCCCTGCTACCCTCCAACCAAGTGAAAGATCGCTCTCTCATCCGCGCCTTCAGCCTGATCGCGCACGTCGATCACGGGAAGTCGACGCTGGCCGACCGCATACTGCAAGTGTGCAATGCGGTGCCGGAGCGGGAGATGCGCGACCAGTACCTCGACCGGATGGACCTCGAACGGGAGCGCGGGATCACCATCAAGGCTCAAGCGATCCGGCTCAGCTACCCGGCGTCGGACGGAAAGACGTATGTGCTGAACCTCATCGACACGCCTGGCCACGTCGATTTCAGCTACGAGGTCTCGCGTTCGCTCGCCGCATGCGACGGAGTGATCCTGCTGGTAGACGCCGCCCAGGGCGTCGAGGCGCAGACGCTTGCCAATCTCTACCTCGCCCTCGAGGCGGGGCTCGAGATCATCCCCGTCCTGAACAAGATCGACCTTCCGGCAGCCCAGCCGGACCGGGTGGCCGAGGAGCTGTCGGCTCTGATGGGCGTCGACGATGACTCGATCCTGCGCGTCTCCGGAAAGACCGGCTACGGCGTCGATGAGCTGCTCGAGGAGGTGATCAGGCGGATTCCCCCTCCCAAGGGCGATCCGGAGAAGCCGACGAGAGCTCTCATATTCGACTCTACTTATGACAACTACCGAGGGGTGGTCACCTTTGTACGCGTGATGGATGGAGAGCTGTCGGCTCGCCAGAAGGTGCGGATGATGGCGACGGGGTCAACGGCGGAGACGGAGGAGGTGGGCGTCTTCACACCCGAGATGCGCCCCGTCGACAAGCTCGTGGCTGGCGACGTGGGTTACGTCATCCCTGGAGCGAAGAACCTCCGGGAGGCGAAGGTCGGGGACACTATCACCGACGCGATCGAGCCGGCTGAGCACCCGCTTCCGGGATACCGGGAGCCAAAGCCGATGGTGTGGGCGGGGCTCTACACGACGAACTCGGGCCAGTATCCCCAGCTACGCGAGGCTCTCGAGAAGCTGCAGCTAAACGACGCGGCGTTCGTCTTCGAGCCCGAAACTTCCGCCGCGTTGGGGTTCGGCTTCCGGTGCGGATTCCTCGGGCTCCTTCATATGGACATAGTTCGAGAGCGGCTCGAGCGGGAGTTCGACCTCGACCTGCTCGTCACGATGCCGAGCGTGGCCTATCAAGTCGTGACAACGAATGATGAGATCGCTTGGGTGCACAGCGCGGCGCAGATGCCGGATGCCGGCTCTATCAAGGAGATCCGGGAGCCCATCGCGGCGGCGATGATCATCGCACCGGCCGAGTTCATCGGACCGATCATGGAGCTCTGCCAGCAGCGAAGAGGCCAGATGAAGAACATGCATCACCTCTCGAGCGAGCGGGTGGAGCTCAGGTACGACCTTCCCCTTGCCGAGATGATGGTGGACTTCTTCGACCAGCTGAAGAGCCGCACCAAGGGGTATGCGTCCTTGGACTACGAGCCCGTAGGGTACGTCCCTGCCGACCTCGTCAAGGTCGACATCATGCTGCACGGACATCCCGTCGACGCTTTCAGCGCGATCGTCCACAAGGACCAGGCGTACAGCTACGGCAGGCGGATGACCGAGAAGCTGCGCGAGCTCATCCCGAGGCAGCAGTTCGACATTGCGGTTCAGGCCTCGATCGGCTCTAGGATCATTGCCCGTGAGACAATCAAGGCGCATCGCAAGGACGTGATTGCGAAGTGCTACGGCGGAGACGTTACGCGCAAGCGTAAGCTCCTCGAAAAGCAAAAAGCGGGCAAGGCCCGGATGAAGCAAGTTGGTTCGGTGCAGGTGCCGCAGGATGCGTTCATGGCGGCCCTTAAACTAAGCGAAAAGAAGTGATGAAAGAGTCGGGAGAGCGCCCCGCCGGGGTGCTGGTTTCGCCGTCCGCGCCTTCGGGATCCGGGAGGCGGTCGCTGGATCGCCGCAAGGGGTCGATCTTGCGCGCAATCGTCCGGGAGTACGTGCGGACGGGACAGCCGGTCGCCTCGAAGACACTCGTGGAGCGCTACCGGCTGCAGGTTTCCGCTGCCACGATCCGCAACGACATGGGCGTCCTGGAGGAGCTCGGCTACATCGTGCAGCCTCACACCTCAGCTGGCCGCATCCCGACCGACGCCGGTTACCGGTGGTTCGTCGACAACTGGCCGGGCCCCTCATGGCCGAACCTCTCGGCCGAGGCGCGAAAGGCGATCGATGCAATCGTTGCCTCGGAGTTCCGGGGGCTCGAGCACACTCTCGAGTCGACCTCGCACCTTCTTTCGCAGCTGACCGAAAACGCGGCTCTGGCGATTGCCCCACCCTCTCGCAAGAACGTGCTGCGCCGGGTAGAGCTCATCCCGCGAGATGCACGGCGAGCGACGATGTTGCTCATAGCCCGCAGCGGCGAGGTCGAGCAGGGGATCGTCGAGTTTGTCACCGACAAGAGCGACGACGACATTGATGCGCTTTCCCGCCGTCTGAACATGCAGCTCGCAGGGGTCGAGTTCGAGGACTTGAGCGACAGAATCGGGGTCATCGATCCCGCGAACGCGGACTTTTCGAGGGTTGCAGACGAGATCGACAGCGTGATGGCCGCGCGCGCCACGGAGCGGATCTTCCGGGGAGGCACCGCAAACATCCTTTCGAGGGGGGCATTTTCGGATCTGGAGACTGTTCACGAGATAGTGGACGCGCTCGAGCACCCTCTGGTGTTGTCTGGCTTGATGAACGCTGCCCGCGACTCCGCCACCGTGGTCGTCTTCATCGGCCATGAGGTCCCCGTCGAGCAGATGAGGGCATGCGCAGTGATCTTCGCCCCCTACGAAGTGGGTGGAGAGCGGCGGGGGACGCTCGGCGTCGTGGGCCCGACGCGCATGGACTACCCTCACACGATTGCTGCGGTCGAGGCCGTGGCACGGAGGCTCTCCAGCTTTCTCGAGGCTGCCGGATGAGGGGGACTGTGGACTATTACGAGGTGCTCGGCGTCGATCGCGACGCCACGCAAGAGGAACTGAAGAAGGCGTACCGGCGGCTCGCGCGACAGTACCACCCCGACGCGAACCCAGACGACCCCCAGGCTGAATCGAAGTTCAAGCAGCTGGGCGAAGCGTACGCCGTTTTGTCCGACCCTCAACGCCGGCGGCAGTACGACATGTTTGGGACGGCCGGCGTCTCGGCCTCCGGCTTCGATCCCTTCGACATATTCACGTCCTTCTTCGGCGGCGACCCCTTTGGCTTCTCCCGCCGCAGAGCAGGACCGGAGAGGGGCAGGGATCTCGTCATCGGGCTGGAAGTCACGCTGCTCGAGCTCGTCGATGGAGTGTCGAAGACGTTCCCGATCAACTGCCTTCGAGCCTGCAGCCGGTGCGACGGCACGGGAGCCGAGCCGGGCACGGAGAAGAGCACCTGCCCGACCTGCGGCGGGTCCGGCACGTTGAGGTCGATGCAGCGCAGCTTCTTCGGCAACGTGATGACGTCGTCTACCTGTCCCCAGTGCCGGGGCTTGGGCGAGCGGATCGTCCCGTGCACCGAGTGCCGTGGTGACGGCCGGGTTGCGAGGGAGGAGGAGGTGACTGTCGACGTACCTCCCGGCATCGAGGATGGGATGCAGATTCGCGTCTCGGGCCAGGGAGAGGCGGGCCCGCGCGGCGGCGTTGCCGGCGACCTGTACGTCCAGATCCACGTGAAGCCGATGAATGGCTTCGAGCGCCGAGGCGACGACATCCTCACCTCTGTCGACGTGCCGTTCACGCTCGCCGCTCTGGGGGGCAGAGTAAAGATCGACTCGTTCGATAAGCCGGTGGAGCTCGAGATCCCTCCCGCGACCCAGCCAGGAGATCGGCTCAAGGTGAGGGGGCGCGGCATGTCCCGGCTCGGCCGTTCTGGGAGAGGAGATCTGGTCGTGCAGGTGGGGGTTCGGGTGCCGACCAACCTTTCTGCGGAAGAGGAGCAGCTGCTGCGGAGGTTCGCCGCGCTTCGGGGTGAGGACTTCCCCGAGGACCATGGCTTGCTCGGGAAGCTAAAGAGCGCCTTCCGCGGCTGATCCGCCACCTCGATAGAGCACTCGCCCTACTTCTTCATCGATCGAGCCCCGCAGCTCGGTTCGAGCCTTACGCTCACCGGTGAGGACGCGCGGCACTTGAGGGTGCGTCGCGTCAAGGCCGGCGATGTGATCCACCTGAGCGACGGAGCAGGGCGCGTCTTCGACGCCCGGGTCGAGGGCGCCGGCCCCTCGAAGGTCAGCGTTACGGTCGTGTCGGAGCTCTCGGTTCCGCGCCCGCACCCAAAGCTGACCATCGCCCAGGGGGTCGCGAAGGGGCGCAAGGTCGATCTGGTGATCGAGAAGCTCGTCGAGCTCGGCGTCGACGAGATCGTGGTCTTCAATGCGGAGCGCTCCATTCCGATTTGGGATGACCAAAAGCGCAGGAACATGGCCGAGCGATACCGGGGACTTGCGTACGCGGCGGCCAAGCAGTCGAGGCGCGCGTGGTTCCCCGAGGTTCGTGGCCCGGTTGATCGATCCGACATCCTCTCAATGTCGGCCCGCTCGCCCCGTTGCCTCATCGCCTCTCCCTCCGCGGACGCCAGTTTTCGCCAGGCTATGGGGGACCGTCCCCACGACGGCCTAACCCTGATAGTTGGCCCGGAGGGGGGGTTCGGACCTGACGAGGTGGCGGATTTCGCAGAAGCAGGGGCGATCCCGGTCAGGCTCGGGCCCCAGATCTTGAGGACGGAGACCGCCCCGCTGGTCCTAGCGTCGATCGCCCTTTACGAGCTCGGCCGGCTCGAGTAGGAGCAATGCCTGGCGATTTAGGGCACAATAGGCGTAGAGTTCACTCTAAGTGGTTGCCCAGGGCCCGTCCTGGGAAGATGTACAAGCTGCAGGAGCGGGGGGAACCGGCATGAGTTATGCCTCAGTTGTCGGTGACAGGCTTCGGAAGATCCGACTTCAGAAGGGGCTGTCGCTTCACGACGTACAAAACATGTCGAAGATGGAGTTCAAGGCTTCCGTCCTCGGCGCCTATGAGCGGGGCGAGAGGAGCATCTCGGTTCCGCGGCTAGAGCGCTTGGCGCGCCTTTACCAGGTGCCGGTCGATCACCTGCTCCCCAGGACAAATGCCGGCGAGGCTGAAACTCCGCCTGCCTCGGGCATGAACCTCGACAAGATCCGGATCGATCTAAAGATGCTCGAGCAGAGCGACCACCCTTCAAAGGCGGTTCTTCAGCGATACCTGAACCTCGTGCAGATACAGCGCAGCGACTTCAACGGGCGCGTCCTCACGATTCGAAACGACGACCTCCGAGCGCTGGCAAGCGTGCTCGACCTGTCTCCCGACAACCTCGCGAGCAGGATCGAGGAGATGGGCATCCTCGCAGAGGATTAGCGGCTTTACCCCTTTCTCGGGTGATGTCCTCTTCGAGGTGCCCGCCCGCCAATCACTTGTACTTCCTCGAAGGAGACGGCGCTGAGGTTCTGGATCAATACGGTCTCCCGCGACCACGTCCGAGCAGGCGTTGAGGGCCGCTTTACCCAGGCCGACCACGGAAGGCAATCCCGGCTGAGGAGGCTCGCGAAGGGAGACTTCATCGCCTTCTTCTACTCGCTTCGCACGGCGTTTCGGAACGGCGAGCCGCTCCAAGCCTTTACGGCGATCGCCCGGGTGGTGGATGACGCACCCTATCAGGTGGAGATGGCGCACGGCTTTCATCCTTGGCGCCGGAGGGTCGAGTTCCTGACTACGGATGAAGCCCCAGTACGCCCTCTGATCGATCGGCTCGACGTCATCAAGGACAAGAAGCGTTGGGGCTACGCATTTCGGGCCGGGCTGTTCGAGGTGAGCAGGACCGACTTCGAGCAGATTTGCGCGGCTATGAACGTTTCGGCGCCTGCGCCCCGAGACGCGCAATGAAAAGGCGCTGTAGGTCTGAATAGAAGTTATCGTTAAAGCGTTGCCCGGAAAGGGGGTATTTTTCTAGTCGGTGCAGGAACGTACACAAGTTAAGATCATCGTCCCCGGTGACCACGAGATGGTGAGCTTGTTCGGCACCCGGGACGAGCTCCTCAAAGTCATCGAGCAGGGCTTTGAATCCTCAATTCTCGTTCGTGGAAACGAGATCACCATTACCGGCGAACCGCATGAGGCCGAGCTGGTAGCGCACCTGTTCGAGGAGCTGATCGAGCTGCTCAAGGGCGGGCACGTCCTGACCGCCGACTCCGTCGGCCGCTCGATCGACATGGTCAAGGTCGGCAAGCACCGGCCCTCTCAAGTGCTCGCCGAGGCCGTGCTGGCCACTCGCACCCGTTCGATCCGCCCAAAGACCGTGGGTCAAAAGCGGTACGTCGATGCGATCAGAGACAACACGATCGTGTTCGGGATCGGGCCGGCGGGGACCGGCAAGACGTACCTTGCCGTCGCCGCCGCGATCAACGCCCTCCAAAACAAGGAGGTGCAGCGAATCATTCTCACCAGGCCTGCAGTCGAGGCCGGTGAGCATCTCGGCTTCCTCCCCGGCGACATCGCCGCCAAGGTTGACCCCTACCTCAAACCTCTGTACGACGCGCTGTACGAGATGCTCGAGCCGGACGCTTACGCCCGGACGATGGAGCGGGGGACGATCGAGGTGGCGCCGCTAGCCTTCATGCGGGGGCGCACGCTCAACGACTCGTTCATCATCCTCGACGAAGCGCAAAACACGACCGCCGAGCAAATGAAGATGTTTCTCACCAGGCTAGGATTCGGGTCGAAAGCGGTGGTAACGGGTGACATCACCCAAATCGACCTGCCTCAGATAAAGGTATCCGGGCTGAAGCTGGTGCAGGACATCTTGAGCGGCATCGAGGGCGTGGAGTTCTGCTACCTCGATGCGAAGGACGTGGTCCGACACAAACTGGTCCAGCAAATCGTTGAAGCCTACCGGCTGTTCGCCGAATCCCCGAAGTCCTCGCTGAATCAGGTCAGGTGAGCGCGGACGGGCCGGGTGAGGCCCATTTAGAAGTAACGCTTTCAAACGAACAGCCACTGGAGGTCGATGCGGAGCGCCTTCGGGAAGTCGCAAGGCGGACCGCGGCATCCGAAAAAGCGGCGGGGGAGGTCTCGATCACCCTCGTTGGCCGCGACCGCATTCGGGAGCTGAACGAGACCTACCTGGGAAAGCCCTACCCCACCGACGTGCTTGCTTTTCCCATAGACGACTCTCCGGGACCGCCGGGGGAAGGCCCTCCAAGGATGATCGGCGAGGTCGTTGTTTGCCCGGAGGTCGCCCTCGCTCAGGCTGAGGGCAGCCTCGACTCCGAACTCGAGCTTCTCGTGGCCCACGGCGTGCTGCATCTGCTCGGCTACGATCACGACACCGAGGCCCATGCTCGAGGTATGAGGGCCAGGGAGCAGGAGCTCACCGGCCGCTCCGGAGCCAGCGCATGACCTCGACCCAGATCCAGCTGCTGATCGCGTTCGTGGCAATGATCGGCGCGTTCCTGGCCTCCGCGTGGGTGAACGCGATCAGCCGGATATCCAAGGTGAGGGCCACGCGCCTGGCCGATGAGTCGCCCAAGAGGGGTCAGCTCCTCATCAAGATCGCGGAGAACCCGCCGGTCTTCCTCACGAGCGCTCTGATCGTCATGCTGATCCTCCGGGTGACCGCGATAGTCGTGATCACCTCGTTGATTCTTCGGCTGGGCGTGCAGTTTCCCGAGCTGATCGCGATCGGTGTGATGACCTTCGTGCTTTTCCAGGTCGCGGAGATCTCCCCCCGCACCTGGGTGCTCGAGCGGCTCGATCAGGTGCTGCTCGGAGCGGCAAGGCCCGTCTACTGGATCGGCACCGCACTTGGCCCGCTCACCTCCGTGCTCGTGAAGGCGAGCAGGGTGTTTCTGCTGATACTGCCCGGGCGAGGCCTTCCAAAGGGGCCGCTGATGTCCGAAGAGGAGATCAAGTCGATCCTCGACGTGGCCGAGTCGGAGGAGGTGATCGAGGCCGAGGAGCGCGAGATGATCCACTCCATCTTCGAGTTCACCGACACGATGGTGCGGGAGGTCATGGTGCCGAGGCCGGATATGGTGTGCGTCGACGCTTCTGCCACCCTGGAGGACGTCCTGGAGCTGACCTTGAAGAGAGGGTTTTCGAGGGTGCCCGTGATCGAGGACAACATCGACAACGTAATCGGGATCGTCTATCAGAAGGACGTCGTCAAGAAGCTGCAGTCGAACGACAGGAACCGCCTGAGGAAGGCCTCCGAGATAAAGCGGGAGGCGCACTTCGTGCCCGAGACGAAGAAGGTTTCGGAGCTGCTACGAGAGATGCAGCAATCGAAGAGCCACATGGTTATCGTGGTCGACGAGTACGGCGGCGTGGCAGGCCTCGCGACTCTGGAAGACCTGTTGGAGGAGATCGTCGGGGAGATATCCGACGAGTACGACCGGGAGGACCCCGACGTGGTGCTGGTCGACGACCACACGCTCCGCGTGACGGCGAGGTTGAGCATCGACGAGCTGAACGAGCTCCTCGGCACCGAGCTTCCGCACGAGGAGTGGGACTCGGTGGGCGGGCTGGTCGGCGGACTCCTCGGAAGGCTTCCGCAACCGGGCGATATGGTGAGCCATGACGGAGTCGAGTTCGAGGTTCAGAAGATGAACGGCCGCCGAATCGCCCATGTGCTCGTCAGGGGAGGGTCGGTCACGTCTATGTCGGCTTCAGAGGGGGGCTGAGCGGTGCCTCAGGGTTCGATCAAGGAGTATCACGTCTACGAGAAGGTCGGTGTCATCGTGAGCGATGACGGGGAGACCGAGTGGGAGATCGACCCCGAGGCGATGGAGACGGGCATGTTTCGCTTCTTCAGAGTGGGGCAGCGAGTGACGTTCGACGTAGTCAGCGTCGACGGCGTCGACCGGCCACGAAACCTCCGCATCGGAGTGGCTTAGCCCCCCGCTACCGGGCGGAAACTCGCCGCCCGCTGCCGCTTGACGAGCGCGGGTGCTTCTTCTCGAGACTCGCTTACTCGGGCAGGTTCCCTCGGTCGTTCGACCCGCTCGGCGTGCTTTGCTCGATGGGGCCGGAGCCATCCGGAAGCCCGGGGATGCCGTCAACGGGCGGACCCTCGGGCACCCTGCCGCTGTCGTCCGTCCAGTCGGGACTCGCGGGCTGGGCCGGCTGAGCTGGAGGGGGAGCAGGCGTAGAAGCCGGGGCAGGGGCAGGAGCCGTGGTAGGCGGCGGTGGGGGCGCCGCCTGCGTCGGCGCAGCCGCCGGTGCGCGGGGAGTCGGCTGCCTCGGGGAAACGCCTCCCGATCTCCGTCTGGCAGGGGCGGACGGCTCCTCCTCAGCTTCAGCCGGCCTCGCCGCCTCGAGGTCCGCCGAGTCGGCAGGGGCGGGAGTCGGTGAGGAGTATGGGAAGACGAGCGGAACCGGGCGCCGGCGGGAGAGCTCTTCGTCGGTGACGCTGTCCTCCGACGCCGGAAGCAACGCCATGAACAGGACGAACGGGGTGACTCCGAGAGCGATGAGGCCGACGATCCGCAGAACCTTGGCGGGCTCGAGGGCCGGCCTCGACTCTTGAAGCCCCGGTGAACGAGAGCTCATCTCGTCCACCTTAACGTTCGTTTTCGCGATTGAAGGGAATCCGCCGACAGCAAGATCGCGAAATCTATAGTTGCTGGACCCATGCTCTACAAAGACGAAGCGGTGGTCTTGAGAACGATGAGGCTCGGCGAAGCCGACCGGATAGTCACGTTGATAGGGCGGAGCAACGGCAAGATCCGGGCGGTCGCCAAGGGGGTTCGGCGCACCAAGAGCCGGTTCGGCGGCAGGCTCGAACCCTTCACCCACGTCTCCGTCGTGATGTGGAGGGGCAAGTCCGACCTCGACACTGTGACTCAGGTAGAGGTGCTCGAGCCGTTCCGCCCCGTCCGAGAGGACCTCGATAGGTTTGCGCTGGGCGAGGTGATGCTCGAGGCCTGTGACCGGGTAGTGCAAGAGAGGGAACCCTCCTCGAGGGGTGGTCCAGCTGGCGCTAGGGCGGAGCTCGAGGGGGCCGACATCCTCGATTTGCTCGTGCAGTCCCTCCGCGACCTTTGCTCGGACGATTCGCCGATCGTCCTCGCTAGCTTCTTGTTGAGGCTGTCGGCAATTGCCGGGTTTGCTCCCTCGATGGACCGGTGTGCGGAGTGCGGAGCGCCGCCGTCCTGGTTCTCCCCGGGACAGGGTGGGGCCGTCTGCTACGCCTGCCGGTCACCGGATTCCGAGGAAGTCGGATCCGACATCCTCCACTTCATGGGCGACCTTGCAGCCCGGCGATTCGTTCAGGGCCCGAGGGGGGCGATCATTGGGCTGCGTCACTGGCGATCTCGCCTTTCCGACTCGGAGATCCGGAGCGCGTCGAGGCTTGCACGCTTCTATACGGAGTATCACCTCGAGAAGCGACTCAAGTCGGCGGCGGCCGTCGACGCGATTCGGAGGTAATCACCTGCTACGCCGGCTCGGCGCCGGCGGGAAGCTGGATGTCGACCGACACGATCCGGCGGCGACGTACATTTGCAACGCGGATCTTCCAACCATCTAGCTCGATCTCATCCCCCCGCTTTGCGAGCCTCCCCAGCCGCTGCAGGATGAACCCTGCAAGGGTCTCGTAATCTCCCTCGGGCAGCACGAGGCCCGTGGCCTCCTTGAGCTCGTCCGGGCGCATGCCCCCGGGAACGCGGACCCCCCCATCGACCTTCCTGAGGTCGTGCTCCCTCACGTCGTACTCGTCCCGGATCTCACCCACGAGCTCCTCAATGATGTCCTCCAGGGTCAGTATGCCCGCGGTCGAACCGAACTCATCGATGACGATCGCAAAGTGGTTACGCTCGCTGCGCATCTGAAGGAGGACCTTCTCCAGGGGAAGCGACTCGGGAACCACGACGGCGTCTCGCATCACTTCCTTGACCTTTGCGCCCGGGTTTCGACGAGAGACGCGGAGCATGTCCTTCAAGTGCACCACGCCTACGAACTCATCCGGACGCTCACTCCACACCGGAAATCGGGAGTAGCCCGTCGCCTCGGCCAGGTCGAGGACTTCCTCCACGTTCGCTTCCGTGCCGATGGCCCGCGCCGCCACTCTCGGCACCATGGCCTCCACCGCTCTCTTCTCCGGAAACATGAGGGTTCGCGTGAGCATCCGGCTCTGTCCCTGGAGGATGGCCCCGCCCCGGCTCGACTCCTCCACGATGATCGCGATCTCATCCGGGGTGTGTATCTCCGCAAGCTCGGGCTGCGTGTTGACTCCGAACATGCGCAACACCTGATTTGCTGCCTCGTTGAACAGCCAGATCACGGGACGGAAGATGTACGTGAAGACTCGGATGGGGGTGCTGACGGCTAGGGCGGTGCCTTCTGGTACGGCTATGGCCAGGTTCTTCGGCACCAGCTCGCCCAGCACAACGTGCAGGAACGTGATGAACGAAAACGCGATCGCGACTGCGACGCTGTGCGTGGCCAGTACGTCGAAGGGGGAGGGCAGCGGTCTGAACAGGCCTTCCAGCAGCGTGGCAACCACGGGCTCCCCGATGGCGCCGAGCCCGAGGCTCGAAAACGTTATCCCCAGTTGGCACGCCGACAGGATGAGGTTCAGCTGTTTGAGTGCCTTCTGAGAGCTCCGGGCCCGCCGGTTCCCCCGAGCTGCGAGCTCGTCGACCCGGGTTCGCCGGATGGCGACCAGTCCAAACTCGGCCGCCACGAAGAAGGCGTTGGCCCCCACGAACGCAGCGATGGCCAGGACTTTCCAGACGGTCATGGGTCCCGGACGGGCGGTCTTCGATGCATGAGCGCACAGACTACTAGCTTGTTTCTATGAAATAGCATTGCTCCCTATGGCCCCTCCCACGCTCGAAACAATTGTCGATCTCTGCAAGAGGCGGGGGATCGTCTTTCAGTCCGCCGAGATCTACGGCGGGCTCCGTTCCGGGTGGGATTACGGCCCCCTGGGGGTCGAGCTAAAGGAGAACATCAAGCGAGCTTGGTGGAAAAGCATGGTCCAGCTGCGGGACGACATCGTGGGGCTCGACTCCTCCATCATCCTGAACCCCACGACCTGGGAGGCGTCGGGCCACGTCGAGGTATTCACGGACCCTCTCGTCGAGTGCCTGGAGTGCAACAACCGGTACCGAGCCGATCAGATCGGGGACAGGTGCCCGAACTGCGGCGGCGAGAAGTTCACCGACCCCCGCAACTTCAATCTAATGTTCAAGACGCACATCGGCCCCGTGGAGGATGCGGGCTCCGTCGTCTGGCTTCGACCCGAGACGGCTCAGGGCATCTTCGTGAACTTCAACCAGGTTCTAACCACCTCGCGGAAGAAGCTGCCCTTCGGGATCGCCCAGATGGGCAAGTCGTTTCGAAACGAGATCACCCCCGGCAACTTCATCTTTCGGACCCGAGAGTTCGAGCAGATGGAGATGGAATACTTCGTGAAGCCGGGAACCGACGAGGAGCACCACCAGTACTGGATCGACGAGCGGTACCGCTGGTACCTCGACCTCGGGATGCGCAAGGAGAACCTTCAGCTCCGCGAGCACTCTGCGGAGGAGCTATCCCACTATTCGAAGAGGACGGTCGACATCGAATACCGGTACCCATGGGGATGGGGGGAGCTGGAAGGGATCGCGAATCGCGGCGATTTCGATCTCTCCCAGCACAGCAAGTTCTCGGGAGAGGACCTCTCCTACTTCGATGCCGAGACGGGGGAGAGGTACATCCCCTACGTCGTCGAGCCCGCGGCGGGAGCGACGAGAGCGCTGCTTGCATTTCTCATCGACGCCTACACCACTGAAGAGGCTCCAACCGCCACCGGAAAGATGGAAAAGCGCGTGGTGCTCAAGCTGCATCCTCAGCTCGCACCCATCAAGGTTGCGGTCCTGCCCCTCTCGCGGCACGAATCGCTCGTGCCTGTTGCGAAGGATCTGGCCTCCAGGCTACGGCCGGAGTGGCAGATCGACTACGATGACGCTGGTTCCATAGGCAAGAGGTACCGGCGGCACGACGAGATCGGAACCCCTTTTGCCGTCACCGTCGACTTCGACTCCCTCGAGGATCGCGCGGTGACCGTGCGAGACCGAGACTCCATGCAGCAGGAGCGCATTGGTATGGATCACCTGATCGAATACCTCCGGCCGAAGCTCAGCTGGTGATCGTTCGTCTCACGGGAAGGGTGATGGATGGGGGAGCACCGAGGGAAGGGGCCTATCTCCGCGTGAACGGTCCGTCCGGCGACTTCGTCACGGAGTGCAGAACCGGTCCCGAAGGATACTTCGGGTTCAACCTCCCGGCCGGTGAATGGACCCTCATCGCCCTCGCCCCGGGAGGCAAGCGAATCAGCCGGAAGATAGAGCTTACTCCGACGGCCAAGGACGTGACCATCGACCTCGGGGAGGCGTCTTGAAAGTTTCCACGTCGCTCGAATCTGCTGCCCCCTCCGCGACGCCACGCCGTTACGTGTACGACTTCGACGAGGGCGACCGCAGCGCAAAGGACCTCCTGGGCGGGAAGGGCGCCAACCTAGCCGAGATGACCAAGCTCGGACTGCCTGTGCCGCCCGGCTTCACCATCACCACCGAGGCGTGCCGAGAGTACATGGCGGCGTCTCGCTTCCCCGACGGCCTGATGGACGAGGTCGCCGCGCATCTGCGAAGGCTAGAGGAAAAGATGGGCAAGCGGCTGGGGGACCCAGACAACCCCCTGCTGGTAAGCGTTCGCTCCGGGGCGAAGTTCTCAATGCCCGGGATGATGGACACGGTCCTCAACCTCGGGATCAACGACCGGAGCCTTGAGGGCCTTGCCAAGCAGTCGGGCAACCTGCGCTTCGCTTACGACGTCTACCGCCGGTTCATCCAGATGTTCGGAAAGATCGTCATGGGCGTTTCCGGCGAGAGGTTCGAGGAGGCCATCGAGGAGGCAAAGCACCGGACGGGGGTGACGCAGGACACCGAGCTCGGCACGGAGGACCTCAAGGAGCTAGTCGCCCGCTTCAAGCAGATCGTGCACGACGCCACCGGCGCCACCTTTCCCGAGGATCCTCTGGAGCAGCTGAAGCTGGCCATCGAGGCGGTCTTCCGGTCGTGGAGCGGGGAGCGAGCCCGCATATATCGCCGACAGAACAAGATCTCGGACTCGTTGGGGACCGGCGTGAATGTGCAGGCGATCGTTTTCGGCAATATGGGCGATGACTCGGGGACGGGGGTCGCGTTCACCCGGGATGCGGCGACCGGGGCCAGGTCTTACCTCGCAGAGTACCTGCCCAACGCCCAGGGGGAGGACGTGGTCTCCGGTTCGCGAACTCCAATGCCGCTCGAGGCGCTCAAGGAATCGGACCCCGAGTCGTACGAGGAGCTCACAAGCATCATGTCGAAGCTCGAGAACCACTACCGCGACATGTGCGACATCGAGTTCACCGTCGAGCGGGGCAAGCTCTGGATGCTGCAGACTCGGATAGGAAAGCGGACGGCGGCCGCGGCGGTGAAGATCGCGGTGGACCTCCAAAGGGAGGGGCTGATCACGCAGCAGGAGGCCGTCCTGCGCATTGATCCAGCCTCGCTCGACCAGCTGCTTCATCCGCAGTTCGATCCGTCAGCCCCTATCGACGTGATTGCCAAGGGCCTCAACGCGTCGCCGGGGGCCGCGGTCGGCAAAGCGGTGTTCGACGCGAAGACCGCCGAGCAGTGGGCGGCGCGGGGCGAAAAGGTGATCCTGGTGCGCCCGATGACCGAGCCGGACGACGTCGGGGGCATGTACGCCTCCCAAGGGATCCTGACCTCGAGGGGTGGGAAGACGTCGCACGCCGCGGTGGTTGCCAGGGGGGCCGGAAAGCCGTGCGTCTGTGGCGCCGAGGCCCTCAAGATCGACCTCGACGGGCGCCGATTCTCCGTCGGCGATATCGTCGTCGGTGAGGGCGACGTTATCGCGATCAACGGGACGACCGGCGAGGTGGCCCTTGGAGACGTCCCCCTGGTCGAGCCCGAGCTCTCGGAGGATCTCGCGACCGTGCTCTCGTGGGCGGACGCCATCCGACGCCTTCGGGTCAGGGCGAATGCAGACACCCCCGAAGACGCGCGCAAGGCGAGGGAGTTCGGCGCGGAGGGCATCGGGCTCGCCCGCACGGAGCACATGTTCCTGGGAGACCGCCTGCCGATCGTCCAGAGGATGATCATGGCCGAGACGCCGGAACAGGAGAAGGAGGCTCTGGACGAGCTGCTCCATGTGCAAAGGGCCGACTTTGCCGGAATCTTCACGGCCATGAGCCGCCTGCCCGTCACGATCCGGTTGCTCGATCCCCCCCTCCACGAGTTCCTTCCCTCGTCGAAGGAGCTGGAGCTGCAGATTCAGAGCCTCGAGATCTTTGCCACGGCAAGCGCCATAACGCAGAGCGCCTCGCACCACTTCCACTGGGAGCAGCGCGACGTACCGGTCGACGCGGGACAGCCGCGGAGCATGCAGCTGGTCTCGGAGGACATCGCGGCAAAGAAGGCGTTGCTGGCAAGCGTGGTCCGTCTGGAGGAGTCGAATCCCATGCTGGGGATGCGCGGGGTCCGGCTCGGGATCGTGAAGCCCGGCCTCTACACGATGCAGGTGCGGGCGATCATCGAGGCTGCTTGCGACGTGAAGGAAAAGGGCGTGGACCCCGTGATCGAGATTATGATCCCGCTCGTCGCCGTCCGGGAAGAGCTAGAGATGATGCGGCGGGAGGCCGAGGCGATCATCGAGGAGGTTCTGACCGCCCGGGGGGTCGAGATCGACTACCTCCTGGGGACGATGATCGAGCTCCCGAGAGCCGCCCTCGTGGCAGGCGAGCTCGCCGAAGCCGGCGAGTTCTTCTCGTTTGGGACCAACGACCTAACCCAGACCGCGTTCGGCTTCTCGCGCGACGATATCGAGGGCAAGTTCCTCCCCAAGTACCTGGATCAGGGCATCCTCAAGACGAACCCCTTCGAGTCGCTCGACCGCCCGGGAGTGGGGCGGCTAATCGAGATCGCGGTCAAGGAAGGGCGTGCGGCCCGCCCCGACCTCAAGGTAGGGATCTGCGGTGAGCACGGCGGCGACCCCTCATCAGTGGAGTTTTGCCATCAGGCCGGTCTCGACTACGTCTCTTGCTCGCCGTTCCGGGTTCCGGTTGCAAGGCTCGCCGCAGCTCAGGCCGTGCTCAAGGAGTCCGATGTGAAGGGCTCGGACGCGAGGTAGTAAAAAAGCATGGCTCCCGGCAAGGGCGGAAGGTACTTGTCCGGGAGCCACGGTGTCTCGAACGATGCTTGCCGGAGGTAGTTGACAAGCACCGGCGTAGGATCAAATAATACCACCCTTTTTTCCGACCGCTGGTCTTCTAGCGACCCCACGAGCGGACGTAACGCCTGCTTGTCACCCCCCGACATTAAGATCTTCCGCGCATGAACATCAGGGAGCGGATAGAGGAGAACGAGCGCGTGCTGCTCGCTCCTCGAGCCGTGCGATCGTCAGAGTCGAAGGGGCGGCAGGTTCCCGAGGAGCCGCACGCTCTTCGGACCTGCTTCCAGCGCGACCGAGATCGAATCCTTCACAGCAAGGCCTTCAGGAGGCTTGCCCACAAGACGCAGGTCTTTCCCGCTCCCGACGGCGACCACTATCGGGTAAGGCTCACTCACTCGCTGGAGGTCTCCCAGGTCGCGCGGACGATCGCCCGCGCCCTCAGGCTCAACGAGGACCTCACCGAGGCGATATGCCTTGGACATGACCTCGGCCATACCCCATTCGGCCACCTGGGCGAGGAGTCCCTTTCGAGCTTCCTCGGGCGCCCCTTTCGACATAACGAGCAGTCGCTGCGGGTCGTGGATCTCCTAGAGACCAGGGGCCCAGATGAGAACGGTGCGCAGAGAAGGGGGCTGAACCTCACCTGGGAGGTGAGGGACGGCATCCTCAACCACACCTGGTCCATGCCCTTGCCCTCGACTCTCGAAGCGCAGGTTGCCCGGTTTGCAGACCGCATCGCATATTTGAGCCACGACATCGACGACGCGATCAGGGCGGGCGTGCTCGACGTTCGAGACTTGCCGCCGGAGACGAATCGCGTCCTCGGGATCACGTCGTCGGCCCGGATCGACACGATGGTCAACGCGGTCGTCGAAGCAAGTGACGGCGCCAACCACATCGCCATGAGCAGCGAGGTTTTCGAGGTCATGGCTACCACGAGGCAGTTCATGTTCGACCGCGTCTACAACCGGCTGGGTATGTCGAGCGGACACCAGGCGGTCAAAAACCTCATCCTCGAGCTGGTCGGGTACTACAAGGAGCACCCGGACGATTTGCCGACCGGCGGCGCGGGGTCTGACCTGGAGTCCCGCCTCGTCGACTACATCGCCGGGATGACGGACCGCTTCGCGATCCGCGACCACCGCCGGCTGCTTGCCAC
>JALZBO010000020.1 GCA_030863545.1 Actinomycetota bacterium
CGATAGGTGAATTTGGGTCAGTTGGTCTCCCGTACAAGTACGGATCGCTGTACGGGGGATGCCATCTTTGAAGTGCCTCCGGACGTCGGTCTCCCCCACGCTTCTGCGGAGATTGACGCGATCGCTCGTAAACGTCAGCCAGGTTGTTAGCCGCCGCAACCGTGCTGGCACGATACGATTCGTTCGCCCGAATTGCGTGCTCGTGATTCTGTTTCGGCCGGTCGTTGACCGCCGCGTGAACCACAGCAGCACACGGGCGCCACCCTCCACAAACCCACGCTGCCCCGGCGCTTAGTCCGCAATTCGGATTTTCGACGGAGTCGTGCCGACCATTGAGTTCAGTAGAAGCGACCGATTGAGTCAGCTCGATAGTAGGGAGGAGATCGCCACAATTGAGCGTCGCGGCTATTACATCGATGTAATTCGTGCTCCGTGGGCCCGGCTGGATTCGAACCAGCGACCAATGGATTATGAGTCCACTGCTCTGACCGCTGAGCTACGGGCCCCTCGTGAGGACGAAGCGAACGTCTCGAAGACGCATTGGTCCCCGACGGGAAAGTGTATAGAGCGGGCGCCGCTAAGGCTCTGTCAAAAGCGCCTGCCACCTCAGCCGACGTATCCCCGAAGAGGCGAAGGCAAAGAAGCGGCCCGGGTCGTTAGCCGGTGGCGACTTAGTCACCGCAGTCAGAAGCTCCGAGGAATCGCAGTGGGTTAGCCTGTCGCCATGGCTGAACGGAGCCGGCGCGGCCCATTCCTGAGAATAACGGGAGCGACCCTCCTCGCCCTGGTCGGGGCAATCGTCGCGTCCTTTGGCAACCTCTACGACCGGGAGCGTCGCCTCTCGGAAATCGCTCCGGCTGTCGGCGGCGCAGTTCTCCTGTTGCTCGCTGGGTCTATAGCCGTCAGGGCAGCAGCGTCAGCGGTCAGGGAAGGCGCTTCCGAAAGGGTTGGCGAGGCGCGGGGAGCGACCCTCGCAAAGGTAGTTTCGGTTGCCGGGTACATCGTCGTAGCCCTCTGGACCCTCAGCGCCCTCGGGGTCGGCATCCAGGCTCTCCTGCTCGGGGGAGCGCTAACGGGTGTCATCTTGGGCATCGCCGCGCAGCAAACCCTCGGGAACGTCTTCGCCGGGATCGTTCTGCTCGTGGTCAGGCCGTTCACGGTCGGCGAGAAGGCAGTCATCAAGACAACGCTCGGACAGTACGAGGGCGTGGTGACCAACATCGGGTTCTTCTACGTCACGATTGCAACAGAAAGCGGGCGGGTGGACGTCCCCAATGCCCTGGCCCTGGCGTCCGCGGTCGGCCCAGGGCTCCGTAGTGAGGCAAGCGAGGGCGAGGCGCCCGAGGAGATCGAGGCGCCAGAGAACATCGAGGCACCCGAAGCTGAGTCGGAGTCGGAGCCAGACGCCGCGAGGTGATTCGTAGACGCCTTGCCGTTGGTGGAGGAGCTTCACACAGGAAGGAAGCCCGCGGCTAGAGGAGCAGTCGTATCGCGACTGCCGTCCCCACGACGATGATTATGGCCCGGAGGGCGGCGGACGGGATCGCGCGGCCAAAGCGGGCGCCAATTTGGCCCCCGACGATCGAGCCGGCTGCCAACAGCACGGCCGCTCCCCATGCCACGTTGGCAACGAAGATGAACAGGATGCCGGCGACTCCGTTGACCACTGCGGCCAGCACGTTCTTCAAGGCGTTCACCCGCTGCAGCGGCTCGTTCAAAAAGAGCCCAAGCAGGCCGATGAGGATTACTCCCTGCGCGGCACCGAAGTAGCCCCCGTACGTCCCCGTCCCGAAGATAGCCAGGTGAAGCCACGGGCTGGGAGCGAGTGGAGGATCGCTTCTTCGGCTGCTCAACCTTTCGGCGAGCCGAGGTTGGACCGCCACGAGGGCGGTTGCAACGAGGATCAGTATCGGCACCACCCTCCGGAAAACAGAGCCCGGCAAGAGCAACAGCAGGAGGGCCCCCGTGAGGCCGCCGGCTGCCGAGGCCACGCCAAGCAGCCTCGCCCTCTGCCCCTGGCCCGCCAGCTCGCGCCGGTACCCGACAGCTCCGCTAACCGACCCGGGGACCAGGCCCACGGTGTTCGAAACGTTCGCAACCACAGGCGGGTACCCGAGCGCCAGCAGCGTCGGAAACGTGATGAGGGTTCCCGCTCCCACCACGGCGTTTATGGCGCCGGCGGCGAGGCCGACCGCCACGATCGCAAGAGCAGATGAGACCGACAAGAACCGGGTATCTACGAGGGGTCGACGCAGCCGGCGAGCCCACCGCCTGGTCCGGCAGGCTCCGTCCTCGGGTATGGAGTCGTGAACCCCCCACCCGGATCGTTCGAGCGCAAGTATCGCAGGATCCCCCTCGCCACCGCCTCGCCTTCGAGCCTTCGGACGTCCGCCCGGCGCAGCAAAGCCTCCTCAGACGGATTCGAGACGAACGCCAGCTCCACCAGTGTCGCCGTGATCCCCGTCGCGCGAGCCATCCTCAAAAGGCCGTAGTAGTCGCCTCCTCGCCTGTTCGGCCGCCACTTCGCGCCTGCATCCGTATCGCCCACCCAACTTGCCGCCAACGTCGAGAGTCCGCGGACGACATCCTCGTAAACCAAGCCCGCGAGCCGCCTCGATTCCCCGGAGCCGATCTGAAAATAGGTTTCCGTACCGGGCCGATTGAGGGGTCCGTCGGGGTCGGAGTTGTGGTGAATAGACACAAATGCTCTTGGTTTGGCCGCGTTGGCCACCGCCACTCGAAAGGCGAGTGTTGCCCGGTAATCCCCCGTCCTCGTGAGAGCAGTCGGTACACCGGCGGAGGCGAGGGCGTCGGCCGCGGCGTAAGCAACATCGAGGTTTATCGTCTTCTCTTCGAGTCCGGTCGGCCCGACGGCGCCGCGCTCATTCCCCCCGTGGCCGGGATCCAAGATGATCGTGGGACGGGCCAGGTGGACGGCTCTGTCCGATCGCATCCACCTCGCGAGCTCGCACGGGGTCGTGATCCTCACCCACCCCTCCTGCACGGCAGTGAACGGCACCACGACGCCTTCCCTCAACCTCCCCATGGGACGTCCCCCAGGAGCCGCCGCAAGCTCTGCTCCTCCGGGTCCTACCCTTAGGACCCCCGGAGCCTCGAGGGGGCCAGCAGCACGAGCGTCGTTCTCGGGGCTTACCGGAGCAAGCGGAGACGGCTGGCTCTCTGCGCCTGGGGAGCCCGCCTGAGGGGTGGGCGAGGTCAAAGTGTGGGCGGTCGACGTTGGCTGGGATTGGCGGGATGCCGTCGCGCCTTCATCCTTTCCCGCCCCCGAAGTTCTGGCCGGGGAGCAGCCAACCAGGGCAAGGACCAGCAAGAGCAAAAGGATGATGCGCGGCATCGTCCTCCTTGGGTTGATCACGGTTTAACCTTAGCCCTTGCCTCGAACCGCGTTGCTGGCCGCATTCGTAGCTTTGGCTTTGTCGTCCTGCTCGTCCTCCCCGCCAGAACACCCAGTAGGACCCGCAGTGGGGGAAGCAGCGGCGACGCCGCCCGCTGCGGCATCGCCAGGAACCGATACAACCGGCACCCCCGCGACGCCATCGTCATCCGATGACAGCGGCGATCCGTCCCCGCCTCCCCGGTTCGTTGCCTCCATCATGCCGGTCGATCGTGCGCGCCTAACCCACTCCTGGCGCCCAGGCTGCCCGGTCGCCCCCGAGGACCTCCGGCTGATCACCCTCACCCACTGGGACTTCGACGGTCGGGTCAGAAGCGGCGAGCTGATGGTTCACCGAGATCAGGCCGAGAACGTCATCAAAGCGATGGCGCGGCTCTTCGAACAGCGTTTTCCTATCGAGAGGATTGAGCTGGTGGAAAAGTACGGAGGTGACGACGAACGGTCGATGCAGGCAAACAACACCTCTGCATTCAATTGCCGGGAAGTTGAGGACCGGCCGGGAGCCTGGTCCGAGCACGCCTTCGGCCGGGCAATCGACATCAACCCCGTGCAGAACCCGTTCGTTCTGCCATCTGGGAAGGTCTCGCCGCCCTCAGGTTTGGAGTATGTCGACCGTTCCAAGAACCGGCCAGGGATGATCCATACCAACGACCCAGTCGTCGCCGCTTTCTCCTCAATAGGGTGGGAGTGGGGAGGGACCTGGCCAAGATCGAAGGACTACCAGCACTTCTCCGCGACGGGTCGCTGAAGGGTTCGCGAAAATCTTGACGCCCTCGGTGGCTAGGGATTGACCTTGAGACGCCGCTGACTCACCATACCCTTCCCAGCGAGTCGATTCGGGGAGGATCCCATGGCGCAACCTTCAACGTTCGGCCAGCGGTTTGCAAAGACTCCTCCCGGAACGGCCAGAGCGAGTGCCAAAAACGGGCCGGCGACTCAAGGTCAATCGAGCATCCGCAAGTGGTGGGTGCTGTTGGCCATGGTCTTCGGGCTGTTCATGCCCCTCGTCGGCAACCTCGTCGTCAGCGTCGCCCTTCCCGCAATCGAGGGAGCTCTCGGAGCGAGAGATCCGGCGCTCGAATGGATCATTGACGCATACACGCTGACCTTTGCGTCCTTCATTCTCATGGGCGGATCCCTCGGCGATGTCTACGGCCGCAAGCGCTGGTTCATTGCCGGCCTCGTCCTGTTCACGCTCGGCTCTTTAGCGTCGGCGCTGTCCGGCTCCGTAGGACTGTTGATTGGATTCCGAGCAGTCCAGGGTCTCGGAGCCGCACTGCTGTTGCCGGGATCGCTTTCTATCCTCACGGCGACGTTCGATCAGCCTCAACGGGGAGCGGCCATCGGAATATGGGCGGCTCTTTCGGGCCTCGCCGTAGCCGTGGGGCCCCTGCTAGGTGGCTACCTCCTCGAGAACTACTCCTGGCAGTACATCTTCCTCATGAACATTCCGCTCGGGCTCATCGCGCTGGTGATCGCGGCTCTCGCCGTAAAGGAGTCGAAGGACCCCTCACCGTCACGAAAGCTCGACCCGATCGGGCTCTTCACGGGAACGGCGGCGATGGTCTTCCTCGTCTACGCCCTCGTCCAGGGCGGCAACAGGGGGTGGACCGATCGCCTGATCCTGACCGCCGTTGGTGCGGCCGCTATTGTGCTCATCGCCTTTCTCATCATCGAGTCCAAGCGCCGCTCGCCAATGCTGCCGCTCACCCTGTTTCGTGACCCCACTTTTTCCGGTTCGAACGCAGTTGCCGCCTCCGTCTTCTTCGCTCTGTTCGGAACGACGATCTTCCTCGGCCTCTACCTGCAAACTATCCTCGGCCTCTCCGCCTTCTATGCAGGAGCTCGCCTGCTCCCGTTTGCCGCGGTGATCCTGCTGATCTCCCCGTTTGCGGGAAGGTTGTCGGATCGTCACGGCTCGAGGTGGCTCATGACGGTGGGGTGTGCGGCGGCGGCCGGCGGGATGGCTCTGCTGCTGCGGACCAATCCAGCATCCGACTACGAGACCATCATCCTCCCCGCCTTCCTCGTGCTGGGCGCCGGCTTGTCGCTGACTCTCGCCCCGATGACGGCAGCGGTGATGGGGTCCGTGCACGAGCGGTATTTCGGCGTCGCATCGGCCGCCACGAACACGATTCGGGAGCTCGGCAGCGTCGTCGGAGTTGCGCTGCTGGGCGCGGTGGTGACGGCCGGGTTCAAGAACCGGCTCCACTCGGCGCTCGTACCGATGGGGTTGTCCGGGCCGGCATCCGACTCCATCACGACCCACACCTCTTCAAGTGCAGGCCGGGGAGCGTCTTTCGACTCGGTGCGCGAGCTGTTCCCGCCGGATACACCTAGCCGGGTGATCGCGGACGTGGTCAGCGCGGCTCAGCAATCTTTCGTCGAGTCGATCCACACAGCCATGTGGATCGCGATCGGATTTCTTCTTCTTGCATCGGTTGTCGCCGCTATCTTCGTGCGGAGCCATGTTCGGCGTGCACCTGCTGCCGAGGAGGGCCCCAAGGACAACGAGGTTCCCGAGAGTCCGAAGGATGCCTCAGTTCCCACTACTGGAGCCGGGGAGGGTGCCTTAGCGTCGTCGCAGGATAGAAGCCTTCCCGAGGTCCGGAAGGATGAAGCGGCAGAGGCTGCTGCAAGCGTTGCCCAGGACGAGGACACCGCACAAATGGTCGCCAGCTCGGTGAGAGCGGCCATGAAGGACATGCCTGCGGAGGCGATCGCACCGCAGCCCCAAAACGAGGGAACCCCCCTTTCGGAAGATGCTTCGTCCCGCCACACTCCCCAACGGTTCAAGAACCTACTCTTCGAGCTGCCGTTCAAGGCGGGCGACGGGCGCGTCGAGGACAACCTGACCGATTTCCTCTTGGGGGCCCTCCCCTACCTCAGTGATGATCTCGCCGAGAACCCCATGGGCATAACTCTCCCCGTCGGCGCCTCACGCAATGTTCAGGGCACTACGAGCTACGACATCGCTGTGCTCGCAGGCTACCTTGCCTTGGAGCAGCGGTTCGGTCGGATAAAGAGGAATACGCCACCGGAGCAGGCCGCAACCGTGCTGTTGGGCGCGGCGCGGGCCCTGAGCCTCTGGACCGTCAACGTAGGACAGGGCGGAGTAACGCGGCAGTTCGTCGAGGGGATGGTCAGATTGGTCGTCAGCGGAATCGGAACCTCGGATGACGCTCCTCGACCCCAGGAAGAGCAGCGTTCGCAAGGCGAGGGCGACACGGATCTCCAAGGCGAGGGCGACACGGATCTCCAAGGCCAGGGCGACACGGATCTCCAAGGCGAGAGCGATGCCGCTCCACGAGGCCAGGACGAGCAGGCTACCCCAGGCGAGAAGGCCGCGTCCCTTATCCCGGCGGAGGCGGAGCCGGGGGGTTAGGGGGCGGCGCCGGAGGGTTAGGAGGGGACGCGGGGCCAAGCTCCGCCCGCACTGCCTCCAACCCCCTTCTCACGTCGTCGAGGGCCGATCCTTGGAGTCGGCCCTCGCGGGAAAGCTCGTCGACGCGGTTCGAGACTCCAGACAGATGCTGCGAGGCCAGCGCCGAGTCCCCCGAGCGCGCAGCCGAGCGTGTTTGGTCGATGCCCGGTTGCAGAGCCTCGGCAATTCCCGCTTCCGATGCAGCTCCCTCCAGCTCCCCGAGGGCGCGTTCCAACCCGGGGGCAAGGGGGGCAGCCGGACCGGGAGAGGGCTGACTGGCGGGTGCGTCGGCCGTCGTCGACCTGTCCAGCCTCGTTACTACGAAGACAGGCCATCCGACCGCAAGCAGAACCAACAGAACTCCGACCAAACGCCTGCGCCGCTTGCTCGTCCCTTTCCTCTTGATCTTCAACCCCTGGGTGGAGCCCACGGCGGGAAGAGAATCGGTCTGCTCAGTTGCAGCGCGAGGAATCCATTCACGAAGGACGCGGGCCATCTCCGGGGCACTCGAGAAACGGTCGCCGGGGTCTTTAGCCATCGCTTTCTCCACGATGGCCACCAACTCCGGATCCACGTCCGGGCGGACCTCGTTGAGCGGTTCGGGGTCGTCCTCTTGAATGGCTCTAACCAGGCCGAGCGGCGTATCGGCGTCGAAAGGCTTCTTTCCGGTCAGCAGCTCATACATCACTACACCAAGCGAGTAGATGTCGGTCTGCTCGGTCGCGGGATCGCCGGCGACACGCTCGGGAGCTAGGTAGGCGGGGGTACCGAGCAGCATCCCGGTGTCGGTGATGTCCATGCCCTCGGTGATCTTGGCGATACCAAAGTCAGCGACCTTTGCGCTTCCCTCCCTGGTCAGCATGACGTTGCCGGGCTTCAGGTCGCGGTGGAGGATCCCTTCGCCATGTGAGGTCTCCAACGCGGCAAGGATCTCGAGAGCTATTCGGCGGACCTCGCTCTCGTCGAGGGGGCCACTCGCAAGACGCTGGGCGAGCGTGGTACCGGGGAGGAGCTCCATGACGATGAAGGGGACCCCTTCGTCCTCTCCCGAATCGAAAACCGCAACGATGTTCGGGTGGCTCAGGCGCCCTGCCGCCTCACCCTCCGCCTCGAAACGGGCTCGGATGTCTAGCTCGGGGTCGACATGAGCGCGAAGGAACTTGATCGCCACCGGGCGGTCGAGCTGGAGATCGCGGGCTTGTCTGACCTCCCCCATCCCCCCGGCACCGACGATCTCACCGAGCTCGTAGCGTCCGGCAACCACTCTGCGAGGGGAAGGTTGATCCACAAGCGAAATCATCCCACTTTGAGTGTTGGTGAGAAGGCCCGAGGGGCCAAAAGGAGCAAGGGCGAGGCGATTTATTGACGGTCTACTGCGTGCTGCTCCATGCAGCCGTTTCGCCTTCATCGGCTCGTCCTGAAGGCCTCCGGCCCCGGACCACGACGATCTCCTCGCGATCCTCCGGTCCCAGCAGGCCCCGCTCCCTCATCATCTCGGCTCGGGCCGACATGACCGGCCCGAGCGGGCCTGGCCTTCGCAGGACCACCTCGCTCTCGAGACCTCCCGCCGAGAGGGCGTCGCACGTCTGTTGAGTCCCGCATATCGACGAGTGCACGAGGAGGACAACTCCCCCGGGGAGGAGGTGATGCGGCGCTTCCCCGCATATTCGATCGATGAGCGCGCGGCCGTCGAGGCCGGCGTCGAGACTGACCCTCGGCCCGCGGCGTGGCAGTTCATCGGTCTCGGCGGGTATGTAGGGCGGGTTCGAAACGATCATGTCGAAGGACTCCTGTTGAATCGGTGCGAACAGATCTCCTCTCACGACTCGAACAGTCGCTCCTGCAAGGAACGCGTTGATTCGGGCGCTCAGTACGGCCCTCATGGTTAGATCCACCGCCGTGACGTTGGCGCCGCGGCGAGCTGCTGCAATCGCAAGCACGCCCGCACCCGTACACAGGTCGACGACACGAGCGCGGTCGAGGTCGTGCTGCAGCATTACGTCGGCAAGCATCCACGTGTCGTTGAGGGGACGGTGGACCCCGGGCAAGGTCAAGAGTTTCACGAAGCGTGTGTTCCCTCTGAGGCACACTGGTAAGCAATGGATGCACACTGGCCGAATCCCCTGGAAGGTCCGACCCTAAGAGCCCTGTTCGACCACGAACGGGAACGGGAGCTCACGGTAGGCGTAGAGGAAGAGCTCATGGTCCTCGACGCGGCGACCCTCGACCTCCTCCCCCGCTCGCTCGAGTTGCTTAGACCCCAGCCGGGAGATGTGCGCTTCAAGACGGAGCTCCCCGCCTCCCAGCTCGAGATCGCGACCGACTACTATACGGAGCTCGACGACCTCGCTTCCGGACTCTGGGACGACCGTCGTTCGCTCGCCGCCCGAGTCGGCGCCGCCGCGCGCCTGGGAGCCGCGGGAGTACACCCTTTTGCCGCGCCCGTGGGAGAGCTCAGTTCCGAGGACCGGTATGAGCGAACGAGGGTCGAGTACGGGGTCATCGCCCGGCAGCAGCTCATCTTTGGGCTTCACGTCCACCTCGGCCTCGCGGGGAGCGAGCGCGTGCTTGCCGTATACAACGAGCTGCGGAGCTACCTCCCAGAGCTCGCCGCCCTCGCGGCAAACTCACCTGTTCATGCGGGTGAAGACACCGGCATGGCGTCGATCCGGCCAATCATCTCCGGAATGCTTCCGAGGCAGGGGGTGCCTCCCGCGCTTGGAAGCTGGGAGGAGCTGGCCGCCGAGCTAGCCTGGGGCCGGCGAGGTAACCGCCTGACGCGCCCGGGCGAGTGGTGGTGGGAGCTGCGCCCCAACATTCGCCTCGGCACCTTGGAGGTCAGGGTTCCCGACGCCCAAACGACGGTCGCGGACAGCGTTGCGATCACATGCATCGTGGTCGCGCTCGCGGTTTGGCTCGCCCGCCTCCACGACGAGTCCGGCCTGCCGGAACCCGCGGAGGCATGGCGCATAAACGAGAATCGGTGGTCCGCAGCGCGCTACGGGGTCGAAGGGAAGTTCGTCGACCTCAGGACCGGCCGTCTCGAGAACACCCGCGACCGGCTCCATCGACTGATAGCTGAGTGGTCCTTGGCCGTCCCGGGGCTTAGAGGCTCGCCGCATGTTAAGCGTGCGCACGCGCTCGTTGAAGCCAACGGCGCGCTCCGCCAGCGGCAGATCATGCGAAGCGTCGGGTCACGGGGGCTCACGGCGTGGCTTGCAGAGCAGTTCCTGGAACCTGTTCCCGGGCTTGCGCCCCGCTCGCTTCCACCCTCTTAGCGTCGGGATGCCGAAATCGCGACAAGTTCGGAAAAAGCAGTCACAATAGTTGACTCGTTCAACTGCGAGGAGGGGAAAACGGTTCGCGCCCGGCTTGTCCCGCTGCTTCTCGTGACGATGTTGGTGACCGCGTGCGCTGCTCGGAGCGAGAGCGGCGGGGCTGCACCTGCCGCAGTCGGAGGCGTAGGGGTTGCGCCTCGGATATCCACCGCGGCCGTGAGAGCATCCTCGGCGGCGCCCGTGAGGGCCGTCTCCGACCAGCCATGGGCCCCATTTGCGACCGCCGGTGGGATCACGCTCGCGCACCCTTCCAGCCGAGTCGAGCGCGTCGCGTTTCATGAGTCGACCCACGAAGGCGCGCAGGAGCTCCTTCCGCTGTCGACGATAGCCGCCCCGGTCACCTTGGAGACCAGAAACCGAGGGACCGGCTCGCGCACCGCCGCCGACGTCGTCGTCGATCCCGCCGTCGAGATCCGCTCTCCCGTGAGCGGCAGGATCTTGCGGGGCGGCAACTACACCCTGTACTGCGACTTCACCGATGGCTATGCGGTGATCGAACCAGACGAGCATCCGGGGTGGGAGGTAAAGATCCTTCACATGACCGGTGTAAGGGTGCGGCGCGGGGACCGGGTCGAAAGGGGACGGTCCGTTCTCGCCAACCGCGCAACTCCTCTCCCCTTCGAGTCGCAAGTGGACGAGCAGGCAACGGCAGAGCCGGCGTGGCCCCACGTCCACATCGAGATCGTCGACCCCAGCATCCCGGACCGGCCCACGCCGGGCGGTCGCCGTTGCAACTGATCAAACACCCGCTGAGATGCCAATGCCCTCCGAACGGGCAACCGTGGAGCGAGGGTCGACACTTCGTCCCGGCACCGTTCCATGACTCTCCTCGAAACGGGTGGCGGGCGGCAGCCGACTGCCTGCGACAACCCGATCCAACTCGTCCTCCAGCGACCCAAGCTCCTCGATCTCCAGCGTTGGGTGCGCCGAGGTCACGCAGCCTCCGGGCTCCAGCGCGGTCACTTCGATGAGCGATTCGATGCCGTCGCGGAACACCCTGTAGCCCACCGTTCTCTCCACGGCCCGCCCTCCAGCCGAGCCGGTCGCACCGTACCTCAGGCCCGGCTGGCCCCCCACGACGACCGGCGTTGGACGCTCCGTCCGGACCTCGTACCCCTCGCCGCACCGGCGCCTACGGTCGGCCGTGTACGAGAGGTAATCCGTCTGAATTCGGACGGCAAGCACCGCCTGAACCTGGTCCCTGCTGGATGTCTTGTCCTGGCCAAGTCCGGGAACATCCTCGATGCGGACGATGCCTTCCGTGCTGCCGTTAAGGTCGAGGCACAACCTCGGGCGGTTGGTCGGGCACGCCCTCACCTCCCAACCGTCCGGCAGTTCGACCGAGCGGAGAGGGTCGGACCAGTTGACCGAGACGTCGGCACTCTTAAGGTTGGAGCTCTCCGCCGGTGGGCTGTTGCCGCGTCCACCGCAGCCGGACGCGAGCAGCGCAACCAGCAGGGTCGCCAATGCTCCCCGTTGGTTTCGGAAAGCTGCGGCACAGCCCGCGAGCTTCTTCAGAGGTGCAGGTGGGAGGGCCGGGCTATCAAGGCGGGGTAGGCCATCGTGCCGGCACCGTCAACCGTCTATCGAAGTGCCGACAACTCCGTCGATGCCGTCCGAACCCTGGCCGTCGGAGTCATCTTGATCTCCGTCGCCCGAACCGTCACCTTCGCCCCGGCCCGGCCGCTGGTCGTTTCGATTTTCCCCCCTTGGCGTTGTCGTCACGGCCGGGTTTGGAGTCTCGACCGGGGTCGGCGTCTCGACCGGCGTCGGCGTCGCCTGGACTGGCGGTGGAGTCCGAGGAGTGGCCGGGGTTGGCCGCCGGGGTAAAGGGGAGAACCGCCTTGTCGGGATGAGGCTGAGATTCCGCTCGACCTCGTCAGCCGCCTCCAGGATTGAGCGCCCGTGTTCCTGATTAAGCGTTCCCTGACGAAGGAGAAGGGCAACGCTTGATCTCACGTCCGCGAGATGGCGTTCGGCAGCCGTGCGGTCTCCGCCCTCGGCCGCAGCCCTCACGTTGGCGACCTTGGGCCCCAGGACCGAGCTCGCCTCTGCCCCGATGTTGATCGGAGTCTGGGCGCAGGCGGTTGCGAGAACCAGTGCGAAGGCGGCAAGCAATCGTCTCATGGCCTCACCGCTTCCTCTAGACGGTCGATCGCCCCGTCGAGTGCCGGCGCGAGCTGGGCACCGTCCGCATCTGCTGTAGGCGTCGGCGCTGGAGGCGGAGGCTCACCGCCCCGCATGTTTGCAAAGACCAGCAGGGACAGGATCACCAGGATTGCCACCGCAGCCGCTGCCCAGGTTCTGCCCCCCAGGCCCCAGCCCGGAGCCCGGGGCTCCGCCGGGAAGCTTTCCTGCACGCGGGTCGCCTGCCCCATTACCCTCGTCGCCGCTCGCGTCGATCCGGTGGCCACCGGCATGGGTTGGGTTCGGTCGGTGGCGGGAAGGATCGTGTCTACAGCTTCTATGGGAGACGGCGACCCCTCCAGCGCCTTCATCATCTGCCTGGCGTCCGCATAACGGTCCCGGGGGTTCTTTGCCATTGCCTTCTCGACGATGGCAACGAGTTGTGGATCGAGGTCCGGACGCAGCTCCATCAAGGGCGGCGGGTCATCGCGCTTTATCGACATTGCAAGTGCGAGGGGAGTTTCCGCTTCGAAAGGACGGCGTCCGGCGAGCAGCTCGTACAGCACGATGCCGACAGAGTAGATGTCGCTCCGTGTCGTGGCGGGCGCACCGTCGACCAGCTCAGGCGCGAGGTATGCCGGGGTGCCGAGCAACAGCCCGGTCATCGTCATGTCCAGGCCTTCCGCAATCTTCGCCACTCCGAAATCGGCCACCTTGACCGAGCCGTCGCGGGTGAGGAGGAGGTTGCCCGGCTTGATGTCCCGGTGAAGCACGCCTTCGCGGTGGGAGGCGTCGAGCGCAGAAAGGACTTCCAGAGCGACGCGCCGCGCGGCCTCGGAGTCGAAGGGCCCCTCGGCGGCCAGGACATCTGCGAGCGTGCGTCCGGGGAGCAGCTCCATGACGATGTAAGACATCCCGTCGTGCTCTCCGGTGTCATATACCGCGACGATGTTCGGGTGCATGAGCCGCCCCGCCGCCCTGGCCTCCCCCGCAAACCGCTCCTTGAAGTCTGGCCTCACGGCCATCTCCGGCCGGAGCAGCTTTATCGCAACGGGTCGCTCCAGCTTTAGGTCTCTGGCGGCTCTAACCTCTCCCATGCCACCACGACCGAGGACTTTGCCGAGCTCGTAGCGGCCCGCGATTACGGACCCGGAACCGGACTCCAAAACGGAACTCATCCAGCCTTCCTTACCCACGCATGATGTCGTTCAGTCACGATCGCACCCGGTCGCCGGCCCACTGATCGTCCCTCCATCGTTACCCAAGCCGACGGCTATCCGACCGTGGTGATCGGCGGCAGTTCCCAGGTCTCGCTTCGGCCTGTGAACTGCGTTCGATAGAGATCTTGGTAAAGCCCGCCCGCACGGATCAGCTCTTCGTGCGTGCCGCGCTCCACGATCCGCCCATCGTCGATGACGAGAATCTCGTCCGCGTTGACTATTGTCGAGAGGCGGTGGGCGATCACGAGGCTCGAGCGGCCGGACAGCACACGGTTCAGAGCCGATTGGATGACCAGCTCGGACTCGGAGTCGAGGTGCGCGGTTGCCTCGTCGAGGATGACGATGGAGGGGTTCTTCAAGAGTACCCTTGCGATCGCCAGGCGCTGCTTCTCGCCGCCGGAGAGCCGGTAACCCCTCTCCCCCACCAGCGTGTTGAAGCCGTCGGGCAGGGTGGCGATCAGATCGTAGATGTTGGCCGCCTTGGTAGCCTCGACGAGGTCCTCGTCGCTGGCTTCAGGGTTCGCGTAGCGGAGGTTGGCCCCGATCGTGTCGTGAAAGAGGTGGGCGTCCTGAGGAACCGCGGCTACAGCATCGCTAATGCTCTGAAGCGTTAGATCTCGGACGTCCACGCCGTCCAGGCGTACGGCTCCTTCGGTCACGTCGAATAGCCGCGGCACCAGAGCGGAGATCGTCGTCTTGCCCGCTCCGGAGGGTCCTACGAGCGCAACCTTCTTCCCGGGCTCTATCGTGAACGAGACGCCCTTCAGCACCCACGCACCTTCCTCGGGAGCAGCTTCGACCTTCCCCTCCTCGAGCGACGGGATCGAGACCTCGGCACCGGTCGGGTACCGGAACCACACGTTGTCGAACTCGACCCTGCCGGCCGGCGATTCGAGGGCAATTGCTCCCGGCTTCTCCCGAATCGGGCTGGGAAAGTCGAGGACTTCGAAGACGCGGTCGAACGACACGAGCGCGGTCTTGATCTCAACGGGGATGTTGCTGAGACCCGTGATCGGCCCGTACAGGCGCGTGAGGTACAGGGAGAAAGCGACGATCGTACCGAGCTGCAAGGTCCCTGCGATCACCATTCGGCCGCCCAGCCAGTAGGCCAGGGCCGTTCCGGCGGCTGCAACGACCGTGAAGCTCATGT
>JALZBO010000021.1 GCA_030863545.1 Actinomycetota bacterium
GGGTTGGGGGCGGCGGTGGGAGCCGGGACCTCGACGACGGTAGGGAGCACCTCCCCTGCATCCGCCTCTCCGACCGTTGCCGCCTCTTCCGGGGCAGGCGGGGAAACCTCCCAATCCTCGAGACTGCCCATCTCCCCTTCCCAGGTGAAGTACACCTTCGAGGGCCGGCCTTTGCCCTTTCGGCGAATGCCGGTTGCGAGAAAACCGGCCTCGACGAGCAGGTCCAGGTGGGCTCGCGCGACGTTCGGGTGAAGGGAAAACTCGTCGGCCACCTCCTTCGCGGTCAGCGATCCCGAACGAAGCAGGTGACCCAGGATGGCGGAGCGGGTAGGCAAAGCAAGAGCTTTTGCCGCTTTGACAGAATGGTCGTCACCAACAGGCATAGCTTTCCCCTGTGACCCGGAGCTAGTGCGCGCTATTTTACACTTTTTAGAGAGGGATAAAGGTGTTAAATAGCGGTCCCAGATCCAAGTGGGAACATCGGCTTCTGCCCATCAGCATCTCCTACCTTCCGGTTGTCGCTGCCGGCGTCGCGCTCACTTTTTATTGCGAGGTTGGCGCGCACCCGGGCGGGGGCCCGGAGGACATGACGTTCAAGCGGACCGCTCTCGTCCCACCCCTCTTCCTGCCTGCCCTCCTCATCGCGGCAGCAGCAGTCGCGAGAAAACCGGGCTCAAGGCGAGGCGCGCTGCCGGCTAGACCGGTGACTGAGCTGCGGACCGCGAGTCAGTCGGGGGTCTTATCGAGCCCGCGCTGGATCGCGTAGCGCATCAGCTCGTACCGCTTGTGCAGCTGAAGCTTGGAGAGGATGTTCTGGACGTGGTTCTGGACGGTCCTGACCGATAGGAAGAGCTTGTCGGCGATCTGTTTGTAGGTGTAGCCCTTGGCGACGAGCACGAGCACCTCGTTCTCCCGGGAGGTGAGGCGAGGCTCCGACGGGTCCTTCGAAGCCATCCTCCGAAACTCCTGGAGGACCAGACCCGCAAGTGAAGGACTGAAGACAACCTCTCCGGCGCAAGCCCTCCGAATCGCGTCGATCACATCGGACGAAGGAGTGCTCTTGAGAAGGTAGCCGCAGGCCCCAGCCTTCACCGCCTCCATCACGTCCGGCTCCTCCCCGGAAGCGGAGAGGATGATGACCTTGGCGTGGGGAGACTCTTCAGTGATCCTCCTGGTCGCTTCCACACCGCTTACCGTCGGCAGATTCAGATCCATGACGACGACCTCGGGCATCACCTCACGGGCCTTTTCGATCGCTTCTCCCCCATCACCTGCTTCGGCTACGACTACCCCGCTCCCAGACCGCTCCAAGTCGGCGCGAATACCGTCCCTCCAGACGGGATGATCGTCGACGACCATCACTCTTACCGGCTCGCTCAACTCTCGTGATCCCAGGAGATCGGAATCGTGAACTCGACCTCGGTTCCGGCTCCAGGCCCAGATTCGACGCGCATCGTTCCGCCCAATGCCATCACCCGGCCCCTCATGCTGTTGAGCAGGCCAAACTTGCCGGCCGTACGCAGCTTCGACTCGTCGAAGTCAAATCCGACCCCGTCGTCTCGCACGGTTACCTGCAACAACTCTTCGTGCTCATCGGCGAAGATGGCAGCCTTAGAAGCCTCCGCATGCTTGACGACGTTTGAGAGAGCCTCCCTCACCGCCGCCACGACCTCATCCGCCACCGCTTTAGGCAGCCATATCGGCCCCACGGAGCTGACGCTGACCTCGACCTCGTTGATCGCACCCGCCGCCGCTTCAAGCGCGCTACGAAGGGACACCGTCCCGCTGGGTCCCTCATCCGGCTTTTTCAGGAGCAGGCTCCGAAGCGACGCCTCGTGCTGCGCCGCGAGCTGTGCGAGGCTCGCGACGTCTGCCGGGCTGGGAGCAGGAGCTGCGGCGACCTCCTTGCCTTTCTTGTGGATGAAAGCAAGCGCTTGGAGGACGGAGTCGTGGATCTGCCGCGCCATCGATTCCCGCTCGGCAAGCCTCGCGGCCCTCTCTCGCGCCGCCATCGCCGCAGCCGTCGCGTTCTTTACCTCCTCGGCGGATCTTCGGAGCAAGCTGGAGACCAGGCCGAAGAGGGCGCCCGCGATCATGTACTGGATGGCTCCATTGACCAGGTGCTGCACTTGGGCTGGAGTCAGCTCCGTGAGCCCGTTGAGCGTTCGGCTGAACCCGTAAGCAAGGCTGAGGGCGACGCCGGCGCCGACCCCGGCAACGGGGCCGTGAGCGGTACCGGCGGCCAGCGCCGTCGAGAACGGGTAGGTCAGCGCGAATAGCGGCTTCACCACTACTTGCCCGGACGGAACGACCAACCCCGAGACCGCGATAAGCCCAGACGACAGGGCCACGTCTGCCAGGAGCACGCTACCCTTCACCTGAACTCGCCGCAAGGTCAGCCAGAGCGTCCAAGCTCCGATCACCAAAAGGGAACCCCAGACGAGAACGGGACGGATGAAACTCTCGATCTCGGAGGCAGCCGAGATGACGACCCATCCGTACGTGGCCCACCTGAAGATGAGGTTTGCCCGCTCGAGCGAAGCGACGTTCCTATCCGCCTCGTCTGGTGACTGACCGGACCGCCTCCGGAGCATGACTTTGGATACACCGTGCCCCGAGGGCAGTCAATGGCCGCGTTAGACGAGGCGCGCTTTAGTGATGGGAAGGCAGAGCTTCAGTGTGCTAGTAGATCCTCTTGCTACTGGCCGGCACACGCGCGGGGCCGCGTGCCTCGTGCGCCTAACCTTGTAGAGACTCGCTGAGAATCCGCGCCTCGGGGATACTGGGACTCGCCCAGCCCGAACAGCAGCGGCAATCAGCGCGATCCGTGAGGTTGTTCGACCACCCCAGCGAACCACAGACCATGCACTGGCTGAGAACTTCGCGGAAGTGGCGCCGCTGGAAGCCCAGGATCTCGCGTCGGAGGGGAATCATCCGGATGCTTCTACCCTTTGAATCGCCAACCAAACGTGCAATCTCTCAACTTTTTGAAAAAAAGAAGTGCTCCGCCAACCTCGCTTCGTCCGGCTCGGTAGTTTTCATGAGACGGTGCGGCGGGTAGGGCTCTAGCGGCCCGGGGACAGGGCAAGCACAGCCGACGAGGTCGCGAAGCGAGAGTATTTGCAATGGCGAACATGAAAGCGCTTCTAGAGAGGTTCGACGGGTATCAGCAGCAACACCGGTGGCTCGCCATCCCCCTTGCCGTTGCAAAGAAGTTCAGTGACGACAAAGCGGGGTACCTCGCTGCACTCGTCGCCTACTACGCGTTCTTCTCACTCTTTCCGCTCCTGCTGGTGCTCGTCACCGCGCTCGGTTTCTTCTTGGGGCGCAACTCGGAGTTTCAACAACGGGTCGTGAACTCGGTGCTCACGCAGTTTCCGATCATCGGGGACCAGATCCGCGAGAACATCCAGTCCATAAGAGGAAGCGGCGTGGCGCTCGCCATAGGTATTGCCGGCACGCTCCTTGCGGGCCTGGCAGTGATCCAGGCACTTCAGCATGGAATGGACGAGATATGGAACGTTCCCGTGAGCGAGCGCCCGAACTTCCTGATATCGAAGCTCCGGAGCCTTCTCATGCTCCTCGTGCTCGGAGGCGGCGCCATCGGCGCCACCTTAGTTTCCGGCATAGCCGCCGGAGGAAGCGGCGGCGTCTGGTCGATTCCTCTGCGCTTCGCAGGATTCATCGGCTCCCTTGCTCTCAACTTCGGCCTTTTCATGGTGGCGTTCAGGGTGCTTACCGTCGCCCCCATCTCTTGGAGAGACGTGTGGAAAGGAGCACTGTTCGCGGCGGTCGCATGGGCGCTCCTGCAGCACCTCGGCAGCTTTTACGTCAGCCGCCAGCTGAGGAACGCGGGGCAGGTCTACGGGTTCTTTGCGATTGTCATCGGGCTCTTGTCTTGGTTGTACGTTGGCGCCCAGCTGACGCTGCTCGCGGCCGAGACCAACGTCGTGCTCGCCCGCCGGCTCTGGCCTCGAAGCCTGAGCAAGCAGGGCGACGTGACACATGCAGAGACCCGTGCACTTTCCGGCCTCGCCGAGCAGGAGCAACGCCACCCGCGGGAATCGATCGACGTTTCCTTCGGGGGGAAGACCACGTCCGGGAGCTAGGAACAGAAACTGCGTCCCGGATCTAGCTATTCGTATGCCCGGCCCACGTGCAACGGAGGCCGCCATCGCGAACCCCACTTTGGTATGCCCGCCCGCGGCAGTTACGTGTGGGAGCCCGCCGCCTTCCGCTAGGCGAGGAGCAACGCCATGACCGACCCCACGACCAGGCAGTAAAGCGCGAACGGGAACAATCCCCGCCTCTGCAGGTATCCGATCATGGTTGCGATTGCGGCGTAGCTGCTGACAGCAGAGGCGACAAAACCGACGAGAAGAGGCCCCACCCCCATGTCGGAGCCGGAGAGCTGGGGGACTTCGAAAGCCGAGGTGCCGAAAAGGATCGGGACGGCAAGGAGAAAGGAGAACCGCGCCGCTTGTGCGCGTGTCAGGCCTGAGAGAAGGCCGCCCGCGATCGTCGCACCCGAACGAGAGATGCCCGGAACGATGGCGAAGGCCTGGGTCAATCCGACGAAAACCGCACCGATCCCCGAAAGCCGCTTGGCAATCTCGTGAGTGTCGTTCCCCTCATTCTCGTGATCCTGAGGTCCGCCGCCGACTCTCGAGTTCCCACCGGTGAGAGGCGCCCGGTCCCTTCTCCTCGCAAGAGCCTCCGCACCCACGAGGATCACTCCCGTAGCCACGAGCTGAAGCGCGACCTGAAACGGCTTGCCGAAGGCGGATTCGAACTGCGTCTCAAAGGCCGCTCCGATTACGGCGGCGGGGAGGGTGCCGAGGATCAGCAGCATGAGGAATCTCCTGTCCGACCCGGGCCGCAGCATTCCTCGGGCGGTCAACAACAGATCGCGCCAGAAGTAGGTGAACAGCGCGACCAGCGTCCCCGCGTGAAGGAGCACGAGGTACGGAAGGCTCGGCTCGGCCCACCCCGCAAGACGTGGGACCAAGACGAGGTGAGCCGACGACGAGATCGGAAGGAATTCCGTAAGGCCCTGAACGACGCCGAGGACCAGGGCCTCGACTAAGGTCAACGGTGCAGCTTAGGCAGATGCTCCCCACGTGTATCGGGGGGTTGCGCCCTTGGCCGGAGGCTTCGCCTGGATGCGCGGGAGTGGGCCACGCCTTTGGACACCGTCACATTCCGGTCTGTCGAGGGCTGGGAGAGCCTCCCGCGCCTCCACCAGCGGAGCCCTCCTGGAAGTAGAAGGCGCCCTGCATCCCCTGGTCGCGGTGGAACTTGCAGACGAAGTTGACCACGCCGCTAGAAGGAAGCCTTACCTCCACGGTCCTCATCTGGCCGGGCTCTAGCGTCTCGTCCACGGAAGGAGACTCCATAGTGAAGCTGTGCCGCGCGGTTCCTTCGTTCCCCAGCTCGAGCCTCAGGGTGGCGCCGGGCGCTGCCTTGACGAACGTCGGCTCGAAGTAGAAGTTGTCGAGCTCCATATAAAAGGATGCTTCCGCCCCCTCTCCCGAGACATCCCTGCTTCCATGATCGTTTACCTGTCCGGAGAGCTGGACGGGAGGCGTCCCGGTCGGCGAGGGAGTGGTGGTCTCCTCCCCAGCAGCAGTCGGGGTCGCCCCCGGCTCGGGGTCGGGTGTTTCGCAACCGACGAGCGCGACGGACATCGCTAGCGCGGCGATCAGCGCCCTGGTCATGGCCAACCTTTCTTCTCGAGATAGCTTCGAGGAGCGGCTGATTCTACCAACCACACCCTCGGCACTCCCTCTCGGGAGTCTCGAGCTGCAGGGTCGAGTGGACGAGCCCATACTTGCCCTCGAGAAGGGCCTGGGCATCTCGCATCACTCGTGCCGGATCGGCCTCTTCGCTGACCCTGATGTGGGCCGACACGACCTCCTTACCCGACGAGAGCGTCCACAAGTGCAGGTCATGAACCTCCTCCACCCCCTCCAGCTGCGAGAGCTCCTCCTCGAGCCCGTATGCGTCGAGATGGGGAGGGGCCGCCTGCACCAGGATGCGGAGCGCTTCCTTAATGATGCGGTAGGTCCGCGGCAGTATCCAAAGGCCGATTCCCGCCCCTACCAGCGGATCGATGTACGGCCACCCCGTCACCCGAAGCACGATTCCGCCGGCGAGCACGCCCATGGATCCGACTGCATCGGCGAGCACCTCCAGGGAGGCGCCCTTCATGTTCAAGCTGCTTTGAGCGTCCGTGTGAAGCAAAAGGTAAGAAACCGCGTTCACGCCGAGGCCGAGGGCAGCAACGACGAGGATGGGCGTCGCGCTGACCAATACCGGATCGAGGATCCGCCGGTACGCCTCGACCAGAACGAAGAACGCGACCCCGACGAGGAGGATGCCGTTGGCGAGGGCGGCCAGGATCTCCAGTCGGTAGAAGCCGAACGACCGCTGCGGGGTGGCATCGATCCTCGCCGACAGGTGGACTGCGGCCAGCGCCATACCGAGCCCTACGGCGTCGGTGAGCATGTGACCAGCATCCGAAAGCAGCGATAGGGAGCCGGTCGCAAGACCAGCGACGAGCTCGACCACGAAGTAGGCCGCGACAAGCAGGAAGCAGGTGAGAAGCCTCGACCGTTGGCGGCGAGTAATGCTTACGTGGCTCTCGAGATGGGCTGCCATGGCTACCTCAGGAATGCTTCAGGTGCTCCCAGGTCACCTGGAGAAGCTGCGAGACGTGGGAGTCGTGGAGGCTGTAGTAGGCCATCCTGCTAAGGCGCCGGCGGCGAACGATGCCGGCCATCCGGAGAACCCGCAGCGCGTGGGACACCGTTGTGTCCGAGGCCCCGACGGCGCGGGACAAGTCGCCGACACATAGCTCCCCAGAATCGAGGAGGGCGTACAGGATTCGCGCCCTCGTGGGGTCTCCGATCATCCGAAAGACGCTCGCGAGCTCGGCCGACTCCTCCTTCGAAGGCAGGCGGCTCCTGACGGCGGAGAAGTCCGTCTCGGGGGTTGAGGGGGTGGGTCTGCCCCGAGAGTCTGCCGTCTTAACCGCGTCCAGCGCTTGAATCATTCCTCCCGAAATATCTGAACAAGTGTTCATATATTCTACAGCTCTGCTTACCCTTGTGGTGCCGCGACGACCACAACGCTTTGCAGGATGGATTGGAGGTGACACCGAAAGCGGGAGACTGCGGACAATAGAATCAGCGTCGGGATCTGCTGAGGGGGCAGGGATGGCAAAGCGCTTCAACTGCGAGTGTGGGTTCGTCGTCAACGGCCGGGACGACGCGGAGCTGCTCGCAAATGCCCATGCTCACATGGCCGAGGCCCACCCTGACGTGGCGGATGAGATCCGGGATTCCGACCTCCTCGAGTCGGCGGAGGAAGTCTGAGGAACGCAGCACTTTCCAGGCCTAGCAGCTTCCCCATCCGACATGTCGTTAGCCAACCGTATTGACTATTCATCCGTACTCGTCGTTCAGCGTGCACCGACGGCCGGTCCAGCTCGTCGTGATTCCTTGCGACGAACGAGGGAATAAAGAAAGGCGTCCGCGCGCTCTAGATAGGACTACGGCCCGCTGAGTGCCGTGAGCTCCCCTACGGCGCCGACGAGAAAGAGCGGCAGATGGCAAAGACGCAGGCAAATCCAGCTTCACACACCTCGATAGCAGCCGAGACTGGGGTCGGATCGGTTCATCTTTCAGTGACGGACGGAGGCCGCGCCCTCGACTTCTACCAGGATGTCCTCGGCCTTGTGCAGGTCTCCAAGTCCTCCAACGAGATCCGCCTCGGCCCTGTGGGAGGCAGGGTCCTGGTCGTCCTCCATCCCGGAGCAACGAGGCCCGTTCCGGCGCGGTCGACGGGGCTGTATCACCTCGCAATCGTCGTCCCAAGCCGCCGCGAGCTCGCCAGGGTGATCGGAAGGGTCATGTCCTACGGCTACCCGAACTCCCCGACCGACCACACCATGACGAAGTCGGATTACCTGTGGGATCCAGACGGCAATGGGATCGAGGTCTATGCGGAGACGCCGGAGGATGGAACGTGGTTCATGTCCGAGACCGAGTTCGCCGCGAGGGCCTCGGATGGGAGCTGGAGGTCCGGTAGAGACCCCATCGATCTGGAGAAGCTCTTTGCCGAGCTCGAACCAGATGATCGCCTCGACGATCCGATGCCGGAGGCGACGAAGATGGGACACGTCCACCTACATATTCGGGACGTGGACGAGGCCGTCCATTTCTACAGCGACCTGATCGGCTTCGACGTCATGGGCCTGTCCCGTTCGTTTGGAGTCGCGTTCGTCTCCGCGGGCGGCTACCATCACCACATCGGCCTCAACACGTGGGCCGGCCGCGGTGCTCCCCGCCCGCCACTGGAGGCCGCGGGACTGCGGCACTTCACGATCGAGGTTCCGACCCCCGGCGATCTTGCCGAGGTTGGAGACCGGCTGCAGGCCGGGGGTGTCGCCGTCGACGGCGATCCGGCAGGCGATCTTTGGGTGGAAGATCCGTCGGGAAACCGGATCCGGATCACCGTCCGCACCCCCTCCCCTGGATGACGGATATCGAGGCGGGCCGCTTAGTCCTCCGACCAATCCAAAAGGAAATTGCAAGACAGCTGCTGGAAGGCCGTACTCCCTCGCGACCAACCTTTGCTGCCGGCTACCCCTCCCAGTTCTCCATGGAAGTCATGGAGCTGGTCTTGAACCTGCCCGACCCCGAGCCGGACCTGCGCCCCCTTTTCATGATCCGCAAGGCCGAAGGCGACGTCATCGGCGAGATAGGGGGGTCATTCGTCGAAAGGGCGGGCGCCGTAGTGGTCGGCTTCTCGGTGGTCGAACCGTGCTGGGGTCGGGGCTATGCAACGGAGGCCCTGCGCGCGCTCATCTCGCACATGTTCGAGAAGCAGGGGGTGGAGCGGGTGGTCGCTGAGACCTTCCCCGATCACGACGCGAGCCGTCGGGTCATGGAGAAGGCCGGGATGCGTTGGCTCGGTTCTCGCACCAGGGAGGAGGATGGCCGAGAGGTGGAGCTGGTCGTCTACGAGGCGATTGGAGGGCAGTACACATTGAATTCGGTCAACTGACCGCCCCCTCGCGCGCTTTCTTATCTACCGCATTCTTTATCGTCGCCAACACTTCGCTCGGTTCATCCGTTACCGTCAACAGGTCCAGCTCGCCGGGTGAGATCTTGCCCTCGGCGAGAACCTTCTCTTGCAGCCACCCGATCAAACCGTTCCAGTAGCCGGATCCGAAGAGCACGACCGGGAAGTGATAGGCCTTGCCGGTCTGGATCAACGTGAGAGCCTCGAATAGCTCGTCGAGCGTTCCGTAGCCGCCGGGGAACAAGATGAAGCCCTCCGCGTACTTCATGAACATCGTCTTGCGCGCGAAGAAGTAGCTGAAGTCGATTCCAAGGTCGACAAACGGATTCAATCCCTGCTCGAACGGCAGCTCGATGTTGCAGCCAACCGACAGCCCGCCGGCCTCCTTGCACCCCCGGTTCGCGGCCTCCATGATCCCGGGACCACCGCCGGTGATGACGGCAAAACCGGCGCTCGCCAGCAGTGCAGAGGTCGTTCGCGCCGCTTCGTACATTGGATCCTGCTCGTGCACACGCGCCGACCCAAAGATAGACACGGCGGCGGGGATGTCCGCGAGGGCGTCGAAGCCCTCGACGAACTCAGATGTGATCCGCAGCACCCTCCAAGGGTCGGTGTCTACGAACGAGACTTTCGGCTTCTCGAGGAAACGACGATCTTCGGTTGAACCAACGCGCTCGCTGCTGACGGAGACGCGGCCTCTCCGGACCCTGACTTTTGCCATCCGAGCGTTCCTCCTGGACGTATGGGACACAAGTCTCGCAACTTCCGGCGCAAGGCGTTCTCCGCAAGCTTCTCCAACCCTTAGGCCCGGGTCGCACCTCTCGTCTATAACGGCTAGACCCGTCGGCTGCCGACTTTCATTAACATTTCCGGAGTCTGGTACCGCGACCGATGGAGATTGGAGTCAAGCCATGCCCGCCGAAAGCACCCACTTCACTCTCGAAGAAAGCCAGATCCCCACGGCCTGGTTCAACGTGATCCCGTCGATGCCGACTCCCCCGTCGCCGCCGATCCACCCCGGGACAAAGCAGCCGATCGGGCCCGACGATCTGGCCCCCCTCTTCCCGATGGGCCTCATCATGCAGGAGGTCGCGAGCGACGAGTGGATCGATATCCCGGGAGAGGTGCTCGATCTTTATCGGATGTACCGTCCCACCCCGCTGATAAGAGCAAGGCGACTCGAACAGCAGCTCGGGACGCCCGCGCGGATCTATTACAAGTACGAAGGCGTCAGCCCGGCCGGGAGCCATAAGCCGAACACCGCCGTGGCGCAGGCGTATTACAACAAGCAGGAGGGCGTACGACGGCTGGTCACCGAGACGGGAGCAGGGCAGTGGGGCTCGTCGCTCGCC